>JAYSXE010000253.1:0-43819 GCA_043717565.1 Burkholderiales bacterium | reverse complement strand
TGGCCTTGGCCCCGGTGACGCGGATCTTGTCGGCATTGACGACGATGATGAAATCACCGGTATCGACGTGAGGCGTGTAGATGGCCTTGTGTTTTCCGCGCAAACGGAGTGCTGCTTCGCTGGCAACACGTCCGAGCACCTTGTCGGTGGCGTCAATCACAAACCACTCGTGCTTCACCTCGGCCGGCTTGGCGCTGAAGGTCTTCATGAGGGTCTTTCAAAAAACGCGTCCCAAAGACGGGAACGCGCAACGTTCGGAACCGCTGCACCGTGCAGCCTTGGATGAAACCAGCCACCGCGCCGTTGGCACTGCTTGTAGAACCGCCATGGCGGAACTGCAGCCTCTCGGGCTTGGGGCTGAAACCGCGCCCGGGAAGGCGCCGCGAACAGCCAAACGACCCGGCCGAACCCGGGACAGCCGCTCAGTATACAGCTTGCGGACCGGCACCACGGCGCAGGGCAGGTGGAGCAGGCTGCAGGGCCCCTTTGGCCCGGGAGGCGGCGGGTCGGTGGGCGCCAAACCGAGAAATAAGGCGCAAAGGACCTTGTCAGCCTGCGCACACTGCGGCGCACAAACTGCCCGCTGTCTGTGGTTTCCGGTGGGCGGTTGGCACCCAGCCACGAGTCTCCACGTGAACACGGGATGGCGCCGCACCCCCTAACCGGTAACATAACCCAAGGAATGTAAAGAGCTGGTGACAAAGGTTCGACATTGCTCAACCTCCAGCAGCAACGCCACCGAATTCCATGCAGACACACCTCACCTGGCTTCTGATGGGCCTGTGCCTGACCCTTCTGGGCGGCGCGGCCTGGATGTCGTTTGGCACCAAGCGCAAGCCCAGGTCCAAGCCGCTGCCCGACCAGTGGACGCTGACGGCGCGGCCGGTGTTCACCGTGGACGAACGCCGCGTGTACCGCCAGCTGCGCGAAGCGCTGCCCCAGCATGTGGTGCTGGCCAAGTTGCCGCTGGTGCGTTTTTGCCAGCCCACCGACCCCGAGCAGGTGCGCTACTGGTACGACATCCTGGGCGCCAACCATGTCAGCTTTGCAATCTGCAGCGCCAACGGACGCGTGCTGGCGGCCATCGACCTGGAACAGGAAAGGCACGTCTCGCGCCGTTCGGTGAAGATCAAGCAGTCGGTGCTGGCAGCGTGCAAGGTGCGCTACCTGCGCTGCGCGCCTCATGAACTGCCGTCGCAATCTGAACTGCAATTGCTGGTGCCGATGACGGGCCCGGCCGCGCGGGCGCCGCAGTCTGCTGCCCCGGCAGCGCCGGTGCGTGACGTGCTGGCGGCTTCTTCCGCAGCCAACCGCCGCCGCGAGCGGCCCACGCTGTGGCAAGACTCAAATTTCCTGCAGGACTCTTTCTTCGGCAACGAAGGCGGTGGGCGTATCGACCAGGGCACGGCCAGCACCTTTGGCCCGATGCCGGTCGGCGGCTTTGGCTCGCCGCGCAGCGGCATGTCGGTGCGCGAGATTCCCGGCGCGCCGATGGAAGCGGGTGGCGTGGTCAGCGACACCGCAGGTTCGTGGCTGCGGCATTGACCCCTCTGAACACCCTTCCTCCACCGGCGGGCACCGCCGCCGTCGATTTCAGCCAACTCGATCCCCAGCACGTTCTTGACGCATTGCAGGCCGTGGGCCTGTACGGCGACGGCCGCGTGCTGCAGCTCAATTCCTACGAAAACCGCGTCTTCCAGGTGTTTTTAGAGGACGGCTCGGCAGTGGTGGCCAAGTTCTACCGGCCCGGGCGCTGGAGCAACGAGCAGATTGTCGAAGAGCACGCCTTCGCGCTGGAACTTGCCGCCGCCGAAGTGCCCGCCATCGCACCGCTGGTGCTGCGGCCCGAACGCGCGGTGCCGGGCCTGGCGCTGTGGGGCGAGCCAGCCACGCTGGCCTGCCTGCACACCCCGCTGGCCGATGGCGGCACGCGCGAACACCGTTTCACCGTGGCCGCGCGCTGCGCGGGCCGCGAGCCGGAACTGGAAGACCCGGCAGCGATGCGCCAGTTGGGCCGTTTCATCGGGCGCATGCATGCCGTTGGCCGACGATCGCCTTTTGTGCAGCGACACCACCTGAACGCCCAGGCCGATGGCCATCGGGCGCTGCACCTGCTGCTGGAAGGCGGCTTCGTCACGCGCACCGAAGGGCCGGCCTGGCAGCAGGCTTGTGAACAGGCGCTGGCCGAGGTGGAAGCGGCGTTCGACGCGGCTGCACCGTTGAACACGCTGCGCCTGCACGGCGACTGCCACCTGGGCAACGTGCTGTGGCGCGCCGGCGCCGAGGGCGGTTCACCCCACGTGGTGGATTTGGACGACGCGATGCAGGGCCCGGCAGTACAAGACCTGTGGATGCTGGTTTCGGGCGACCGCCAGACGATGGCCGCACAGCTGAACCTGCTGCTGGAAGGCTATGAGCAGTTCAGCGAATTCGACGACCGCGAGCGCGCGTTGGTCGAGCCGCTGCGCACGCTGCGGATGGTACGGCACAGCGCCTGGCTGGCCGCCCGTTGGGCCGACCCGACCTTCCCGCTCAATTTTCCGTTCTTCGGCACGGCCGCGTATTGGAGCCAGCAGACGGCGCAGCTGCGCGAACAGCTCGAGACAATGACCGCTTGAGCCGGCCGATGGCCCCGCCCTGACGACAGGACGGGGTGGCCAAACGGCCCCTCAGGCTGCTGTCAAGCCGTCAGCAAAGCGTTGACACGCCGCACATAGGCCGCAGGGTCCTCCAGCTGGCCGCCTTCGGCCAGCAGCGCCTGATCGAACAGGATGTGCGCCAGGTCGTCAAAGCGCTCGCTGCCGTCGGCACTGTCCAGCCGCTTGACCAGCGCATGCTCGACGTTCACCTCCAGAATCGGCTGTGTCTTGGGTGCTGTCTGGCCGGCCTGCTTGAGCATGCGCGCCAGGTGCGAACTCATGTCGCCATCGTCAACCACGATGCAGGCCGGTGAATCGACCAGGCGGGTGGTGGTGCGCACGTCCTTCGCGCGGTCTTTTAGTGCCGTCTTCAGGCGTTCGATCAGCGGCTTGGCAGCTTCGGCGGCGGCTTCGGCCTGCTTCTTTTCGTCTTCGTCTTGCAGCTTGCCCAGGTCAACGCCGCCCTTGGCCACGCTGGCCAGCATCTTGCCGTCGAATTCGTACAGGTGCGACAGCATCCACTCGTCAACGCGATCGGTGAGCAGCAGCACCTCGATGCCCTTCTTGCGGAAGATCTCGAGCTGCGGGCTGTTCTTGGCCGTGGCCAGGCTGTCGGCGGTGACGTAGTAGATCTCTTCCTGGCCTTCCTTCATGCGCTTGACATAGTCTTCCAGCGTGACACCACTTTCCGCATGCGTGCTGCCAAAGCGGAACAGCTTGGCCAGGCGCTCACGGTTGGCGTGGTCTTCGCCGATGCCTTCTTTCAGCACCGTGCCGAACTGTTCCCAGAACGCGGCGTAGGTTTCCTGCTGGTTCTCGGCCACGTCTTCCAGCATCGACAACACCTTCTTCGTGCTGCCCTCGCGGATGGCCTTGACGTCGCGGCTTTCCTGCAGCAGTTCGCGGCTGACGTTCAGCGGCAGGTCGGCGCTGTCGATCACGCCCTTGACGAAGCGCAGGTACACCGGCATCAACGCTTCAGCGTCGTCCATGATGAAGACGCGCTTCACGTACAGCTTCACGCCGCCACGCTTGTCACGGTTCCACAGGTCGAAGGGGGCCTTCTTCGGGATGTAGAGCAGCTGCGTGTATTCGGTGCGGCCTTCGACACGGTTGTGGGTATAGGCCAGCGGTGCTTCCTGGTCGTAGCTGATCTGCTTGTAGAAGTCCTGGTACTGCTGGTCGGTGACTTCGCTCTTCGGGCGCGTCCACAGCGCAGCGGCCTTGTTCACCGGTTCCCACTCGTCGGTGGTGACCTGTTCCTTCTTCTCTTCGTCCCACTGCTGTTTGGGCATCAGCACCGGCAGGCTGATGTGGTCGCTGTACTTGCTGATGATGCTTTTCAGCTTCCAGGCCGACAGGAATTCTTCTTCGCCTTCGCGCAGGTGCAGGATGACGTCGGTGCCGCGCTGTGGGCGGTTGATAGTTTCGACCTCGAAGTCGCCCGTGCCTTCACTGGTCCAGCGCACGCCTGCTTCGGCGGCTGAACCGGCACGGCGGGTTTCCACCGTCATGCGGTCGGCCACGATGAAGCCGCTGTAGAAGCCCACGCCGAACTGGCCGATGAGGTTGGCGTCTTTCTTCTGGTCGCCTTCCAGCTTGGCCATGAATTCGCGCGTGCCGCTCTTGGCGATGGTGCCCAGGTGGGACACCGCCTCGTCGGCGCTCATGCCAATGCCGTTGTCGCGGATGGTGATCGTCTTGGCCGCTTCGTCGTACCAGACCCGCACTTCCAGGTTCGGCGCGTCCTCAAACAAGGCGTTGTTGTCCAGCGCCTCGAAACGCAGCTTGTCGCAGGCGTCGGAGGCATTGCTGACCAGCTCGCGCAGGAAGATTTCCTTGTTGCTGTACAGACTGTGGGTGACGAGGTGCAGGATCTGCTTGACCTCGGCCTGGAATGACAGGGTTTGCTTGTCCATGGTCTCTGGGTGGGTCTTGGTGTGTAGTCGGAAAAAAAAGGGCGCTGCCGACGGGTGCAACCCGGGCGCGAACGGGGGACGTGGGGGCGGATTCTGCCGTTTCAAGGCCGGGGCTGGCCACACGGAAGCGCATGCGGCCAGCAGCCCGGCGCCGCAGCGCCTGCGCTCAGGTGCCGGGGTTTTGCATGCGCAGCAGGCGCGCCGCGTGTTCGGCCTTGGCGTCGTCGATCTCGCGCACCACGCTGCCCAGGTCCACGGCGCGGCGCGGCGCGGCGAAGCGGCCGGTGAGCACGGTGTCGGTGCGCAGCAGGCCCTTTTCATACAGCGCCCAAATCTCCGGGCCGTAGGCGGTGTCCAGCAGGGCGGGGGCGCTGCGGCCGAAGAAGTCGCGCAGGTTCTCAACGTCGCGAAGCAGCATGCGCTGGGCGTGGTTGTTGCCGGCCGCGTCCACGGCCTGCGGCAGGTCGATGATGACCGGGCCGTCGGCCGCGAGCAGGATGTTGAACTCCGACAGGTCGCCGTGGATGACGCCAGTGCACAGCATGCGCACCACTTCCTGGATCAGCATGGCGTGGTGCGCCAGCGCCTGGTCTTCGGTGAACACGCTGTCGTTCAGGCGCGGCGCGGCGTCGCCGTCGGCGGCCGTCACCAGCTCCATCAGCAGCACGCCTTCCAGAAAATTGAAAGGCCGGGGGACGCGCACGCCGGCTGCTGCCAGCCGGTACAGCGCGTCGACCTCGGCGCTTTGCCACGCGGCTTCCTGCGACTGGCGGCCGAATTTCGTGCCCTTGGCCATGGCGCGGGCCTGGCGGCTGTTCTTGACCTTGCGGTTTTCGGTGTAGTCCACCGCCTGGCGGAAGCTGCGGTTGTTGGCTTCCTTGTAGATCTTGGCGCAGAAGGTCTCGTCGCCGCGGCGCACCACGTAGACCTCGGCTTCCTTGCCGCTCATCAGCTGGCGCACGACGGTGTCGATCAGGCCTTCATCGACCAGGACTTGCAGGCGCGGTGGTGCTTTCATTCCCCGCATTTTGAGGGCAGGCGCAGAACGCCCATGAACCGCCTGTCCGGTGATGACCGCGGGCAGGCGGCACGCGCGCTCTATTCCGGCTCGATCTTCGCCGCCCGGATCACCTCACCCCAGCGCTTGATCTCGTTGCCCAGCAACGCCTGCAGTTCGGCCGGCGTACTGGCTTGCAGCCGCATGCCCAGCTTGCCCAGCCGCGTCTGCACGTCGGGTGAGGCCACGGCTTCACGCGCGGCGCGGTTGAGCTTGTCGATCACGTCGGCCGGTGTGCCCGCGGGTGCCGCCAACGCATTCCAGCTCGCCACGTTGTAGCCCGCCACGCCCGCTTGCTGCACCGTGGGCACATCGGGCAGCGCAGCGCTTCGCTGGTTCGACGACACCGCGAGCGCCTTCACGACACCCGCGCCGACCTGCGACACCATCGGGCCCACCACTTCGAACGCGAGGTCGATCTCGCCGCTGCGCAGTGCCGTCAGCACCGCAGGGGAACCCTTGTACGGCACCACCAGCACGTCGACGCCGGCAACGGTCTCGAACAGCTTGGCGCTCAGGTGCTGCGTGCTGCCCGGCGCGATGGTGCCCACGTTGAGCTTGCCCGGGTTGGCCTTGGCAAAAGCCACCGCATCGCGCAGCGTGATGAAGCGGCTGTTGGCGGCCGTGAAGACCCCGATGTCGAAAGTGCCGAGCAGCGAGATCGGCGCAAAGTCCTTCTGCACGTCGAAGGGCAGCTTCTTGAACAGGCCCACGCTGACGGCGTTGCCGTTGCTCATCAACAGCAGCGTGTAGCCATCGGGCCGGGCGGTGGCCACGGCCTGGCTGGCCACGATGCTGCCGGCGCTGGGCTTGTTTTCCACCACCACCGGCTGGCCCAGGCTTTTGCCCATGTGCTCGGCCACGGCGCGCGCCGTGAGGTCGGCGATGCCGCCGGGTGCGAAGGGCACCAGCAGCATGATGGGGCGGTCGGGGAAGCGGCCCTGCGCCCGCACTGCGGGCCAAGCCACGGCGGCTGCCAGCACCCCAACGCAATCTCGTCGACGAAGCCCTTGCGGTTTCATGGTGTGGATCTCGGCTGAGGGTTCAAGGGTGATGACCTGCAAGGTCGCCGGCTTCACGGCCGGGCGGTGGCGGGCAACGCGCAGCGGCTGTCGTTCAATCCGGTTTGACGTTGCCCGCGCGAACCACCTCGGCCCAGCGCGGCATCTCGCGCAGGATCAGGTCGCCAAAAGCCTGAGGCGTGCCGGCCATGGGCAACGCCCCTTCCAGTGCCAATTGTTGCGCCACATCGGGCAGCGCCAGCGCCTTGTTGATCTCGGCGTTCAGCCGCGCCACCACGGCAGGCGGCGTGCCGGCCGGCGCCACCACGCCGTACCACTGGTCGGCCTCCCAACCGGGGTAGACGCTCTCGGCAATGGTGGGCACGTCAGGCAGCGCCGCGATGCGCTGCGCGCTGCTGACGGCCAGCGCGCGCAGGCGGCCGCTCTTCACATGCGGCAGCACCGCGGGGGCGCCAGTGAACGTGGCGTCCACGTTGCCAGCCATCAGGTCGGTGATCGAAGGCGCCGTGCCCCGGTAGGGAATGTGCAGCAGGTGGATGCGGGCGCGCAGCTTCAGGTATTCAAAGGTGATGTGGGCCGCGCTGCCATTGCCGCCGGAACTGTAGGTGTACCTGCCCGGCTGCGCGCGGGCTTGTTCAATGAACCCGCTCACCGACCTTGCAGACGCAGCGGCCGGCACCACCAGCACATTGGGCACCCGCGCCACACCGGCCACCGGCACGAAGCTCTTCAGCGGGTCGTAACCCAGGCGGGGGTAGATGGCGGGGTTGACGGCCAGCGTGCCAATGTGGCCCATCAGCAGCACGCTGCCGTCGGCGTCGCCCCTGGCGGCTTCGCCGGCACCCAGTGAACCACCAGCCCCGGGCCTGTTTTCGATGATGACGTTCTGGCCCCACGCAGCCCCCAGCTTGGGGGCCAGGGCGCGGGCCAGGATGTCAGTGCTGCCGCCGGGAGTGAATGGCACGATCAGCCTGATGGCCTTGCCGCCCTGCGCACCTGCGTGTGGCCCTGCAGGAACAGCCAGGGCTGCCAGCAGCAGTGAACGGCGATTGAAGCCTGTCGGCTTGGCAAGAACAGTGAAGGGGGCCTGTGGAAACATGGGTTGTGGCTTGGGTTTCAGCGATATGCGCGCTGCTGCGTCGTTGATGGGAAAGGCCGCGGTACCGCGCGCAAGCGCAGCCGCGCGGTGTAACCGGCTGGCGCAGCGGCGTTCATGGCAACCGGTGTCCGCTGCTCACTCCGAACCCAGGCTCAGCCGGCTGGGCTGCCGCCTTTCGATGGACCACTTCAGCAGCGCCGCACTGCGGTACACACCATGCGCGAATTTTCCGTAGGGCATGGTGGCGAAAAACGCCATCACCGCGCCCAGGTGCAGGCACAGCAGCAGCGGCAGTGCGGGTGTGGTCTTCAGCGCGGCCAGGGCCAGGCCGCTGGCAGCCACCAGGAACAGCAGCGCGATGAAGCTCAGGTCCATGGGCTTCTGAGTCGCGTCGCCATGCTGCGGGTGGCGGCGCTGCTTCAGCACCCACAGGCCCGCCGTGCCCACCACCAGCCCGATGCCGCCGACCACGCCCAGCAGCTTGGGCAGGCTGAACAGTTTCAAGGCCAACGGGTACGGTGCCTGCCAGCCCAGCCCGTAGTGGTAGACGGTGGCCAGGCTGGTGGCAGCCAGGCACAGCATGAAACCGTAGAACGTCAGGTGGTGGAAGCGCCGCCGTGCGTGCGTGAAGGCGTCGTCTTCGTTGTTGCAGCCTTCGCCGTGGCCGCCGTCCAGGTACTTCAGCTTCAGCGCGTTGTGCGCAGCTTCGGCCACGGCGGGCGCAGAAGACAGCGCCGCGTCTGCCGGCGACACCTGGCGCCAGAAACGCACCACGCCAATGCCCAAGGCCAGCACCACAAAAGCGAAGATGGGCGCAAACAGGTTGACCATCAAGCCATGCGGGAAAACGGCGTAGAAGTTGCCGCCCGGTGGCACCGACCACAGCGGGTTCGCAGCGCCCGCCGCGGCGCTGCCACCCTGCCCCCACACGGCCAGCATCAGGAACAGCGCCAGGCCTGCCGTCAAGGCCAGCGCCAGCGTGAGGCCGTTGCGCTGGTACAACCGGCCCATTGGCGGCGGCCATGCGAAGTCGGCATAAGTCTGCCCGCGCACCGTGGCCATGGCCTGCGGCAGGTTGACGGCAAACTCATGCGGCGGCGCGTACTGGCAGGCGTGCAGGCACGCGCCGCAGTTGTGGCACAGGTTGGCCAGATAGTGGATGTCGGCGGTGTTGAAGTCCAGCCGCCGCGTCATGGCCGGGAACACGGCGCAAAAGCCTTCGCAGTAGCGGCAGGCATTGCAGATCTGCAGTTGCCGCGCCACTTCGGCTTCCGCTGTGCTGGGAGCGACCGGCAGGCCCTGGCCCAGGGCCTGCGCGTCTCGCACCAGCTGCTGCAGGCTGGTGGTTTCAGGCGGCTGCATGGTCCACCTCCCGCAGGGCCAGCGCCTGCAGCGCTGCGGCACCGGCCAGGCGGCCGAAAACCGTGCCGATGGTCATGCCCACTCCGGCGGTGTAGCCCTGCCCCAGCACGTTGCCGGCCATCAGCTCGCCGGCGGCGAACAGGTTGGGGCTGGGCTGGCCGCTGAAATGCACGGCCGTGCCCTCATCGGTTTTCAGGCCCAGGTAGGTGAAGGTGACACCGGGCTTGAGCGTGTAGCCGTAGAACGGTGCGGTGTCGATGGGCCGCGCCCAGTGCGTCTTGGCCGGCGTCAGGCCTTCGGTCTTGCAGTTGTCGAGCACGGCATGGTCGAAGCTGCCCACGCGGCAGGCGGCATTGAAGGCGTTGACGGTGGCCATGAAGGCTTGCTCGGGCAGGCCGAGCTGGCGCGCCAGCTGCGGCAGCGTGTCGGCCTGCTCGCCCTTGAACACCGGCGGCATGAAACGGCCCACGGCCTTGGCGTCGATGATGCAGTGGCCCCGCTGGCCCGGCTGCTGCGCCACCAGCCGGCCCCAGATGGCGTAGCGCTTGGGCCAGAAGTCTTCACCCTCGTCATAGAAGCGCTGGCCCTCGTTGTTCACCATGATGCCCAGGCTGACGGCATCAACCCGGGTGCAGATGCCGCCGTCATACAGCGGCGCGCGCGCGTCGATGGCCACCATGTGCGCCTGTGTCGCGTCACCCACTGCATCAGCGCCCTGCGCCAGCAGGTCCTTCAGCAGCACGCCCTGGTTGAAGCGTGTGCCGCGGATGGCGAACTGGTCGGCCGGCCATTCGCCGCGCGCGTTCTGGCCCCAGGCCTGGCGCAGCCAGTCGCGGTTGCTTTCGAAGCCGCCGCTGGCCACCACGCAGGCGCGGGCTTCGATGCGTTCACCGGCTGCCGTGTGGGCGGCCACGAAGCGGGTGCCCTGCAGTTCAAGACGCAGCACCGGTGTGTCGTAACGCACCTGCACACCCAGCGTCTGCGCGCTGCGGTAGTAGGCGTTGACCAGCGCCTTGCCGCCGCCCATGAAGAAGGCATTGGTGCGGCTGAGGTGCAGCGTGCCCGACAGCGAAGGCTGGAAATGCACGCCGTGCCGGCGCATCCAGCCGCGCACGTGGTGGGACTCGCGGATGACACGGCGCGCCATCGCCTCGGTCGTCTTGCCCGCCGTCACCTTCAGCAGGTCTTGCCAGAACTCCTCTTCGGGGTAGGCGTCGGTCAGCACGTCTTGCGGTGCGTCGTGCATGCAGCGGATGTTGCGCGTGTGCATGCTGTTGCCGCCGCGCCATTCGAACGGGGCGGCCTCGAGCAGCAGCACCGAGGCGCCGGCCTCGCGCGCGGTGAGCGCGGCGCACAGGGCGGCGTTGCCGCCACCGATGACCAGCAGATCCAGAGGCGGGTGGTTGGGGCTTTTGGGAGCGTTCATCAAACGGGTTGGCGCGGTGCTGGACACGGGCGTCGCTGACGCTCGCGAAAATCCCGCACTCTAGCCCGGATGTTTGAACAGGGCGACGCACGCGGCGCCTCGCGTCCGACCAACGCGACGCGCGCGCGAACGGGGGCTGTCCTGAGGCCCGGCTTTGCCAGGCTCAGGGCTGGTCCCATGTGGGCTTGCAAGCCTCCCGGTGGTAGCCTGGGCACACGGTTACGGCACAAGTCATCAGGAGTACAGCATGCTGCAGACGATGTCCACAAGGCTTTGGTTGGGTGCGTTTCTGGTGACCTGCGGGGCATGCCTGCCGCAGTGGGCAGCAGCCCAAACCTGGCAAGACTGCGCGCAGGAAAACAGCATCTGCAGGTTCACCGGCGAGGCCAAGGTTCGCTTTGGTGCCGGTCAGCAGTTTGCCTATGCGGTAGGCAGGAACCGCGTGATCTGCGACGCGCAGGAGTTTGGCGACGCCGACCCGGGCCGCCCGAAGATTTGCCAGGTGCTGTCAACCACCCTCCTGGCCCCCAGCGCACAGGTCCGCACCCCGGTGTGGCGGGTGTGTGCCGCGGAAGGCGGCGAATGCCAGGTGTACGGTGTTGCCGAGGTGCGGTTCGGCACCGACGCGCGCTACAACACACGCAGCGTGCAGCAGCGCGTGGTCTGTGGCCCCGACCAGTTTGGCGACCCGGCACCCGGGCGCGTGAAACAGTGCGAGGTGCTGGATACCGGCGGACCGCACGGCGCCGACGCCGCGTGGCGCCCTTGTTCGCCCGAAGGCGCCGTGTGCCACGTGCCCGGCACCACCCGCGTGCGTTTTGGAGCAGCCGGCCGCTACCAGATGCGTGACGTGGTGGGCGCCATCGACTGCAGCGTCCAGGCCTTTGGCGACCCTGCGCCCGGCCAGGCGAAACAGTGCGAATACAACACGGCGCCCGGCAGCGCGGCGCCCGCAGTACCGCCCGTGCACAGCGGTGAACTGCGCGACGCTTCCGGCGTGTGGGACATCTGCTCGGACGAAGGCGGCGTGTGCCACGTGCGCGGCAAAGCAACGGTGCGCTTCGGTGCAGACCAGCGTTGGATCGCCAGGCCCGTAACCAACAGCGTGGCCTGCAACACCGCCGTGTTTGGCGACCCCAACTTTGGTGTCGCCAAGAGCTGCTATGTGCGCCGCTAGCAGGCCTGGCCGGTGCCCGTCAGTCGGGCTTGATGCTGGCGCGTTTGACGATGTCTGACCAGATCTTCTGCTGTTGCGCGATGTAGGCGCCGAACTCTTCGGGTGACCCACCACCGCCCACGGCGCTGTCGCTGGCAAAGCGTTCGGTGACGGAGCTGCTCTTCAGCGCCTTCAGCGATTCTTCCTGCAGCTTCTTCACCACTTCGCGCGGTGTGCCGGCCGGCGCCATGATGCCGTACCACTGCGAGGTCTCGAAGTCCTTGTAGCCCATCTCGGCCACGGTGGGCACGTCGGGCAGCTGCGCCAGGCGCTGCGCCGTGCCCACGGCGATCGCGCGCAGCTTGCCGCTCTTGATGTGCGGAATCAGCGCGGGAAGGCCGGCACTGGTGGCCTGTGTGCGGCCCGCCAGCAGGTCGGTCAGCATCGGCCCGGTCCCGCGGTATGGAATGTGTGTGATGAACATGCCCGTCACCAGCTTCAGGTATTCCATGGCCAGATGGCCGGCGCTGGCATTGCCGGCGCTGCCGTAGTTCAGCCGGCCGGGGTTCTTCTTCACGTGGTCCACGAACTCCTTGAAGTTCTTGGCCGGCACGTCGGGGTGGACGACAAACAGGTTGGGCACCTTGGCCAGCAGCGTGACGGGCAGGAAGTCCTTGTTCACGTCGAAGGGCTGGTTCGGGAAGATGTAGGGGTTCACCGCCAGGCTGCCAACGTGGCCCAGGATGATGGTGTGGCCGTCGGGCGTGGCCTTGGCCACGTCCTGCATGGCCGGCAGGCCGGCGCCACCGCCCTTGTTTTCCACATAGACCGTCTGGCCCAACTGCTTGGTCAATTCATTGGCCACCGTGCGCGCCACGATTTCACTGGTGCCGCCAGGGGCAAAAGGCACCACGAAGCGCACCGACTGGCGCGGCCACGAGACCTGTGCAGGAGACAGTGCGGGCAGCGCCAGGCCGGCAGTGGCCAGGGCGGTACGGCGGGTGACGGTCATCGGGTTTCCTTCGTGTTGCAGCCCTGCGGGTGAAGCTGCTGCAGCGGCGGCAAACAGCATACGTGAGGAACACGCTGCTGCGCCTACCCATTCGCCCTAGAAGACCGCGTGGTCGCCGCGGTCGTCGCGGGCCTGACCATTGAGCAGGGCGGCGTAGTGATCAGCCAGCGTCTGTTGCCCGGTGGACGGTGTGGCCTCTGCGCTGTAGCGGCCCGTGGCCGGGTCCAGCACCAGCATTGACTCGGTGGCGTAATAACGGCCGATGCGCGCCAGTTCGGCTTTGGCCGCCGCAGCCGGCCACACGCGGCCGACAACGGCGAGCGTTGACACGATGGTGTCGAGCAGCGCCACCGGCACCTGCTTGAAGCGCGGCGTGCGACCGAGCTGCGCAAACAGCATGTCCCCCTGTTGCCGCGGCGTGATGGCGGGCCCGGGGCCGCCGATGGGCAGCACGCGGTTGTGCAGCTGCGGGTCGTGCAGGCAGCGCGCCAAATAGTCAGCCAGATCGTCGTCGCTGATGGGTTTGCAGGCGGTGAGGGTGCCGTCACCAAACACCAGGAAGGGTTTGCCACGCCGCACCCGTTCGACCTGCCCCGACAACGATTTGAAGAACGCCGTGGGCCGCACGATGCTGTAGGCCAGGCCCGACTGCACCAGCGCCTGCTCAAAAGCCAGCTTCGCGTGCTGGAAAGCCAGGCGCGGCTTTTGCACGCACAGGGCCGACAGCAGCACCACCTGCCGCACACCGGCGGCCTGCGCGGCGGCCAGCGCATGCAGGTGGGCCTGGTGGTCGATGGCCCACGCGTCCCGCGGCGCGCCTGTGCGTGAGGCCAGGCACGACACCAGCGCGTCGAAACGCTGGCCCCGGAAGCCGCAGCGCGCCAGGGCCAGCGGGCTCTGCACATCGCCCACACGCAACTCGGCACCGGGCAGCAGGCGCTGCGTGTCGGCCAGCGTCTGCGCGCCTGCCGGGCCGGCCTGCGGCCGCACCAGGCACACCACCTGGTGCCCTTGGCGCAGCAGCGCGCGCACCGTGGCGCGGCCCAGCGTGCCGGTGGCGCCGAGCATGAAGATGCGCTGTGGTGCAGTGGGCTGCAATTCGGGGAGTTCGGAAACAGACATGGCACAGGGTCGGCCGGTGATGAGAAGACCAGACGGCAAGGCTGGCGGGCCAATGAGTTGTCAATTGCCAGCGACTGCTCGGCGGACCAACACCCATTGACAGTATGGCTGCGGGGCCATGCGGTCGACAACGTCAGGGCACTGCAAACCAAAACCCCCAGGAGACATTGTGATGACCGTCTTTACACCGCTGTTTCAACGAATGGACAGTGCACTGGCCCAGGGTACCCGCATCGGGCTGGGTGTGGTGCTGGCAACCTGCGCTGTGGTGGCTTCGGCCGCGCCGGTGTCGCAGGTCGTCGTGTTCGGCGACAGCAACGTCGACAACGGCAACCTGCGCGCGCTGTTCGGGGCAGCCGTCAACCCGCCGCCCAACTTTGGCGGGCGCTACAGCAACGGCCCGGTGGTGGTGGAGTACCTGGCCAACCAGCTGTCGGTGCCACTGCTGGACTACGCCTACAGCGGCGCCACCACGGGCGCCCCGGGTCTGAACGCGGCCATCCCGAACACGCTGACGCAGATCCAGAACCACTTCACGGCCCTGGGCGCGGCGCAGGCCGACCCCAACGCGCTGTACATCTACTGGGCCGGCAGCAACGACATCTTTCTGGCCACCACACCGGCCGCTCAACTGCAAAACAAGATCAACGGCGCAATGACGAACATCGACAATGCCTTGCGCCAGCTGGACGCCAGGGGCGCCAAGAAGATCGTGGTGGCCACCCGCACGCCGCGCCCGAACCTGACCAGCGTGGACAACCAGAACGGGTTGGCGCTGAACAGCGCGTTGAAGACCCTGGTGAGCAACCTGGACCCGCTGCTGGCCGCTGACATCTTGCTCTACGACGCCTACAGCCGCGTTGAAGACATGGTGCTGAACCCGTCCAACTACGGCTTCACGCAAAACACCGCGCTGTGCATCAACAACAACAACGTGGGCGACAACTGCGCCAACGACCTGGCTGTGGCCGCCGGCTACATCAACTGGGACGCTGCGCACAAGACCACCCGCGTGCATGGGCTGATGGCGCAGCAGATCATTGCCCAGGTGCCTGAGCCCGCGCCGGCGGCACTGCTGCTCGCCGCGCTGGGCGCGCTGGCGCTGACCCGCAAGCGGGCGCCGGCCGTGGCCTGAAGCACCGTCTGGTGCGGGCAGCGGCTGAAACGGCCGCTGCCCCCACCGCTTCAACCGCCCAGCAAAGCCGGCAGACCCACCAGCGTGTAGCCTGCTGACAGCAACGCCTGCCGCACCGCTTGCGCGGTAGCCACGGCCTCGGCGTTATCACCATGCACGCAGATGCTGCCCGCCTGGCAGGGCAGCCGCTTGCCGTTGATGGACACCAGCGCGCCGCCTTCCAGGATGCCCAGGATGTGGCGCACGCTGGCCTCGGGGCCGTGCACCATGGCCTGCGGGTGCGAACGCGGCACCAGGTCGCCTTCGTCGGTGTAGTTGCGGTCGGCAAAGATTTCTTCCACCACCGGCAGGCCGCATTCGTGGCCGGCCGTGACCAGTTCAGACAAGGCCGGCGCGAGCAGGATCAGGTCGGCGCTGACGGCACGCACGGCGCGGGCCACGCAGCGCGCCAACACGGTGTCTTCGCTGGCCAGGTTGCTCAAGGCGCCATGCACCTTCACATGCGTGACGCGGTGCCCTTCGGCCGCAGCCACACCCTGCAGAGCACCGATCTGGTAGACCACCACGGCCTCCAGTTCAGCCGGCTTCAGGTCCATGCGGCGGCGGCCGAAGCCCTGCAGGTCGGGGAAGCTGGGGTGGGCGCCGATGCTGACGCCGTGGCGCAGGGCCGTGGCCACCGTCTGGCGCATCACCAGCGGGTCGCCGGCGTGAAAGCCGCAGGCCACGTTGGCTGAATTCACCACCTGCAGCATGTCGCTGTCGCGGCCCATGGTCCAGGCGCCGAAAGATTCGCCCAGGTCTGAATTGAGGTTGATGCGCGGGGTGGTCATGGCGTGTGCGGCGTCAGGTTTAGGCGTTCAGTCGGTGCGGGCGTCGATCATGCCGCTGATCAGGTTGCAGCCGTACAGCGCCGCTTGGTCGGTCGCGCCGCTGGGGCGCACCGGGGCCAGGCGGCGCACCCAGGCAGCCAGTGCTTCGGCCTGCGCCAGCCGTGCGGCCAGGGCCTCTTCGCGCGTGACCACGGCAAAACGAAACACGCTGCCCGGCCGCGCATGCGCCAGGCGCGGCAGGTCGGCCGTGATGACGGCAGCGATCTTGGCGTAGCCGCCAATGGTCTGCGCGTCCACGCCCAGCACGATGGGCTGGCCGGCACCGGGCACCTGCACCGCGCCGGGCACCACGGCTTCAGACACGATGTCGGCGCCCTTGCCCACGGCGTGCCGCAGTTGCGGGCCTTGCAGCCGCACGCCCATGCGGTCGGCGTCGCGCGTGACGGTGTAGTCGCCACCCAGAAACTGCGCCCAGGCGTCGGTGTCGAAATGGTCGTCCTGCGGGCCGGGCAGCACCCGCAGCGGGCCGGGCGCGTGCTGCCAGGGCGCTGGGGCCTGCAGCTCGGGGCCGCTGCCGGCGCCGCAGGCCAGCTGGTCGCCCGCCAGCGGCGCGCGGCCTGCGAATCCGCCCAGCCCGGCACGCCCATAGGTGGACCGGCTGCCCAGCACCAGCGGCACACCGGCACCACCGCCCCAGGCCAGGTAGCCGATGCCGGAGCGGCAGGGGCCGACGCTGAGCACATCGCCCGGCTGCAGCGTGACGCTGCGCCACGGTGCCAGCGCCTGCGGCTGGCCATGCAAGGGCGTGACACGCGGCGAAAAGTCGCCCGCCAGCGCCACGCGCACGGGCGCCTGCAGCGCGCGCAGCACGGGCCCCAGCAAGCCCACTTCCAGCGCCGCGCAGTCGGCCGGCTGCGCCAGCAAGGCATTGGCACAGGCCATCAGCACCGCGTCGGCCGCGCCCGACAGCGGCACGCCCATGGCGCGGTGGCCATGGCGGCCCCGGTCTTGCACCGACACCGCGGCGCCCGCTTCGACGAACTGCAATGCGCCGCCCATCAAGCCGCCAGCTCGCGGGCCAGCCAGTCGCTGCGCCGCGTGCCGGCGGCGGCGTGTTGCGCTTCCAGGGCCTGGAAGCGGCTGCGGTCGATGGCCACCCAGCGCACCTCGTCACCGGCCTGCAGCCAGGCCGGCGCGGCGGTGTCTTGCGCGTCAAACAGGCGCAGCGGGGTGCGGCCCACCAGGTGCCAGCCGCCCGGGCTGCGCCACGGGTACACCGCGCACATGCGGCCGGCCACCGCCACGCTGCGTTCGGGCACTGCCGTGCGCGGCGAACTGCGGCGCGGCATGTCCAGTGCGGCGGGCAGGCCGCCCATGTACGGGAAGCCGGGCTGGAAGCCCAGCATGTAGACACGGAACGGCGTGCTGGTCAGCAGCGCCACGGCGGCGTCCACCGACAGGCCCCGCGCCTGCGCCAGGTCTTGCAGATCAGGGGCGAAGTCGGCGTCAAAACAGACCGGCAGGCACCAGCGCCGGCCGGGTTGTGACAGCGGCGCGGCGCGGCACGCCAACGCCAGCAGTGGCGCTGCTGCGGCCTGCACGGCGTCAACGGGGCCCGAGACGTCAAAGTGAACGGTCAGCGTGGTGTAGGCCGGCACCCATTCCAGCACTGCCGGCCACAGGCCCTGATCCTGCTGGGCCGCCAGCGCCTGCGCCAGGCCCATCACACGCTCGTGGGTGGCTTCGTCGATGGTGGTTGCGAACTCCACGATCCAGGCCGCGTCGCCCAAAGGGCGCAGCCTTGGGAATGAAGCATGAGGCGTGGTCATCGTGTGGGGCGGCGGGTGCACGGGCAGTTTACGGGGCCACTGTGCAGCTGGCGTGACAACGGGTACGCCCACCTTCCGAGCCAACAAAACACACTGGCCCTGCGCGCGTTGCAGCGCGGCGTTTGCGGCGGCTGCTCAGGCCCTGGGTCAGGCCGCGGTTCAGGCTGCCACGGCAGGCTCGATGGCCACCCGCATCGGGTCGTACGGGTACAGCCACCGGTTGCGCGAACGCGCAATGTCGCGCGACACAAAGGCTTCGCGCATGGCCTGGGCGTCAACGATGTGATACAGCCCGCCCATCTCGGTGCTTTCGCGCACCACGCGTGCGGTGCGCGGCGCGCGGTGGGCTTCAAAGCGGCGCAGGCGCTCGGCCAGCGTGGGCCCACCGCCGGCTTCATGCACGGGCAGGGGTTCCTGCAGCACGCGCGCCAGCACGGCTGCGTCTTCAATGGCCATGGCAGCGCCCTGTGCCATGTAGGGCAGCGTGGCGTGCACGGCGTCGCCCAGCATGGTGATGCGCTGGCTGCTCCAGCGCAGGCTGGGTTCGCGGTTGTTCAGCGCCCAGCGGAAACACTGGTCGCGGTCGACACGGTCGACCACGGCACGCACCATCGGGTGCCAGCCGGCGTAGTCAGTGTCCAGCTCTTCCCAGGGGCGGCAGGCGGTCCAGCTTTCTTCTTCCCATTCACGTTCCACGCAGCCCACAAAGTTCAACACCGTGCCGGCTCGCAGGTAGTAGGTGACGGCATGGTTGCGCGGGCCGCACCACACGGTGCTGACGAAGTCGGTGCGCAGCGCCAGCGGAATGCGTTCGGTGGGCACCGTGCAACGCCAGGCCAGCTGCCCCGTGTAGACGGGCTTGTCGTCGCCCAGCACGTGCTTGCGCACCACCGACTTGATACCGTCGGCGCCCACCAGCAGTTCGGCCTGCGCCGTGCGCCCATCGGCCAGCTGCAGCGCCACGCCGCCCGGCTGTTCTTCGATGTGCCTGCAGCGTGCGTTCAGCACCAGGGCCTGCGGGTCCAGGCGGTGCACCGCCGCCTGCAATGCGCCGTGCAGGTCGGCGCGGTGCAGCTGGAAGTAAGGCGCGCCGTGCTGCGCCTCGTGCTGCGCGCCCAGGGGTATGCGGTGCAGCATCTCGCCGCTGTCAAAGCGGCGGAATTCAAAGGCCTGCGGGCGCACCGCCACCGGTTCCAGCATGGGGCGCAGGCCCAGGTGGTCCAGCACCTTCATGGCATTGGCGCTCATCTGGATGCCGGCACCCACCTCGCCCAGCTGTGCCGACTGCTCGAACACGCGCACGCGGTGGCCGGCCTGCAGCAGTGCCGCCGCTGCCGCCAGGCCGCCCAGGCCGGCGCCGATGATGGCGATGTCCATGGTGTGCGGCTCTCAGGCTCTCAGTCGGGCTGTATGCCCTGCGCCTTCACCACCTGCGCCCAACGGTCGGCGTCCTGGTTGACGATGCGGCGGAAATCATCGGGGCTGCTGTGCGCAGGCGTCATGCCCTGGCTTTCGAAGGCGGCCTTCACCTCGGGCAGCGCTAGGATGGCTTTCAGCTCGGCATTCAGCCGGTCCACCAGCGCACGCGGCGTGGCCGCGGGGGCCAGCACGCCGTACCACATGTCCACGTCCAGCTGGCCCAGCTTCAACTGGCGCAGCGGTGGCACCTCGGGAAGCAGCGGGTGCGCTTGTTCGCTGCTGATGCCCAGCGCATGCAGCCGGCCGCTCTTCACGTGCTGCAGCGCCACGTGGATGGGCAGGAACATCACCTCTACCTGGCCACCCAGGATGTCGGTCAGCGCCGGGCCGGTGCCGCGGTAGGGAATGTGCGTGATGAACAGCTTGCTCTGGTTCTTCAGCAGTTCCATGGCCATGTGGTGCGGCGTGCCGTTGCCGGGTGACGCGTAATTCAACGCACCGGGCCGCGCCTTGGCGCGCGCCACCAGTTCGGCCGCCGTGGTGATGCCGCTGGCCTTGCTGGTGACCAGCAGCAATTGGCCCCAGCTGGTCAGCGACACCGGCTGCAGGTCTTTCAGCGCGTCGAAGGCCAGCTTGGGGTACAGCGCACGGTTCATCACCAGCGTGTTGACGGTGACCAGCAGCGTGCTGCCATCGGCCGGTGCCCGCACCACGGCTTCGGTGCCCAGGTTGCCCGAGGCGCCGGCGCGGTTGTCCACCACCACCGGGCGGCCCAGGCGTTCAGACAGCTTGGGGCCGATCTGGCGCGCGATCAGGTCAATGCCGGTGCCGGGGGTGAAGGGGACGATCAGGCGCAACGGCGCCGCGGCTGCGGCCTGCTGGGCCAGGGCCGGTGACGTGGCCCCGGGGATGACCACCAGAGCCAGCAGTGCCGGGCCCAGAAGCTTGCAAAGTGCGGATGCTGATTTCATGGCCACATCGTACGCGGCGCGGTGGGCCGGCGACCCCGCCAAAAACCCGAGCGCCATGCGTTGAAGCGCGGTCAATGGCGGCGCAGGCCCAGGCCCATCACCGCGGCCACCACCACCAGGCCGCCCAGCACCTGAATGGCGGCGATCTGCTGGCCCAGCACCACCCAGGCCAGCACCAGCGCGAAGATGGGTTCCACATTCAGGATGGCCGAATTGCCCACCACGCCCAGCCGCGGCAGCACCGTGAACATGATGGTGAAGCCAGTGCCGTACAGGACGGTCAGTGCGGCCAGCGCCCACCAGCCCACCGCCACCTGCGGCCAGTGAAAGCCACCCTGCGCCAGCGCACCGAGGCTGGCCAGCAGGCCCACTTGCGCCATGCTGCTGAAGGTGCGCAGGCGGCCGTCGAGGTCGCCCGTTTCGTGTTGCGTCAGCACCAGGGCCAGGCCGAAGGTGGCAGCTGCGGCCAGCGCAAAAGCCACGCCCACGCCGATGCTCGCCCACTGCCCAGCCGCACCCAGGCCCGAAGCCGCGCCCAGCACGTCCAGCGCCAGCGCCAGGCCCACCAACATGACCGGCATGGCCACCAGCAGGCTGCGCTGGGGGGGCTGGCGGTAGATGACGGCCGACCACATTGCCGTGAACAGCGGGTGCGTGTTGAAGGCCAGCAGCGCCAGTGCCACCGGCAGCCGCGCCACCGCGGAATACAGGCACAGGCTTTGCACGGCCACCAGCACACCGATGACCGGAAGGGCCTTGCGGTGCCGCGCCTGCAACTTCAGCGGCACCCGAACCAGCACCAGCAAAAAGCCCACGAAGAAGGCTGTGACCACGCTGCGCACAGCCACCGCGGTGGCCACGTCAACCCCGTTGTTGAAGGCAAGCCGCGCGGCCACGTGGTTGGCGCCCATCAGCAGGGCGATGAGCAGCAGCGTGGCAAAAGCCGCGGTGGAAAGCTTGCGGGCGCTGGGGGCGGCGCCCGTGGGTGCGGAAAGTGCCATGGCCCATTGCCACGGCCGCGCCGGCGTTTCAGCTTTCGCGCTGCATGTGGGCCAGCTCGCGCGCCAGCACGCGCACGCCGGCGTCGATGCGATCGACCGGTATCGACGAGTAACCGATGCGCACAAAGTGGCGCGGTTGCCGCGCACCGCCAAAAAACACGTCGCCCGGTTCCAGCACCACGCCCTGGGGGTACAGCCGCGCCGCCAGCTCGCGCGTGTCGCAGCCGGCGCCGGCATTCACCCACAGGGCCGAGCCGCCCTGTGCCGCCACCGGCACAAGGCCTGGCGTGTGCTGCGCCAGGGCTGCGCGCAGCGCTTGGGCGCGGTCGCGGTAGGCAATGTTCAGGCGCCGCACGAAGGCTTCCTGGTGCCCGTGGCCGATGAAGCTGGCCGCCGCCTGCTGGTTGTTGGTGGGCACATGCCGCATCACCAGCCGGCGCAGTGCACGCAGTTCACGGATCAGTTCTGCCGGGGCCACCACATAGCCCAGGCGCAAGCCATGCGCCAGCGTCTTGGACAGGCTGCCGATGTAGACCACGCGCGCGTGGCGGTCCAGGCTCTTGAGTGCGGGTGTGGGCTGGCCCGAAAAGTTCAGCTCACTTTCGTGGTCGTCTTCAATCAGCACGAAGTCGTCACGTTCGGCCCGTGCCAGCAGGTCCAGCCGCCGTTGCAGCGGCATCGTCACCGTGCTGGGGCATTGGTGGCTGGGGGTCACATAAACATAGCGACAACCGGTCAGCGCAGCACCCAGCACCAGCCCCTGTTCGTCCACGCGCAGCGCCCGCACCTGGCGCGTGCGGAGCAGAAAATTGTTGCGTGCATCGGGGTAGCCCGGGTTTTCGATGCCCACCACGGTGCCTGGGCTCAGCAGCAGCGTGGACAGCAGGAACGTGGCCTGCTGCGCACCGGTGGTGACCAGGACCTCGTCACGGTCGGCCCAGATGCCGCGCGCCGGCAGCAGGCGGTGGTGGATCTGGTCCACCAGCGAATCGTCGTCGCGGTCGATGTGGTCGGGCGCCCAGCGCCGCAGCGCCCGGCCTTGCAGGCTTTCCAGCACGCATTCGCGCCAGTCGGCGGCGGGGAACAGCGTGGCGTCGAACTGGCCGTAGATGAAGGGGTAAGGCTGCTGCTGCCAGTCGCTGGGCTTGCTGATGTTGCGCTGCGCGGCGGGCCGCAGCTTCAGGCGGTCGGCCCAGCGCACCGCGTGGGGTGCGGGCGCGGCGTCGGCTCGCTGGCGGGCGCCCAGATAGGTGGAGGTCAGCTGCGGGCTGACAAACAGGCCGCTGCGCGAACGTGCTTCCACCAGGCCCTTGTCCACCAGCGCCTGCAGAGCCAGCGTGACCGTGGTGCGCGACAAGCCCAGCGCCTGCGCCAGCAGCCGGCTGGAAGGCAGCGCCTGGCCCGGCGCGATGAAGCCTTCAATCACCGCGTGCACCAGCATGTCGCGCAGCTGGCCCTGCAGCGTGCGGGCGCCACCCTCGAACCGCTTGAACAACCGGGGCCACATCAGTTCGGTGGCGCGCGCGCGGCGGGTCATGGTGTGGAAATCGGTGTCATTGAATGAAATTCTGGCCTGATCGATTCATCATATCTGGACTCAGCCCCGGTGGCGGGCTGTGGCTATGGTCTCGCCCGGTGCCCCCACGGCGGCCGTGCGTTTCGGTCAGCCCCCATCCGGCACCCTGGAAGGTTCATCTTGGCCACGACACACCTGAAAAAAGCCAACCCGCCGCAGCAGGCCATCGACACCGCCACAGGCGACACCGTGGCGCGCATGCTGGCCGATATGCAGGCCGGCGGCGAAGAAGCCGTGCGGCGCTATGCCCGCGACCTGGACGGCTACAGCGGCCCCATTGCACTGGGTGAAGCCGAATTTGCCGCCGCCGAACGCGCGCTGACAGACGGCGTGAAGGCCGACATCCGCTTCGCACGCGACCGTGTGCAGGACTTTGCCAAGCGCCAGCGCGATTCGATGCAGGAATTCAGGGCCGAACTGCTGCCGGGCCTGCTGGCCGGCCAGCGGCTGATTCCCTGCAACACCGCCGGCTGCTACGTGCCCGGGGGCCGCTACGCGCACGCGGCCAGCGCCATCATGAGCGTGGGCACGGCGCAGGTGGCGGGCGTGAAGCACATCGTGGCCACGTCGCCGGCCACCGGCGACCACGGCATACACCCGGGCATCCTGTACGCCATGCAGCTGTGCGGTGCGCACACGGTGCTGGCGCTGGGCGGCGTGCAGGCGGTGGCCGCGCTGGCCTACGGGCACTTCAGCGGCCATGCGGCCGACATCATCGTCGGCCCCGGCAACCGCTTCGTCGCCGAGGCCAAGCGCATGCTGTTCGGCCGCGTGGGCATCGACGTGGTGGCCGGGCCTACCGAGTCTGCTGTGATCGCCGACGAAACGGCCGACGCCGCGGTGGTAACGGCCGACCTGATCGGCCAAGCCGAACACGGGCCGGACTCGCCGGTGTGGTTGATCACCACGTCGCGCGCGCTGGGTGAAGAAGTGATGCGCCGCGCGCCGGCCGCCATTGCCGCGCTGCCGGAACCCGCCCGCAGCGCCGCCACCGCAGCCTGGCGCGACCACGCCGAGGTGGTGCTGTGCGACACCCGCGAAGAGATGGTGCAGGTCAGCGACCGTTATGCCTGCGAACACCTGCAGGTGATGGCCGCCGACCTGGACTGGTGGCTGGACAACTTGAGCAACTACGGTTCACTCTTCCTGGGCGAAGAGACCACCGTGGCCTATGGCGACAAGTGCAGCGGCCCCAACCACATCCTGCCCACGCGGGGTGCTGCGCGCTACACCGGCGGCCTGTCTGTGGGCAAGTTCATCAAGACCGTGACCTGGCAGCGGCTCACCCGTGAAGCGTCGCGTGCCGTGGGCCCCGTGGCCGCGCGCATCTCGCGCCTGGAAGGCATGGAAGGCCATGCCCGCACCGGCGACGTGCGGCTGCACAAGTACTACCCCGAAGAGCAATTCGACCTGGGCACGCTGGGCGGCCACCAGCGCTGAGCCCAGCACGTCCGCCGGCCGGGGCCCTTCACCATGGCCCCCAGCCTGCGCACCCCGTTCCACCCCGCTTGGCATTTCAAGGAGACCCGCATGAACAGACGCCTGCACCTCACTGCCGCCCTGCTGGGCCTGGCCTGCACCGTTGGCCTGACTGCTGCGCCCGGCGCGGCGCAGGCGCAGACGGCGTTCCCGGCCAAGCCCATCACGATGGTCGTGCCTTTCCCGGCCGGCGGTGCGCTGGACATCGTGGCGCGCGCGCTGGCTGAAGAAATGCGCAAGTCGCTGGGCCAGACCGTCATCGTGGACAACCGCGCCGGCGCCGGTGGCACGGTGGGATCAGCCCTGGTGGCCCGCGCGGCACCCGACGGCTACACGGTGCTCTTCGGTTCCGTGGCCACGCACGCCATCGGCCCCGGCGTTTACCGCACCCTGGGCTACGACGCGCTGAAGGACTTCGTGCCCATCACGCAGGTCACGGCTTCACCGCTGCTGTTGGCCAGTTCGGCCATGCTGCCCATCAGGTCGCTGCCCGAGCTGCTGGCGCTGGCGCGCGCGCAGCCGGGCAAGTTGAACTATGCGTCCACCGGCAACGGCACCGCCGTGCACCTGGGCGGCGCGATGCTGCAGTCGGCTGCGAAGCTGGACGTTGTGCACGTGCCCTACAAGGGCGGGCCGCAGGCCATCAGCGCGCTGCTCACCGGCGAGGCTGCCTACATGGTGGTAAACGTTGAACTGGTGCTGCCGCAGGTGCAGGCCGGCAAGGCACGTGCGCTGGCCGTCACCGGCAACCGCCGGCTGGCCATGCTGCCCGACGTGCCCACCCTGGCCGAAGCCGGCCTGACCGGCGTCGACGCCACCACCTGGTTCGGCCTGTTTGCACCGGCCGGCACGCCGCGGGACGTGGTGGACCGCCTGCACCGCGACGCCGCCACCGCGCTGCGCACGCTGAAAGACAGCCTGGCCAAACAGGGCGACGAAGCCATCGGTTCCACGCCCGAGGACTTTTCCGCGCACGTGCGCGCCGAACACGCCA
The DNA here is from genome assembly GCA_043717565.1 of Burkholderiales bacterium. GTDB lineage: Bacteria > Pseudomonadota > Gammaproteobacteria > Burkholderiales > Burkholderiaceae_C > Rubrivivax. The sequence goes on along the minus strand of JAYSXE010000253.1, from coordinate 18,771 downwards.
AGTGGGGCAAACTCATCCGCGACCTGGGTGTGAAGATCGACTGAGAGACTGAGCACCGGCCCATTGCGAAAAGAATGAGAGGACGTTCATGGCCCCGACCGAAAACCCTGCAAACCCGCCGCTGCAACTGGACCTGACGCGCCAGGAAGCCATTCCCGCTGCAGGTGTGGAAGCCGCCCTGCGCCTGATGGCCAGCGGCAAGCTGCACCGCTACGGCGAAACCGGCGGCGTGCCCAGCGAGGTGTCGCAACTGGAACAGGCCTTCGCGCAGGAAACCGGCGCCCGCTTCTGCGTGGCCATGAACTCCTGCGGGTCCACCATGTTCGTGGCCTTGAAAGCCGCGGGCGTGAAGGCGGGCGACCCGGTGCTGACCAACTGCTTCACGCTGGCGCCAGTGCCCGGCGCCATTGCACACGCGCAAGCCGTGCCGGTGCTGGTGGACGTGACCGACGACTACCTGATCGACCTGGCCGACCTGGAACAGAAGATCTTGGCCAGCGGTGCGCGCACGCTGCTGCTGTCGCACATGCGCGGCCACATCTGCGACATGGACCGCCTGGCCGCGCTGTGCCAGCAACACGGCGTACAGATCATTGAAGACTGCGCGCACACCATGGGTGCGGCCTGGGCCGGCAAGCCCACCGGCCGCTGGGGCCGTGCGGGCTGTTTCAGCTTGCAGAGCTACAAACACGCCAACGCCGGTGAAGGCGGGCTGCTGGTGTGCGACGACGAAGACATCGCCGCGCAGGCGGTGCTGTTTTCGGGCAGCTACATGCTGTACCGCTCACACGTGTCGCGGCCCGACGACGCGGTGTTCGAGCGCTGGAAATACACCACGCCCAATTTCAGCCTGCGCATGGGCAACCTGCCTGCAGCACTGGCACGCCCGCAGTTGGGTGAAGTGCTGCGCGAGCGTTGCGCGCGCTGGAACGAGCGCTACCACTGGCTGGCCGAAGCGCTGGCCGGCGTGGCGCACATCAGCGTGCCGGCGCGCCACGCCAAGGAAGAGTTTGTCGCCAGTTCATTGCAGTTCTCGCTGGTGGGGCTGGCACACGAGCAGGCCGCTGCCTTCATCGCCGCCTGCGCCGCGGGCGGCGTGCACGTGAAGTGGTTCGGCGCCGAGGCACCCGTCGGCTTCACCAGCGTGTGGTCGCACTGGCGCTTCATGGGCGTGGAACCGCAACTGCCCAACGCGCGCCGCGTGCTGGCCGGCCTGTGCGACCTGCGGCTGCCGCTGACGCTGACGCATGAAGACTGCCGGGACATCGCACAGGTGCTGCGCCAGGCCATGGCGCAGATGTTGGGGCAGCGCGTGGCGCCCGCCACTGCCACGGCCTGAAACCCAAAAGGCGCCACCATGCCAGCAAGCCCCAACATCCTGTTCATCATGGCCGACCAGCTGGCGGCCAGCGCACTGGCTGCCTATGGCAACCAGCTCGTGAAGACGCCGAACCTGGACCGCCTGGCGGCGCGCGGCACGGTGTTTGAAAACGCCTACAGCCCCAACCCCATCTGCGCTTCTTCGCGCTTCGCGATGATGTCGGGGCAGCGTTCTTCGCGCATCGGCGCCTTCGACAACGCGGCCGAATTCCCGGCCTCGGTGCCCACATTCGCGCACTACCTGCGCGCGCAGGGCTACAGCACCTGCCTGTCGGGCAAGATGCACTTCGTGGGGCCCGACCAGCTGCACGGCTTCGAAGAACGCATCACCACCGACATCTACCCCGCCGACTTCGGCTGGACGGCCGACTGGGAACGCAAGGTCGAGCCCTACGCACCCAGCCAGATGAGCATGCGCGGCATCGTCGAATCAGGCCTGTGCGTGCGTTCGCTGCAGATGGACTACGACGACGAGGTGGCCCACCAGTCGGTGCAGTGGCTGTACGACCATGCACGCCGACCCGAGGGCCAGCCTTTCCTGCTGGTGTCTTCGTTCACGCACCCACACAACCCCTTCACCATCTCGCGCGAGTTCTGGGACCTGTACCGCGACGACGACATTCCCATGCCCACGGTGCCGTTCATTCCCTTTGAACAGCGCGACCCGTGGAGCCAGCGCTACTACCGGCTCATCCGCCAGGACGAGCACCGCGTCACCGACGCCATGGTGCGGTCGGCGCGCCACGCCTACTACGGCATGGTCAGCTACGTGGACCACAAGGTCGGCCTGCTGCTGGACGCGCTGGAACAGACTGGCGTTGCCGACAACACCGCCGTCGTCTTCACCGCCGACCACGGCGAGATGTTGGGCGAGCGCGGCATGTGGTTCAAGTTCAACCCGTATGAACAGTCGATCAAGGTGCCGCTGATCATCAGCGCGCCGGGTGCCCGGGCCGGCCAGCGCGCGGGCCTGAATTGTTCGCTGGTGGACCTGCTGCCCACGCTGGTGGACCTGGCCGCCGCCGGCCAGCCGCCGGCCCTGGCCGACCACTGCGACGGCCGTTCGCTGGCCCCGCTGCTGCACGGCCGCGAACCCGATGGGGCCGACGAGGCGCTGATCGAATTCACCGGCGAAGGCGTGTACGCACCGGCGCTGATCTTGCGCCAGGGCCACTACAAGTACGTCTATTGCGAAGGTGACCCGGGCATGCTGTTCGACCTGCAGCAAGACCCATCACAACTGCGCAACCTGAGCGCCGAGCCGGCGTTCCAAGCCCTGGCGCAGCGTTTCGTGGACCAGATCGAGCAGCGCTTCCAGCCCGCGCAAATCAAGCAGCAGGTGCTGGCCAGCCAGCGCCGGCGGCTGTTCCTGCACCCCACGCTGACCAAGGGCACCCACACGCCCTGGGACTACCAGGTGCGCAAGGACGGATCGAGGCAGTACGTGCGCAGCGTGTCCACCACCAGCACCACGGCCACCAAGGCCAAGGCCCGCTTTCCTTTTGTGCCCTCGGCGCCGCCGGACACGCCGCGGTCAACGGGCTGAAGCCACCGACCGCACCCAGGCCCGCACCACGTCGCTCAGCACGTCCAGCGGCACGGAACCGGTCTTCAGCACCACGTCGTGGAAGTCCTTCATCACGAAGCGCGGGCCCAGGGTCTTCTGCGCTTCGTCGCGCAGCGCCAGCAGGTGCAGCATGCCCACCATGTAGGACGTGGCCTGGCCGGGGTTGGCGATGTAGCGTTCCACCTCGTTGGCCGGCAGGCCGTAGGCTATTGCCTGCTCACGCGTCCAGCGCTTGGCGTGCAGGCCCGTGTCTACCACCAGGCGGCGGGCGCGGAAGAGCTGGCCGTCCAGGCCGCCCAGCAAGGCGGCGGGGTCGCCTTCGTACCAGCCGTTGTCCAGGGCCAGGCGTTCTGCGTACAGGGCCCAGCCTTCAGTGAAGGCGCTGCTGCCGCCGAAAATGCGCCGCTGGCGCCAGCGCGGCAGGTCGGCCTGCTCTTGCTGCAGCGCCAACTGAAAGTGGTGGCCCGGCACGGCTTCATGCACCGCCAGGCTGCGCAGGCGCAAGACGTTGTAGACCGGCCCGGGCAGCGGTGCCCAGAACACACCCGGGCGGCTGCCATCGGGCGCCGGCGTGGTGTAGTAGGCACTGGCCGTGCGCTCGGTGAGCACCGGCACGCGGCGCACTTCGATGGGCGCACGGGGCTGCAGGTTGAACAGCGCCTGCGCACGCCGCTGCGCGTCGACCACGGCTTCTGAATAACGCGCCAGCATGAAGGCCCGCGGGTCGCCCGCGGCCGGCGGTTGCAGCTCGGCGTTGAAGGCTTCCAGGCGCTGCTGGATGCTGCCCTGGGTGCGGCCCAGGCCTTGCAGCACGCCTTCCATCTGCGCCTCGATACGCGCCACTTCGCGCAGGCCCAGCGCGTGGATGTCTTCGGCGGTGAGTGTGGTGGTGGTGAATTCGCCCAGCCGGGCCTGGTAGGCGCGCAGGCCGTCGGGCTGGCGCCACAGGCCCACCTCTGCCGGGGCGATGGGCAGCAACCCGTCCAGCAGCGCCAGCACGCGCGCATAGGCCGGCAGCACACGCCCCTGCAGCAGCGCGTTGACGCTGTCGGTGGCGGCCTGCCGCTCGGCGGCCGGCCAGTCGGCCATGCTGGCAGTTCGGCGCGCAAAGCCGGCCGCAATGTCATTGCCCTGCAGCGGCTGCGCCATGAAGGCCTGCACCTGCGTGTGTGCGCGTTCCACGATCACGCGCGGTGGCAGCAGGCCGCGCGCTGCCGCGGCGCGGGTGCGGGCGATGCCCTCGTCCAGTCGCTGGTCCACCTGCTGCAACCGCGACAGAAAAGTCTGCACGTCAGCGGCGCGGCGCAGCGGGTGGTTTTCGGCCAGCAGGCTGACATAACGCAGGTGCAGCCCCCACATCTGGTTGAAAGCAAAACCGTGGTCTTCATAGACCACGCCGTCCAGGCTGCGCTGCAACGCCGAGCGCAACAGCGCCGCGCCGATACGGTCGGCACCCTGCAGTGTCTCGGGCGCATAGGCGTTCAGCTCGGCCAGGCCGGCCCTTGCCAGATCGGCCCGGCGTTCGGTGCTACCCGGGCCCACCGCGCCGAGTTGGCTGTCCAGCTGCCGCTGTTCGTCGCCACGGAAGTACTGCGTTGAAGTCGCCCACTCGGGCGACAGACGCACCCAGCGTTCGGCAAACGATTCGCTCCATGCCGCGAAGGCCAGCTGCGGCGCGCTGGCGGCGGCGGACGGATGTGGAGCGCTGGCACAGCCGCTGCCCAGCGCCGCCGCGGCGGCCATCAGCGCCACCCCACAGGCTGCGCGCAGCCGCTGCGCTTGAAAATGAAAGTAAGGATTCATGTGGAGACCGTTTCAAGTGGCCTTGAGAGCGGAAAGCAGGCTCAAGCCGGCAGAAAACCTTCGATCGACAGGTAGCGCTCGCCCGTGTCGTAGTTGAAGCCCAGCACGCGGCTGCCTGCCGGCAGTTCAGGCAGCTTCTGCGCAATGGCCGCCAGCGTGGCACCGCTGCTGATGCCCACCAGCATGCCCTCTTCACGCGCGCTGCGCCGCGCCATCTCGCGCGCGGCCTCGGCTTCGACCGCGATCACGCCGTCGAGCAAACCGGTGTGCAAGTTGGCCGGTATAAAGCCGGCGCCAATGCCCTGAATGGGGTGCGGCGCAGGCTGCCCGCCGCTGATGACGGGGCTGGCGCTGGGCTCCACCGCAAACACCTTCAGCTTCGGCCAGCGGGCTTTCAACACCTGGGCGCAGCCGGTGATGTGGCCGCCGGTGCCCACACCGGTGATCAGCACGTCCAGCCCTTCGGGAAAGTCGGCAGCAATCTCTTCGGCCGTGGTGCGCACGTGCACCGCAATGTTGGCCGGGTTCTCGAACTGCTGCGGCATCCACGCGCCGGGTGTGCTGTCCACGATCTCCTGCGCCTTCGCGATCGAGCCCTTCATGCCTTTTTCGCGCGGCGTCAACTCGAAGCGGGCGCCGTAGGCCAGCATCAGCCGGCGGCGCTCGACGCTCATGCTGTCGGGCATCACCAGCACCAGCTTGTAGCCCTTGACGGCAGCCACCATGGCCAGCCCGATGCCGGTGTTGCCCGACGTGGGTTCAACAATGGTGCCGCCGGGCTGCAGTGCGCCGCTGCGTTCAGCATCTTCCACCATCGCCAGCGCGATGCGGTCCTTGATCGAGCCACCGGGGTTGCTGCGCTCTGACTTGATCCACACCTGGGCCGCTGGGCCGAACAGGCGGTTGATGCGCACGTGCGGCGTGTTGCCGATGGTGGCCAGAATGTCGGCTGCTTTCATGGGGTGGGGTCGCTCTGTGGCTGTGGGGCTGCTGGGCTTATACACCCCGCACTCCGGCCACCGGCGTAGGCCGCGGCCGCTTCACGCGGCATGCGTGCAGCCGGGCCTGCACTGGGGGCACCGGGGGTCGCGGGGGCCACGCCAGCCCGCCGTTCACATCCACCACGCCCCTTCACGCCAGTCAAGCCCGTCACGCCGCTCCCACAGCAGCGGCTTCAGCGTCCGCTGGCAGTTTTCCCAATTGCAGTTCAGCCGTGGTGCCCACACCACCGTCATCGCTGCGCGCCACCAGCACGCCGCGGTGGCGCGCGGCCACGCGCTGCACGAACAGCAGGCCCAGGCCCACACCGCGTGCATCGCCTGCCGGCAGGCCCTGCGACTCGTTGTGAAGCTTCTGGCGCTGCTCCGGTGTCAGGCCCGGGCCGGCGTCCAGCACGCGCAAGATGAGGCGTTCTTCGCCTGCGGCGGTCTGCAGTTCAACCACAGCGCCGCGCGGGCTGTGCTTGATGGCGTTCGAAACCAGGTTGCCCAGCGCGCGCAGCAGCAGGGGAAGGTCCATCACCCAGGTGGCGGTTTCGTCGTGCACCTTCGCCTGCAGGCTGACGCCTGCGCTCAGCGCCTGCGGGCGGAAGTCGGCCATCACCTCGTTCACGAGGCCCGCCACTTGCACCGTGGCCAGCCGCAGGGGGCGCGACTCGGCATGGGCCAGCCGCACCACGTCGTCAGACAGCTGCAATGTGCGCACGGCCAGGCGGCGCACCTCGGCCATCAACGCCTCTTGCCCCATGTTCAGGTGGCCCTGCGTGTGCAGGTCGGCCAGCATCATGATCGAACTGGCGGGCGAGCGCAGGTCGTGCGAGATGAAGGCCAGCGTTTCTTCGCGCCGGCGCTGGGCCTGCTTGATGGCGGTGACGTCGTCGAAAGTCACCACCCAACGCTGTTCACCCACCAGCGCCAGGCTGGCGAAGTGCAGCAGCAGGTCGCCCAGCCGGGCCAGCTGGGCTTCAACCACCAGGCCACCAGGGGGCAGGCCCTCGGGTGTGAACAACAGCGGCCAGTCCATGGGCTGTGGCGTGCGGAACTCTTCAAGCAGGCCCGCCAGGTCCAGGCCGTGCATGTCTTCGGCGGCCTCGGTTTCAAACAACCGCGCGGCCAGTGTGTTGGCCAGCAGCACACGCCCGTTTTCGTCGGCCACCAGCATGGCCGTGGGCATGCCGGCCAGCGCGTCGGCCAGGAAGCGGCGCGCACTGCGCACGGTTTCGGTGGCGCCTTGCAGCGTTTCCAGCCGCGACGCCAGCCGGTCGCTGCGCGCGGGCACCGCCTGCGTGGCGCGCCGCGCCGACGGGTGCGCGCCGGCCTCGGGCTGCAACCGGCGGATTTCTGCGTCCAGGCTGTCAACCGCATGTTCCAGCCGGCGCCAGCTCCACAAGGGGTAGGCCAGCGCTGCAGCCACCGCATAAGGCACCGGGCTCCACCACCAGCCCAGGTGGATGGCCAGCAGGCTGGCGCCGATGACCAGCGGCACCGAACCCAGCGACATGACCAGCGCCCAGCGCGTGCCCACGCGCTGGAACCCCGTGACCAGCAGGATCACCAAAGCGCCCGCCAGCCCTGCAGACACACCGTTGGACAGGCCCTGCAGCGTGTCGCCGCTGCGCAGGGTGTGCAGCGTGTTGGCCAGCACCTCGACGCCCGGCATGGCCTGCTGCTGGCCGTTAACGGGTGTGGCCAGCGTGTCGCCCAGGCCCAGCGCCGTCATGCCCACCAGCACATACCGGCCGGCCAGCGCCTGCGGTGGCACGGCACCGCTCAGCACGTCGACATAAGAAACACGCTGCACGTGGCCGGGCGGTCCGGCGTAACGGATCAGGAAGCGGCCCTTGCGCAGCCAACCCTTTTCATCCTGCGCCGCGTCGGCCTGTTCGTCTTCGGCGGGAAAGCCTGCCGGCAGGTTCTGGCCCCCGGCATTCAGCAGCGCCAGCGCCATGTGCGGGTAGCCCTGGCGCCGGCCCTGCAGCGTGAATTCGGCGGACAGGAAGGCTCGGCGCAGCACGCCGTCGGTGTCCACGGTGGCCTCTGCAGCACCCAGCTGGGCCGTGGACTGCAGCGGCCCCGCCGGCACCAGCAGGTGGGCCGCCATGCCCGACGGGCCGAACTGCCCCGAAACAGGCAGCACCACCGGCGCAGCGCGCCGCAACATGTGCGCCAACAGGCGGTCTTGTTCAGGGTCCGGGTCGGGTTCGCTGAGGATCAGGTCCAGACCGATGGCACGCGGCTGGGCCTGCGCCAACTGGTTCAGCAGCGTGCTGTGTACCGCGCGCGGCCATGGCCAGCGGCCGATGGCTTCGACGCTGGCTTCGTCGATGGCGACGATGACAATGTCGGCCGGCACGGGGCGGGTCGACAGCGACAAACCCAGGTCGTAGACCAGATGGTCGGCGCGCCAGGTCCAGTTGCCCGCCGCCAGCGACACGGCCAACGCCGCCAGGCCAATGGCCACCGTCCAGCCGTCACGGCCCGGACCCAGCGACCGCCACGAACGGCGGGCCGCCTTCAGCGGCGCGCCGCCATACAACGCGTTGGGGCGTGTACCGGGACGGCGGTCGCGCAGGCTCACGAGCCTATGAGTACCGGTGCACCATCAGCCCTGACACAGGCGCCACTGGCGGTGCGCAGGCAGTTCGGCAGGTCGATCTGCTGCGGCGCCGAGAACGGGCCGACAAAACCGTCGGCTTCGCGCACCTGCACGCGCACGTAGAACCGGCCCGTACCTTCCAGCGCCAGTTCCAGCGCGGGCACGTCGACCTTGCGTTCCAGCACCAGGGTTGCGAAGGCCAAGTCGCGGGACACCTGCAGCAAGAAGGTCTGCCCGGGCGCACCTTCCCAGGCCAGTTGCACCGCCTGGTCACCCACGCCCACCTTGGGTGCGCTCGGTGCCGGCGGCGGCGGCGGAATGCGCCGCAATTCAAACTGGTTCGTCGGTCCAAAGGGCCCTTGGTCGGTGGCGCTGCGCTCGCTGGCCAAGCGCCAGTAGTAGGTGCCCGGTTCCAGGCCTTGCAAGGGCAGCCCGTTCGCGGTCTGGCCAGGCAGGTCGCGCAGGGGCTGGCTGAAGTCTTCGCTGCGCGACAGCTGCAGGCGGTAGCTGCGGGCTTCGGGGTTGGACGTCCAGGACAGTTCGACCCGGTCGCCCGGAATCACCGCCCGCGGCGCCGGGGCTTGCGGCAACGGCGGTTCGGGCCGCGCCTTCAGCCGGAAACGGTGTTCGGCGTTCTGCCCCTGCAGGCCGTTGGCGTCGATGCCGCGCACGCGCAGCACGTAGTCGCCGTCAGGCAGGTTGGCGATGCGCAGTTCGGCTGATGACGAGCTCACGTCGGCCAGCACCTGGTCAAAAGACGCGTCACGCGACACCTCGCCGCGGTAGGCCGTGGCACCGGCAACGGGCGGCACGGCAAAGCGCACCAGCGGGCGCTCTTGCAGCACCGGCAATTGCCGCAGCGCCGGTGCGTCCAGCAGCCGCACGGGCGGCGACACGCTGCCCGTGCTGTCCACCACCACGCCAAAGCCGCCATTCACCAGCTGGCCGGGCCGAGCCGGGGCGCCTGAGGCAGCCACGGCGCCTTCCAGCACTTCGCTGCGGGTCAGGCGCGACGAGCCACCGGTGTTGGCCCGGAATTCGGTGCCGCGCACCCCCAGCACGCCCTGGGGCGTTTTGACCCGGAAGCCCGGCTGTCCGGCGCCGGCTCGGCGGGCCTGCACCTCGACCTGGCCCTCTTGCAGCACCACCCCCGAGCGCACCACGCCGGCCCGGGGGATGCGGTTGGACTCGTCAATCTGCAGGCGGCTGGCAGCGCGCAGGCGCAACACCGTGCCGTCCACCAGGCGCACCGTGATGTTGCCGTCACCGGTGCGCAGTTCTGTGCCTTCGGGCAGCGACTGCCCCAGCACCAAAGCCGAGTCGCCGGCCTTGCCCGCCATGCGCGCGTCACCGCTGACGGCAGTGACCACCGCCGGGGCGGGTTCCACCGCCATCAGGCGCAGCGGGATGCGCAGCACCGTGCCGGTGGGAATGCGCCGGTCCGACTTCACGCTGTTGGCGCGGGCCACCTCGGGCCAACGCTGCGGGTCGACGAGGTACCGGCGGCCGAGCGCGATCAGCGTGTCGCCCGCTGCGGTGGTGTGCAGGTAGGCCGGTTCTTTAAGCGCCGGCTTGGAAGGCGTTGCAGCGTGCACCGCGGCAGCGCCCAGGTTCAGCGCCACCAACAGCAGCCCGCACTGCACAAGCTTCAGCCCGGCAGCAACGCCAAACCCCCGCCGATCTTGCGGCCGGGTTTCGGGCAGCCATCGCCTCACAGTGGCCATCATGTGCAGACATTCTTCGAGGGAATTGCAGTTCTCCGCCAGCAAAGGGGCGCGCGTGCAACCGTGCCAACCCGGTGACGACCCGTTGGTGCGCTTGTTGACCGAATTCTAGGCGGCCAACCCAGCGCAGCGGGCCCAACCTTTGGGTCGGGCATACCCCCACCGAAACCGGAGGTTCGGTGTCATGGCCCCGCGAAGACCCGCGGGTTGCAGAGGGGAACTACTTTTTCCGCGGACGGGGCGGCGCGGTGCCGACCGCTGCCAGACTGGCCGGCAGCCCCGGGGGGTTGGGAACGTGTACCTTCTTCGGTTTCTTGACTTCCTTGTTGCCGTTCTTGCTTTTGTTCATGGGTCTCTCCGCGCTGTGTAAAAGCCGCATCATGCGCCTTCACCCTGCCCGCGCCCTTTCGAGAAACCCCCTGGGCACGGCCCGGCAGGGCCGCCAGCCGCTACACCGCGCAGTAGCGTTCCTGGATCTCGGCGTCGGCCAGCAGTGCGCGGGCGTCGCCCTCGTGCACGATGCGGCCCTGGTCCAGGATCACAGCGCGGTCGGAGATGGACAGCGCGCGTTCGACGTTCTGTTCCACCAGCAACAGCGTGGTGCCGGCGTTTTTCATGCGTGTGAAGAGTTCGAACATCTCGTCCACCAGCACGGGCATGATGCCTTCGCTGGGCTCGTCCAGCAAGATCATTCGCGGCCGGGCCATCATGGCGCGCGCAATGGCCAGCATCTGCTGTTCACCGCCCGACATCGACGTGCCCTCCTGGCCCATGCGCTCGGCCAAGCGCGGAAAGGTGCGTGCAATCTCGTCGATGCGCGCGTGTTCTTCCTTGCGATGCTTGCCGGCAATCAGCCCCAGGCGCAGGTTCTCACGCACGCTCAGGCCGGGCACGATGCGGCGGTCTTCGGGCACATAGGCCAGGCCCAGGTGGTAGCGCGTGTGCGCTGGTTGGGCCAGCAGTTCCTGCCCGTCAAACTGCACGCTGCCGCCGCGCTTGGCCAGCAGGCCCATGATGGCTTTCAGGGTGCTGGTCTTGCCGGCCCCGTTGCGGCCCATCAGCGTGACGATCTCGCCGCGCCGCACCTGGAAGTTCAGGCCCTGCACGACATGGCTGCGGTCGTACCAGGCGTCCAGTCCCTTGACGGTCAACATGTGACGCACCCCTGGTGGGCCGGATGGCTGGGGATGAAAGCGCAACAGCAGCGGGTCGTCATGTCTTGCCCAGGTAGACGCGCCGCACCTCGGCGTTGTTGCGGATGTCTTCGGGCGTGCCCTCGGCCAGGAACTCACCGTGGTGCAGCACCAGCAGGCGCTGGCAGATGCCCATCACCAGCTTCATCTTGTGTTCCACCAGGATCACCGAGCGCTCGGCCGCGAGCGCCACGATCAGGTCCATCATCACCAGCGTTTCTTCAGGCGACATGCCGGCGGTGGGCTCGTCCATCAGCAGCAGCACCGGCTCGGCGGCCAGCGCCATGGCCACTTCAAGCGCACGCTGCTGGCCGTGGGCCAGGTCGGCCGCGGGGCGTTCGCGCAGGTGGGCCAGGCCCACACGCTGCAGCAGTTCACTGGCGCGGTCGTTCACGGCCTGCATCGCCGCGCGCGGCGCCAGCAGTTGGTACCGCGCGTGGCGCATCTGCACCGCCACGCGCACGTTTTCATGCGCGCTCAAGCGCTTGAAGACGTTGGTGATCTGGAAGCTCTTGGCAATGCCGGTGCGCGCAAACTCGTGCTGCGCCAGGCCCGTGATGTCGCGGCCCTGGAACAACAGCCGCCCGGCGCTGGGCGGGAAGGCGCCACTGACGACGTTGAAGAACGTGCTCTTGCCGGCGCCATTGGGCCCGATGATGGCCGACAGCTTGCCGGGCTCGAACCGGGCGCTCACGTTGTTCAGCGCCACGAAGCTGCCAAAGCGCTGCGTGACCCCCTGCACTTCCAGGATGGGCGTGCTCATGAACCTGCACCGCGCGACGTGCGCTTGACCACCGCACCCCAGATGCCGGCCGGGAAGAACAGCACAAAGACCATGAACACGATGCCCACCACCGCCATCCAGTGCTTGGTGAAGGTGGTGACCACGTCTTCCAGCGTCAGGAACACCGCGGCGCCCACGAAGGGCCCGAAGAAGGTGCCCATGCCGCCCAGCAGGCACATCATCACCGCCTGGCCTGAAAGCAGGTAGTGCAGGCTCTCGATGGGCACCACGCTCAGGTGCAGCGCGCGCAGCGCACCGGCCAGGCCGCAGACGGCGGCCGAGATCACGAACACCAGCAGCTTGGTGCGCGCCACGTCAAAGCCGCAGGCGGCGGCGCGCTGTTCGTTTTCACGCACCGCTTCGATGACGGCACCGAAGGGCGAAGCCAGCAGCCGCGACACGAACCACATGGCCGCGGCCACGAAGACCAGGATGACGTAGTACTTGGTGGTGGGGTTCAGGAAGTCCAGCGTGAAGGGGCCCACCTGCAGCGCCTCAACGCGGATGCCGCGCAGCCCGTTTTCTCCGCCCGTCCAGGCCTCGGCCTTGTAGAAGGCGTAATAAACGATCTGCGACAGGGCCAGCGTCACCATCGAAAAGTAGATGCCGCGCGTGCGGATGGCCAGGTAGCCCATCACCACGCCCACCAGCGCCGAACCCAGCACACCGGCCACCAGCGCCAGCCACCACGGCACGCCACCGTGCACCATGGCCATGCCGGTGACGTAGCTGCCCACGCCCAGGAACGAGGCGTGGCCAAACGACAGCAGGCCGGTGTAGCCGAACAGCAGGTTGAAGCCCATCGCGAACAGGCCGAAGATCAGGATGTTCACGGCCAGCGCCTGGTAGGGCATCAGCAGCGGGAAAAACAGCAAGAACACCAGCACAGCGGCCACGCGGTGGCGTGCGATGAAAGCGAACAGGGCCGGCGCGGTGCCCGGCTGGTGGGAAGCGTTGGTGTTTTGCATGCTGTCAGCCAAAGCGCCCGGTCTTGCCGAACAGCCCCTGCGGCCGCACCAGCAGCACCACGGCCATCAGCACAAAGATGGACAGCTCGGCGAGCGCCGGCGCGAACAGCGAGGTGAGCGAGAACACCACCCCCACCAGCAGTCCCGCCACCACGGCACCGGGCAGCGAGCCCATGCCCCCCACCACGGTAACGACGAAGGACTCGGCCAGCACGTGCACACCCATCTCGGGGTTCACCGCCCGCGTGGGCGCGGCCAGCACGCCCGACAGGCCGGCGATGGCGGTGCCGATGCCGAACACCAGCCACCACACCCGCGCCACGTCAACGCCCAGCACCTTGACGATTTCACCGTCGCGGGCCCCGGCGCGCACGATCAGGCCGTAGCGCGTTTTTTCCAGAAACAACCACAGCGCCAGCACCACCACCGCGGTGGCCAGGATCAGGAACAGGCGGTACTTGGGGAAAAAGCCGATGCCCAGGTCCACCGCGCCGCGCAGCGCTTCAGGCGTTGAAGACGGCAGGCCTTCCACGCCGAACAGCACGCGCATGGCTTCAATCAGCACCCAGCTCAGACCGAAGGTCAGCAGCAGCGGGTCGTCGATGCCGCGGCCGTACAGGCGCCGCACCAGAAAGCGTTCAGACAGCAGGCCGATGGCCCCCACCACCAGCGGCGTCAGCACCAGGCTGAACCAGAAGTTGCCGGTCAGGCCCAGGAAGTACAGGCCCACAAAAGCGCCCACCATGAAAAACGCGCCGTGCGCAAAATTCACGACGTTGAGCATGCCGAAAATCAGGCTCAGCCCCACGGCCAGCAACGCATACACCGCGCCCAGCGCAATGCCGGTGACGATTTGCAGCGCGATCAGTGAAGGGGTGATTTCCATAAAGGGTCAGCCTTTGGCTTGAGGGGTGCTGCAACCAGCAGATGGGCGCCCACGCCCCCTGAGGGTTGCAGCGGCCGCAGCGAGCGGCGTGAGGTCGGGCTGAGGAGCGCAGCCGTACACCCGTACGGCGAGCATCACAGGCCCGAGATCGCGCCGCGCAGCCGGCCGATTCGCCCTCAGGAGATCTTGTGGCCCATCTCTTCGCAGGTGCGCAGGTTCTTCTCGTTGGCGTCTTCAATCGCCAGCACGTTGAACACGTCGTACTTGTCTTTCATGTTCTTGCTCTTGCTTTCGACGATGGCCACCGACTGGATGGATTGGTGGTCGCACTTGCGGTAGCTCTGCGGCCCCTTGTACCAGTCGTACTTCAGCTGGCGCAACGCGATGGACACACGCACCGAATCGGTGGCGTTGGCGTTTTTCACCGCCTGCAGCACGCTCAGGATGCCGGCATAACCCAGCGCGCCGTAGTCCGAAGGCACCGAACCGTTGTAGGCCTTGCGGAATGCGTCGTTGAACTTCTTGGCACTGGGAATCTTGTCTTCCATGCCCCAGTAGTAGCTGGTGCCGCCCAGGATGCCTTCAAAGGCGTCGGCACCACCGGCCAGGCGCGCCGTGTACAGCAGCACCGGGGTGATGATCTTGGTGCCCTGCTTCAGGCCGAAGTCGGTGGCCTGCTTCGCGCTGTTGACCAGGTCGCGGCCGAAGTTGCACAGCACCAGCACGTCGGGCTTCAGCGCCTGGATGCGTGGCAGGAATGCCGAGTAGTCGGCCGCGCCCAGCGGGTGGCGGATGTCGGCCAGCGTCTGCACGCCCATGGCCTGGCCGGCGCGCTGGAAGCCGCGCACCATCTCGTGGCCGTAGGCGTAGTCGGCGGTGAGGTACACCACGCGCTTGCCGAATTTCGGGAACGCGTAGCGCGCCACGGCGCCGGCGGTCAGGTGCGGGTTCAGCGCTTCGTGGAAGGTGTACAGGCTCCAGTCCTTGGCCTCGTTGATGGCATCGCTCTGGCTGATGCTGTTGAACAGCACCTTGCGATCGCGCGTGACAGCGTTGATGGACAACTGCGTGGCCGCCGACAGCGAGCCGACGACGAAATTCACCTTGTCTTTTTCGATCAGCTCCAGCGTGCGCGTGGCGGCTTCGCCGGGGTTGAGCTTGTCGTCACGCACCAGAAGTTCACACAGCTGGCCCTTGTGGCCACCCGCCGCGTTCCATTCCTTCACCGCCAGTTCGGCGGCGCGCACCTGGTCTTGCGCTTCGGCCGAGAAAGCACCGGTCAGCGGCACCGGAAAGCCGATCTTGATCGGCCCGGCCTGCGCCCGCGCCACGTTGAACAGCGCCGGTGCCGCTGCCAGTGCGCCTGCGGCGGCCACCAGTTGCCGGCGGCGCGGGTTGATGCTGGTTTCGGTGGGGGTGTTGCGGGGGCTTGTCATGACGCTTGTCTCCTGTTGTGTGGGGCGGCGGCCGCGGTTCACGCGGCCAGCGCCTGGGGTTGGTATTGGTCAAACAGCGAAGGGTCGATGGCGGTCTGGTGCATCGCGTCGCGGGCCCTGCGGCCGGGCTCGGCGTCGGGGCGCTGGAACTGCAGCGGCGCGCCCAGTTGCCGGGCACGCTGCACCACGGCCGCCCCAACGGGCTGGCGTTCGGCGTTGTACTGGGCCAGCGCCTGCGGCGTGGCGCCGGCAGCAGCCACACAACGGGCCAATGCCAGCGCGTCGTCACTCGCCTTGGCCACACCCATGCCGACATGCGGGCGCGCCACGAAAGCTGCGTCACCCAGCAGCGCCACGCGGCCCTGCGCCAGGCTGGGGCAAGCCAGGTCGACGATGGGTTGCAGGAAAGGCATGGCAGTCTTTTCGACCATCTCGGCGAACTGCGGCGCCAGCAGGCCGCGCGCCGCTTCGCGCAACGCGGAGATGTGGCGCCACGAAACTTGTTGCGGCGGCACGCCCTGCGGGTGGTGCAGGCCGTCGGCGTCGGTCTGCAGGGCTTGCAATTCGGCACCGGCGGCAGCGGGGCGGTACCACACGTAGTTCCACCGCCGCTGGCCGGCCGCCGTGCCGTGGTCGGCGCCCGCCACGGGGTAGCCGATCAGTTGCTCGCCCGCCGGCAGGCCGAAGCCGAAAAATGGAAACAGCGTGTCCAGCGTGTGGCGCGACAGCGCCGCTTCGTCGCACACACCGCGCCAGGCCACGTAGCCGGCGTACTGCGCCTGCACCGCAGGCCACAGCAGGCTGCGCACGGTGCTGCGCACGCCGTCTGCAGCCACCAGCAACTCACCTTGCCAGACGGCGCCACTGGCCAGCGTGGCGGCGACGCCGTGCCCGTCCTGCTGCACCTGCACCACGCTGGCATCCAGGTGGTGATGGGCCGGCGGCAGCGCGGCGCGCAGCAAGCTGTACAGGCGGCTCCATGACGTCAATATCTGCGGGTAGTTCCAGCGGCACAGCGCCTGGCCGTCGGGGCCCAGCACCACGCGCGAAGCCACGGCCACGCCCAGGCTGCTGTCCATCACCGCGCCGGCCGCGGCCAGCGCCTGGTGCAGGCTGCTGTGCGTGACGATGCCGGCCCCCCGCCCTTCCAGGCTGCCGGCCGAGCGTTCCAGCACGTGCACGTCATGCCCGGCGCGCAGCAGCAGGTTGGCCGCCATCAGCCCCCCCAGCGAACCGCCCACGACCAGGATGCGCGCCATGCCGGGTCAGATTGACGGTGTCGCGGTCTTGCCCGCGGCCGCCAGCGCGTCGTATTCGGCGGCCGGATAGTTCAGTTCAACCACCACGCCGTTGGGGTCGTCCAGAAACAGCTGGTGCAGCCCCAGAACCGGCACCGTGCGCTCGCGCAGTGGCACGCCGTGTTCGCGCAGCCGCGCCAGCATGCCAGCCAGGCCGGTGGCGAAAAAGGCCACATGGTCCACGGTGCCGGTGCCCTTCAGACTGCTTTCAGGGCGGTCGCCGAGGTAAGCCGCCAGACCTGCGGGGTCGTTCTTGTCCATGCCGATGATGTGCACGGCGGCGTTGGCCCACTGTGCGGTGTCGCCCTGGTACAGCCACAAGCCGGGAAAAGGAAACGGCGGCCGGGGGCCCACCACCAAACCCAGCAGGCCGCAGTAGAAACGTTCGCACGCCGGCAGGTCCTGGCTGCGGATGGAGAAGTGGTTCAGCGAAAGCGCCATGCGGTGGTCTCCTGCGCGGGGTTTCAGGCGGTGCTGGCGGTGCTGGCGGTACGGACGGCAGCGGTCGGCACCACCACATCACCGGCCTGCAACAACAGGCCGCTAATGCGGTCGGCGATGAAGGTGTCGACCATCGCCACATCGCCCTGGCCGGTGAAATGCTGCTGGTACACCAGCGGCCAGATGCCCAGGTGGTAGATCAGCCCGCCGTGGAACGACATCAGCAGCGCCTCTTCGCGCGGCGTGGCGCGTGCGCGAGACCGGTTGCCGGCGGCCAGGCGCACCACACGCAGCAGGCGCGGGAACAGCTTGGTGCGCACCAGCTCGAAATAGCGGTTGGGAATGAGCCCGTCGCTCAGGCCCGAATGCACCAGGATGCGGATCCAGTCGGGCGTGAGGATGGCGGCCAGGTACTGGCGGTAGAAGCCGTGCAGGCGCTGTGCCGCGGGCACGGTGGTGTCGTCGAGCAGCTGTTCCCAGCGCACGTCCCAGCGCCCTGCGATGGTGTGCTCGTAAACGCGCTCGATGAGCTGCCGCTTGGTGGGGAAGTAGTGGTACAGCAGCGTGTGAGCAATGCCCAGTTCACCGGCCAGTTCGCGCATCTGTGCGTCAAGCCCGCGGCGCGCGAAGAAGTCGATGGCACCTTCCAGGATCTGCTGTTCGCGCTGCTGTGCGCCCATGCGGCGCCGCACCGGGGGGGCCGCATGCGGCATGTCCCGTGCGGGCGGGGCAGGCTGGGCAGTCAGTGCAGTCGGTGCAGCCAGCGATACACCGCGGCCCGCCTGCCGGCGCACCGGTGTGCGGGTTTGTTGGGTATTGACCATCTGCTCAACTTTGATCAAATTGTTGAACGGCTGGTCAACAACACCCATCCCCACAAACCCTGAAGCTGTGCGCGCCCCCTGCACGGCCCCGCAACCCGTGACGCGAACGAACCGGCATGAAGTCCCCCGCCTTTGACTACCTGCGCGCCACGTCGGCGCAACACGTGTACGAACTGCTGGCTCAGCATGGCGACGACATGCGCGTGCTGGCCGGCGGGCAGACGCTGCTGGCCACGCTGAACATGCGCTTGTCGCAGCCCGCACTGGTGGTGGACATCGGTGGCTTGCAGGCGCTGCGCGGCATCACGCTGGTGGGCAGCGGGCCTGGCGCGGTGTTGCGCATCGGCGCGCTGACACGGCATGTGGAAGTGGAAGAGTCGGCCCTGGTGGCGCAGCACACACCGCTGCTGGCGCAGGCGGCACCGCACATCGCGCACCGCGCCATCCGCAACCAGGGCACCTTTGGCGGTTCGCTGGCCTATGCCGACCCGGCGTCTGAATGGCCCGCCTGCGTGCTGGCACTGGAAGGCACGCTGGTGCTGGGCAGCGCCCGCGGTGAACGGCGGGTGCCGGCGGCAGGCTTTTTCCAGGGCCTGTACACCACCGCGCTGGCCGCCGACGAACTGCTGCTGGCGTGCGAACTGCCGGTGCTGCAAAACCATGAACACCACGCCTTCGACGAACTGGCACGGCGCCAGGGCGACTACGCACTGACCGGCCTGGCCGCACGCGCGCTGTGGCAGGGCGGCGCGCTGCATGGCGTGCGGCTGGCCTTCCTGAGCCTGGCCGACCGCCCGGTTCGCGCCACCGCGGCCGAGGCCGCACTGCAAGCCGGCCCGTTGAACGAAGCGCGCCTGCAGGCCGCCGATGCCG
>JAYSXE010000252.1:0-2668 GCA_043717565.1 Burkholderiales bacterium | reverse complement strand
CATCTGGCTGTCGCTGGCGTCGGTGTCCATGGTGGCGTCGATCCAGCTGCGGTAGGCCGACAGCTGCACAAAGGCTGATGCATAGGCGGTCGGCACGCCGTCGGCGGCTTCCAGCTGCGCGCTGGCAATGCCCAGCAGCGGCGTGCTGCTGTCGGTGACATGGCCCAGGAACAGCCCGCCCCCGCTGTCACCACCTTGCACATAGGGCTGGCCGCTGCCGCTGACACCGGTGTAGGTGACCAGCCAGTTCACCGGCACCGCAATGACCGTGCCGGGCGGGTTTTCAACATTCACCGACGACCTGACCTGCTGCAACTGGCTGAAGCCATAGCCGCGCGGCACCTGGTTGCGGCCGGTGGCGATGGTCACATCCAGGGCCGGGTAGTTGCCCGGCGCCAGCAGGTCGGCCGACAGGGCCAACGCGGGCGCGGTACCGATCGCCATGTCCAGCCGCAGCAGCACCAGGTCATCGGCCGGGAACGGCCCAGGCCCGCTGGTGTAGCGCGCCGCCACGGTGCTGCTGCCATAGCCGTTGCTGTAGCTGCTGCCCATCGCAAAACTCAGGTGGGCGGCGGTGAGCACCCAGTTCGGCGTGATCTGCACGCCGTTGCTGACCTGGCCGAAGCCGGTGGTGGCGGTGCCGCCGACGATGGCCTGCGCCGGGCCGCTGGCGGCCAACGTGGTGACGGCGACCGCGACGCACAGGCGCCGCAGTGAAGAGGTGGGCCCGTGCATCAGCGGTCTCCGGTCAATGCCCTGCGTGCAGCGTCTCGCCGGCCCGCAGCTTGTACAGCGTGCCGCAGTAGGCGCAGCGGCCCTGGCCGGTGGTGGCCACGTCGATGAACACCTTGGGGTGCGTGCTCCACAGCGCCATCTTCGGGTTCGGGCAGGCCACCACGCCGGGGCCCTGCAGGTCGGCGGCGCCGACTTCGACCACGGCCGGGGGGGGCATCATGGCGCTCATACGGGGCTCAGCCATTCAGCATACTGCGGATTGCGGCCGTTCACGATGTCGAAGAACGCGGCCTGGATCTTGGTGGTGACGGGCCCGCGTGCGCCTTCGCCCAGCGTGATGCGGTCGAGCTCGCGGATGGGCGTGACCTCGGCTGCGGTGCCGGTGAAGAAGGCTTCGTCGGCGATGTAGACCTCGTCGCGCGTGATGCGCTTCTCGACTACCTTCAGGCCCAGGTCCTGGCAGATGGCGAAGATGGTGTTGCGGGTGATGCCGTTGAGCGCACCGGCCGACAGGTCGGGCGTGTAGACCACGCCGCCCTTGATGACGAAGATGTTTTCGCCCGCACCTTCGCTGACGAAGCCCGAGGCGTCGAGCAGCAGCGCCTCGTCGTAGCCCTCTTCGGTCACTTCCATGTTGGCCAGGATCGAGTTGGTGTAGTTGCTCACCGCCTTGGCCTGGGTCATGGTGATGTTGACGTGGTGGCGGGTGTAGCTGCTGGTCTTGACGCGGATGCCCTTGGCCAGGCCTTCTTCGCCCAGGTAGGCGCCCCAGGGCCAGGCCGCGACCATCAGGTGGATGGTGTTGCCCTTGGGGCTGACGCCCAGCCGCTCGTCGCCGATCCAGACCAGCGGGCGCAGATAGCAGCTCTCGAGCTTGTTCTGGCGCACCACGTCCTTCTGCGCCTGCACCACCTGCTCGGGCGTGAACGGGATCTTCATGCGCAGGATCTTGGCGCTGTTGAACAGCCGCTCGGTGTGCTCGCGCAGGCGGAAGATGGCCGTGCCCTGCGCTGTCTTGTAGGCGCGCACGCCCTCGAAGGCGCCGCAGCCGTAGTGCAGCGTGTGGCTCAGCACATGGATCTTGGCATCACGCCAATCGACCATCTGCCCATCCATCCAGATCTTGCCGTCGCGGTCGGACATCGACATGGGTGTTCCTCTTTCGAAACTCGGGTAGGGGAAGCAGGGGATTCTAGCGGCGGGCTCCTGCAGCTTGATCTGCCTTGATCCGCGCCATGTCCCCGGCAAACGCGGGCCTTCGGTGCCAACTTTGCACTGCGAGGGGCCCGGTCGTTGCGACATGGATCACAGGCGCAACTTCGGGATTTCCCCGGACTGCAGCAGCGATGGCCTGCGCGCAGCACCTTGTGTGCCCACCGAAGCCCTCGACCCAGGACGGGCCATGCCGATTCGACTGCAAGCACTGACACTTGGACTGGCCACGATGACGGGTCTGGCCTTGCCGGCCATGGCCAGCCAGATCAACTCGGGGCAGAGCGGGAACCGCAGCTATTCCGGTCCGAGCAGTGTGCAGGGCTGCGGCCTCGACGATCTGGTGGGTGTGACGGTGACATCGTGCACCGGCTTCATGCAGGGCAAGCGGCTCAAGGGCGGCAGCGGTGACGCCGTGCCCGACACGGTGGCCGCAGCGCTGACCACGCTGGACATGGGCCAGGCCAGCAGTGCCAGCTATCTGGAAAAGATCGTCAGCAACAACGACAGCCTGGTGGTGGACTTCAGCGCCGCGCTGTCGGGCACGACCTACCACGGGCTGCACCTGGGCGGGGGCTCGAACGCGTTCTCGTCGAATCTGTCGGGTGGCGCTACCGCGTTCTACCGCTTTGAAGCCGGGGCGGTGCTCGGCAGCTTCCTGCTCAGCGCCAAGCTGACCGCGTCCTCGGGTGGGGTCTTGTTCAGTACCGGCTTCGTGCCC
>JAYSXE010000251.1:0-14776 GCA_043717565.1 Burkholderiales bacterium | reverse complement strand
GCTGCACCGACAACGCGCTGGCCCGGCGCTGGCAGTGGGGCATCAGCCTGTGGAAGAACCAGGGCCTGGACGCCGACGGCGCCGAGGCCGCCGCGGCCAACGACGACGAACGCGTGGCCGCGCGCGTGATGCGCCTGTACCAGGAACGGCTGCAGGCCTACCAGGCGGTGGACTTCGACGATTTGATCAAGCTGCCGCTGGTGCTGTTGCAGCGCGACGAAGAGGCGCGTGCGCGCTGGCAGCAGCTGTTCCAGCACGTGCTGGTGGACGAGTACCAGGACACCAACGCCGTGCAGTACGACCTGCTGAAAGCGCTGGTGGGCGACCGCGCGCACTTCACCGCCGTGGGCGACGACGACCAGAGCATCTACGGCTGGCGCGGCGCCACCATTGAAAACCTGAAGCGCCTGCCGCAGGACTACCCGCAGCTGACGGTGATTCCGCTGGAACAGAACTACCGCAGCACCGGCCACATCCTGCAGGCGGCCAATGCGGTGATTGCGCGCAACCCGAAGATCTTCGAGAAGAAGTTGTGGAGCGAATACGGCGACGGCGAGCCGGTGCGCGTGATGGAATGCGACGGCGAGGAACACGAAGCCGAGCGGGCCGTGGCGCGCATCCAGGCCCTGCGCAGCGGCACCACCGGCAGCGGCGAGCCCCTGAAGTTCAGCGACTTTGCCGTGCTGTACCGCGCCAACCACCAGGCGCGCGTGTTTGAACAGAAGCTGCGCGCTGCACAGATACCCTACAAAGTGAGTGGCGGGCAAAGCTATTTCGACCGCGCCGAGATCAAGGACCTGTGCGCCTGGCTGCGCCTGTTGGTAAACCCCGACGACGACCCGGCCTTCCTGCGCGCCTGCACCACGCCCAAGCGCGGCATCGGCCACCAGACGCTGGCCAGCCTGGGTGAATTCGCGTCACGCTGGAAGGTCAGCCTCTTTGAAGCGCTGTTCGCACCCAGCCTGGGTGCCACGCTGAAAGGCCGCGCAGTCGATTCGCTGCAGGAATTCGGCCGCGCCGTGAACGACCTGCAATACCGCGCCGGCCGCACCAGCGGCGCTGAAGACGCCAAGGCGCTGCTGCTGGCCTGGCTGAAGGACATCGGCTACGAACAGCACCTGCACGACAGTGAAGACAGCGACAAGCTGGCCACCGCGCGCTGGGGCAATGTGCTGGACTTCGTGGACTGGATGGCGCGACGCTGCGGTGGCGACACCGTCACTGACACCATGACCGACGGCAGCACCACGTTGCAGACCGAGCGCCAGACGGTGCTGGACGTGGCGCAGACCATCGCGGTCATCCTGAGCCTGGCCGACCGCAGCGAAGACCAGGACGTGGTGACGCTGTCCACACTGCACGCCGCCAAGGGCCTGGAGTGGCCGCACGTGGTGCTTGCCGGCATCAACGAAGGCCTGCTGCCTTTCAAGAGCGGCGACGAAGAGATGACGCCCGAACGTCTGGAAGAAGAACGCCGGCTGATGTACGTGGGCATCACACGCGCGCGCACCACGCTGATGGTGAGCACGCTGCGCCGGCGCAAGAAGGGCCGCGACACCATCGTTGGCATTCCCAGCCGTTTCATCGCCGAGATGAAACTGGACGAGGCCAAGAGCAAGGAAGACCCGCGAGAAAGGCTGAAGAAGCTGCGCGCCGAATTCGCCGCCCGCGCTGCCGCTGCGCCGTCACCGCTGGCCTGAAGGCCGCGCCAGGTGCAGCGGCCCGGCCGCCGCGCCGCTACATGCCCTTGAACAGGCCTGTGTAGCTGCGGCTCACTTCCAGCTGCTCGCGGTGGCCGCGCACGCTGACGATCTGGCGGCCGCGGAAGTCGCGCGCAACCCCGGCGATGGCCTTCACGTTCACCAGCGTGCTGCGGTGAATCTGCCAGAACTGCTGCGGGTCCAGTTCCTCCAGCAGTTCCTTGATGGGCTTGCGGATCAGCGCTTCGACCTGTGCCGTCTGCACCCGCGTGTACTTCTCGTCGCTGATGAAAAACAGCACCTCGTCGACGGAAATCATCTGTATGGCCTGGCCCACGGCAGCCTGTATCCACTGCAGCCGCTGCGGTGCGCCGCCCGGGTTCAGGCGGGCCGACAGCTGGTGCAGCAGCTGCTGCATCTGCGGCCCGCTGGGGCCTTCCTGGGTAGACGAATCGTCGCCACGCGCCGCCAGGCGTTTCTTGATGCGCTGCACGGTCAGCGCCAGGCGGTCGCGCTCGGCGGGCTTCAGCACGTAATCGGCCACGCCCTGTTCAAAGGCTTCAACGGCGTACTGGTCGTAGGCGGTGATGAACACCACCTCGGGCAGCCATTCGTCGTCGTCGCCCGCAGGTGCACCGTCGGCGGCCGGGCGGGGCGGCAGCTGCGCGATCTGGCGCGCAGCTTCCACGCCAGTCAGGCCGGGCATGCGGATGTCCAGGAACACGATGTCGGGCCGGTGTTCCTGCACCATCTGCACCGCTTCAAGGCCATTCTTGGCCTCGGCCACCACCTGCAGTTCGGGCCACACTTCCAGCAGCCGCGCGCGCAATTGCTCGCGCATCAGGCGTTCGTCGTCGGCCAGCACGGCGCGGGGGTGTTGCACAGGGTCGTTGCTCATGGTTGCTGCAAAAGTGAAGGGCAGGTTGCTCAACAGGCGCCGCAAGCCTCAGGTCACGGGCGACGGGGCGACGCCGGGCCGCCGGCGCCGTCGCAGCCACCACCACACAGCCAGCACCGGCAGCCACAAGGGCGACAACAGCAGCGCCGACAGCGCGGCGGCCAGCAGCAAGGCCCCCAGCGTGGCCAGCAAAGCACAAGCCAGGCAGGCCAGGACGATGAAGGGCACCACGGTGACGGTGCCCAGCAGCGCCAGCACCAGGCCCAGGAACAACAGCAGCAAGGCCAGCGTCAAGCCGCCCACTGAAACCCCTTCGAAAGACCACTTCCAGTCCAGTTCGCCCAGCCAGGGCCAGGCCTGCGCCAGCTGGTTGACGAGGCCGCTCAGTTCCAGCGACAGCCGCTCCATCAGCTGTTCGCCCTGGCCTGCCCAGGGCCCCGACCCGGGTGCCTGCATGAACACTGAAAACAGCCAGGCCAGCGAGGCCGCCGTCAGCACCATCACCAGCAGCACCAGGGCCAGCAGGACCCAAGGCCACAGCACCCTGCGCCGGCGCGCGGGTGGTTGCGCAGCCGCCCTTGCCGGGCCCTGCGGCGGTGGCATGCTGCTGGCGGTGGAGTCGTCAAACCCCGGTTCGGTGGCGGTGCGCATGGTCAGTCGGCCATTCCGGCCACGGTTTTGTAGGGCACGGTGACGGTCACAACGGTACCGCAAGGCTGGTTTTCTGCAACCGTTACCGCCGCCTTGGCGCCATACAGCAGTTGCAGACGCTCGCGGATGTTGGCCAGCCCCACGCCCGTGCCCGCCGTGGCGGCCTTGCCAAAGCCCAGGCCGGTGTCGGCCACCGTGACCTGCAGCTTGCCGTGCACGATTTCCGCAGCCACCCGCAAGTGCCCGCCCTCGGCCTTGGGCTCAAGGCCGTGCTTGATGGCGTTTTCCACCAGGGTCTGGATCATCATGGCCGGGAACTCGGCCGACATCAGGCCTTCGGACACGGCAATCTCGGTGGACAGGCGCTCTTCCATGCGCACCTTCAGGATTTCGAGGTAAGGCCTGATCACCGCCACCTCGCGGCCCAGGTCGCGCGGGCCGCCGGTGCCCGCGGTGCTGGCTTCGCGCATGGTGGGCATGCTGGCGCGCAGCAGCGCGATCAGGTTCTTCTGCATCTGGCTGGCGCGGGGCGGGTCGGTCTCGATCAGGTGGTCGATGCTGGCGAGCGTGTTGAAAAGGAAATGCGGCTCCACCTGCGCCTGCATGGCGGCCATGCGCGCTTCTACCACCTGGCGTTTCAGCGACTCGGCCTCGGCCGTTTCGGTGGCCTGCGCAGCCTTCACCTCGGCCTGCATGCGGCCCTTGTAGGTGATCTTGATGGCCGCCGATGCGGCCACCCACAGCAGCGTGAACTGGACCAGGAAGTCGCCGATGCCCACGCGGCGGGTGATGCGGCTGGTGCGCCGTTTGCCGTCCCCCTTGCCGGTCAGTTCAGCCAGCGCGGTCTGCGCGTCGCGGCGCGCCTCTTCGGCGTCACGGCGCGCTTGTTCGGCGTCCTGCCGCGCTTCGCGCATGGCGGTTTCAATTTCGCGCTTGGCTTCTTCAACCGCGGCCTTGATCTCGTCTTTGAGGGCCAGGTCGTCACCACCGGCGCCCGGCACGGCAGCCTCGGCCGCCGAGGCCGGGCTGGCCGCGGATGGCGATGCCGGCTTGGTCTTGATGCGCACGCCTTCCTTGCCGATGGTGATTTCCACGCCGCCCTTGCCGTTCTTGCCCGGCGGGGTTTCGATGTGGATGGGCGCGTCGGGCAGCGGCGGGGGCTTGGCCGGTGCCGCGGGGGGCGCTGGCGGCACCACCACCACCCGCGGGCCTTCGCTCTCTATCTGCTCGGTCACCTTCCACGTCAGCGGTGGCAGGTCGTGAACGATCAGCACCCCGATGATGAGCAGCACCGACAGCACAAAAAAGCGCCGCCACGTGATGCTGACCAACCACCCCGCGTAAGCGTGAAAAGCCTTCAGCGTGGCCGTGGAAAAGCGCTGCCAGCGGGCAGCCCACAGGGCCGAATTGAAGGACGTTGCCGGTTGGGGGGCGTTCATCGTGACGAAGGGTGGAGTGCTGCAGCCCCTGGGTGGGGCCGGGTTCGCACTCTACGCACTGCCCGGCGCACTGCCAGCATCAAGCGACCACCCGTGGCCTGCAGCCGACAGTCTGCCCGGGCGCGGGATGAGCGGGGCTTCAATCCGCCGGCGGCTGCAAGGCCGGCCTCGCGGCGGCAGGCGCGGGCGTCGCAGCAAACAGGTCCAGCCGCGCCGCCTGGGTGATGGCCGCCACGCAGGGGTGCTTGATGCGCCGCTCCACCGAAATGGCATAGAAGTCTTCCAGGATCTCGTCGCCGCGCCCCACCCACTCAACGCCGTATTGCGCGGTGGTCTCGTCGTCCACCACGCTGGGCGCCATGAACACGCCCCGCCCTTCACGGCCGAAAGCCTTCATCAGCGCACCGTCGTCGAACTCGCCCACCACCCGCGGGTGCAATTGGTGCCGGGTCAGCCAGGCCTCGAACTGCGGTCGGGCGCTGGCCCCGGCGCCGGGTATCAGCATCGGCACGCCATTCAGGCAGCCGGGAAACGGGCCCTGGAGCGCAGGCAGCAAGCTCGGCGCACAGAAAAAGCTCATCGGTGAACTGCCCAGCGCGTGGTTGAAACCCTGCACGCTGAGCCGGCGGGTCAGCGGTTCGTCGGAAATCACCAGGTCCATCTGGTGCAGGGCCAGTTGCGCCATCAGGTCGGTGAAGCGCCCCTCGGTGCAGATCAGGCGCACCGGTTCGCCCAGGTTCAAGGCCGGTTCCAGCAACCGATAGGCCACCGACTTGGCCACCGCGTCTTCGATGCCGACCCGGAATTCCAGCACCTGCGACCGCTGACCGGGCCCTCGCTGGTCGCGCAGCGTGGCTTGCAGTTCGGCACCCAGGTTGAAGATCTCGTCGGCGTAACGCAGTGCCAACCGCCCGTCATCGGTCAGTTCAAGTTGGCGCCCACTCTTGCGAAAGAGCTTTCTGCCCAGACGTTCTTCCAGCAGCTTGATCTGGCCAGAAAGGGTCTGCGGCGAGGTGTGCAACTGCTCGCCGGCCTTGACGATGCCGCCCGATCGGGCCGCCATCCAGAAGTAATGAAGGTGCTTGAAGTTCATCAGCCAGTGCTCCGCAAGCTGTGGATCCGAAAATCCAATGATGCGTAATTTACGAAGTGAAATTCTATAAATATCGAATTTTCTTGTCTCAGAATCAACCCTACAGTCGACAGCGTTGTTGCCCTCGACGAGGGATTTACCACCGCCCATCTTCTTCAGGAGACTGACATGCGCATGAGTACCAAAGGCCGTTTTGCCGTCAACGCGATCATCGACCTGGCCCTGCGTGAGCAAGCCGGCCCGGTGGCCCTGGCTTCCATCAGCCAGCGGCAAGAGATTTCCCTGTCCTACCTGGAACAGCTGTTTGGCCGCATGCGGCGCCTGGGCCTGGTGAAAAGCACCCGCGGCCCCGGCGGTGGTTATCGGCTGGGCCGCAGCAGCAGCCAGATCAGCGTGGCCGACATCGTGCAGGCGGTGGAAGACCCGCTGGAAGAGCAGTCCGACGAGCTGCGCAGCATGGGCATGTCGCGCGCCCTGTGGCTGCGCCTGCAGACCACCATGCTGGAACACATGTCGGGCATTTCGCTCGAAAGCCTGGTGGACGAACAGGTGGCTGCCGGCATGACCAAGTCCACCGCCCAGCCGCGCCGCACGCTGGCACAGCCCGTGGCCATCAAGCTGCGTCGCCCGACGGCACCGAATTCGGTGTTTGCTTTCGGCCGGTCTTTCGCTTCGGCCTGACCCCCACCACCGCCGGCCAACGCCGGCAGAAAAGGAAAAGGGCCCCATGCCGATGGCAGGGGCCCTTTTTCAATGCGGGCCGCCCGGCCTGGCCTGTGGGCTATCTGTAGAGCATTTGCGGCAGCCACAACCCAATGGCCGGGAACTGGTACAGCAGCACGATGGCCAGAATCTGAATGCCCATGAACGGCAGCATGCCGGCGAAGATCTGGTTCAGCGTCACGTGCGGCGGGCTCACCCCCTTCAAGTAGAAGGCCGCCATGGCCACCGGCGGGCTCAGGAACGCGGTCTGCAGATTCAGCGCCACCAACAGGCCGAAAAACAGCGGGTCAACGCCAAAGTTGTCCAGCAGCGGGATGAAGATGGGCATGAAGATGACGATGATCTCGGTCCATTCCAGCGGCCAACCCAGGATGAAGATGATCACCTGGCTAAGCACCAGGAACTGGGTCTTGCTCAGGTTCATGGACAGAACCCATTTCTCCACCAGGTCCTGCCCGCCCAACAGCGCAAAGGCCGCCGAGAAGATGGCGCTGCCCACGAACAACCAGCACACCATGGCGCTGGTCTTGGCGGTGAGGAAGACACTTTCCTTCAGCACCGACATGTTGAACTGCCGGTAGGCCACTGCCAGCAGGAAGCCGCCGAAGGCGCCGACCGCGGCCGCCTCGGTGGGCGTTGCCAGGCCCATCACGATGCTGCCCAGCACCGAAAGGATCAGCACCAGCAGCGGGAAGAAGCTGGCCAGCAGCATCTTGAAGATCTCAAGCCGCTGGAAGCTCAGCACCGCATAGAAGGCCAGCAGCGCGGCCGCGCCGATGCCGGCGCCGATCCAGAACCCCTGCGTGGCGGGCGTGCGGGCAGCCTGGGCTGCGGTGTTGCTGGCGGTCGCGCTGGCGGTGGCGCTGGCACCCGGGGGTTCCTGGACGCCGGTGTTTGCACCCGGCGGCTCCTTGACGCCGGTATCAGCACCCGGCGGCTCCTTGGCGCCCGTGTCAGCACCCGGCGGCTCTTTCAAGCCCGCTGATGCAGACGGCGGTTCCTTCAAGCCGGTGTCGGCGCCCGGCGGTTCCTTGACACCCGTGTCAGCCCCCGGCGGAGCCACCAGGGTGCTGCTTTCGGGCTTCGGCTCGGCCAGGCCACCCACGGCCGGAGGCTCGGCAAGGCCGCCGGCGGGGGCAGCGTCAGCCACCGCTCCTGGGGGCGCCTGCAGCCCGCCGCCGCTGGCCGCAGCGTCTTTGGTGGCGGCGGTACGCGCCATCGCGGCACGCGCCTCTGCACTGGCCGGGGCGGTGTTCGCCTGCCAGCTCAAGCCCGTGGCCGCCAGGAAAAGAAGCGCCGGCAGCAGCGCCACGCCCAGCTGCTTGACGATGTAGCCCGTGGGCACACCCAGGTTGCGACCGCCCTTCAGTGCCCGCAACAGCGCCGGCAGCGCCGTGTTGGAAAACTGCTGGGAGATGGGTTCGGTCAGCGCCGGCAGCGGAACGAAACGGTCTGCCGCCGACAGCGGCGGCATCAGGTGCGGCTTCAGCTTGGCCAGAATCACCACGTAGATGACGTACAGACCTGCCAGCATGATGCCGGGGAAAAAGGCACCGGCATACAGCTGCACCACCGAGACCCCGGCCGTGGCGCCGTAGACGATGAGCATCACGCTGGGCGGAATCAGGATGCCCAGGCAGCCCCCGGCCGTGATGGCCCCGGCCGACACCCGCACGTCGTAGCCGCCGCGCAGCATCTGCGGCAGGGCCAGCAGGCCCATCAAGGTGACCACCGCACCGACGATGCCGGTGGCCGTGGCAAACACCGCGCAGGTGAACAGCGTGGCCACCGCCAGCGAACCCGGCACCCGCGCCATGGCCAGGTGCAAACTTTTGAACAGCTTTTCGATCAGGTTGGCCCGCTCGACCAGGTAGCCCATGAAGACAAACAACGGGATCGAAATGAGCACGTCGTTGCCCATCACCTTGAAGGCGCTCTGCACCATCAATGTCAGGGTCTTGGACGTGTTTTCCTCATAGGCGATCCACGTGAAGATCATGCCCATGCCCATCAGCGTGAAGGCGGTGGGAAAGCCCAGCATGATGGCGACCACCACCAGCGCCAGCATCATCAGCCCCAGATGGCCGTTGGTGACCTTCGGCGCCATCAGCAACATCAGCGCCGTGCCAGCGATGATGAGCGCCATCAGGATGAAGCCGAACCAGAGTTCTCTGCGGATCTTCATTTCGCGCCCCCTTTGGGCGGCGCCACGTACTTGTCCAGCCCGTAGATGTCTTCGTCCTTGACGTTGACCATAGCCTTGAGCTTGTCGACGTCGACTTCTTCCACGTCCTGCTCGCGCGAGGGCCACACGCCGGTCTTGATGCACTGCACGCAGCGCACGATTTCAACGATGCCCTGCAGCAGCAGCATGCCGCCGGCCAGCGGAATCATGAACTTGAAGGGGTACACCGGCAGCGGTGTGGCGCTGAAGGTGCTTTCGCGGATGGCCAGAGCTTCATTGGCGAAGTTCCAGCCGGCCCAGGTCATGGCCACCACACCGGGCATGAAGAACAGGAAGTACAGGATCAGGTCCAGCGTGGCCTGTGTGCGTGGCATGAAAAAGCCGTAAAGCACGTCGCCGCGCACATGCCCGTTCTTGGCCAGCGTGTAGGCGCCGGCCATCATGAACAAGGTGCCGTACATCATGATCTGCGCGTCCAGCGCCCAGTCATGGGGGTTGTTCAGCGCGTAACGCGAAAACACCTCCCAGGTGATCATCAGCGTCAAGCCGACGATCAGCCAGGCAAAAAACTGGCCCAGCCAGGTGGACATGCGGTCTACCCGCAACAACAGGCTTTGCATCGCTGCAGCCCTCCAGAGAAACAAAAACAAGACAAGAACAATGACAAAGGCCACCGGCCTTGCAGCAACGGTGGCCCTTGAGACACCCAAGCCGGGGCGCGCAGCGGCACGCCCGGCCCGTCAGGCCCGTCAGGCCTTCTTGATGGGCGTGCGGAAGTAGTGGTTCCAGGCCATCTTGAAGTCGACCATGTAGTCGTTCTGCCAGGAACCGGCGCGCTGTGCGAAAGCTTTTTGGCTTTCCATCACGCGCTTGAATTGCGGGTTCTCGGCCGACTTGGCGTCGGTCACCTTGTCCCAGGCCAGCAACTGCGAACGCAGGATCGCGTCAGGCGTCTTGTAGAAGTTGACCTTGTCTTTGGTTTTCAGCTCGATGTAGTCCTGGCTGTTGCGCTGGATGGCCTTCCAGCTCATGTCGGCGCTGGCCGCCTGCACGGCGTAATCGATCACGGCCTTCAGTTCGCTCGGCAGCGCGTCGTACTTGCCCTTGTTGAACAGAATCTCGAACTGCTCGCCGCTTTGGTGGAAGCTTTGCAGCATGCAGTTCTTCACCACGTCAGGGAAGCCCAGCAGGCGGTCGCTGGTGGCGTTGTTGAATTCGGCCGCGTCGATCAGGCCACGGTCCAGCGCCGGCACGATTTCGCCACCGGGCAGCGGATTCACGGCCGCGCCCAGCTCCTTGAACACGTCGACCGCCAGGCCCACGGTGCGGTACTTCAGGCCCTTCAGGTCTTCCACCTTGCTGATAGGCTTCTTGAACCAGCCCAGCGGCTGCGTAGGCATGGGGCCATAGACAAACGACGTGACGTCGATGTTCAGGCTCTTGTAGATCTCTTCCAGCAGCGCCTTGCCGCCGCCGTAGTAGTGCCAGGACAGCACCATGTTCGGGTCCATGCCGAAGGCCGGGCCGCTGCCCCACAGCGCCAGCGCGTTGCTCTTGCCGTAGTGGTAGGCCAGCACGCCGTGGCCGCCGTCCAACGTGCCCTTGTTCACCGCGTCCAGCAGCTGGAAGGCCGGCACCACCGAACCCGAGGGCAGCACTTCGATCTTCAGCCGGTTGCCCGCCATGTCGTTCACCTTTTTGGCGAAGTCGTTGGCGTACTCGTGGAAGATGTCCTTGGCCGGCCAGGTGCTCTGGAACCGGAACGAGGCCGTCTGTGCACTGGAGACCATGGGGGCAGCCAATGCGCCAGCGCCAAGGGTGCCGACAGCGGCGTCCTTCAGGAAACGACGGCGCTGGGCCGGGGTGCGGGTGGGTTCGGTCATGGCGTGGATGTCCCTTGGTTGAGATAAGGCTGCGACCCTGCGACACGCAAGGCGACGTCAGCGATGATGCCCTTCCCAGCCCCCACGACAACCCGGTGTTACCCGGCCGGAGAGGGCTGCGGCAGCGAAAACTTGTCGCGCCCATTTGGCAGCGGAGCCGGGGCGCCCAGGCCCGACCACAGGCTCAGGGCCTCAGGCGGCCTTCAACCTGCACCACCAGGCGCACCTTGTCGGCCACGAAAGGCAGGCCGAAGGTGGCGCCGTACTCGCTGCGCAGCAACTCGCCTTCGAAGTCGCCACCGCACAGGGTCTGCGGCGGGCTGACCGTGGCGTCCCGGCGGCAGCCGAACCGCAGCGCGCGCAGCGACAGCGGCTGGCTGACGCCCCGCCAGGTGAATTCGCCGCGCACCTCGGCCACGCTGTCGCCCGCGAAGCGCACGGTGCGCGCAACAAAAAAGGCTTCGGGGAAAGCTTCGCTGGCCAACAGGTCGGCCTGGCGCAGGCGCGCATTGAACACACCCACGCCGGTGTTCACGCCTGCGGTGGGCACGCGCAGTGAAATGTCGCCCTGGCCCGCCTGGCGGTCCAGAACCACCTGCCCCTGCAGCGGGCCGAAGCGGCCCCGGATGGTGGAGGTGCCGAAATGCAGCACCTCAAACTGAACAAAACTGTGCTCGGGCACCAGGTCGTAAGCCTGGGCCTGGGCCGGCGCGACTGCCGGGCAGGCCGCCGCAAAGGCCAGGGCAGCCGCTTGGGCAGCCGCCCTGAACGGCCGGGCTGCCCGTCGCGCGGGCGCCGTCTTCACTGACGCACGGCTTCCACCTGGATGACCAGGCGCACGTCACCGCGCTGGCCGGCAGGCACGTAGGTGTTCATGCCCCATTGCGTGCGGTCGATGGTGGTTTCGAAGTCGCCACCGCAGACTTCGCGTTTCAACACGGGGCTGTTGTAGCAGTTGAACAGGTTGGCCTTCAGCGTGACGGGCAGGGTCTTGCCCAGCAGCGTGAGCGAGCCCACCACCTCGGACACCTTGTCGCCATTGAACACCAGACGTTGGCTGACAAAGCGCGCCGTGGGGAACTCGGCCGCGTTGAAGAAGTCCTTGCTCTTCAGGTGGGCTTCAAAAGGCGCAACGCCGGTGTTGATGGAGGCCGTCTGCAGCGTGATGTCCACGCTGCCGGTCTTGCCAGCGCGGTCGAACTGGATGGTGCCTTCCTTCTTGTCGAAACGGCCGCGATTGGTGGACGTGCCGAAGTGGCTGACCTCAAAGGTAACAAAGGTGTGCGTGGGGTCGATGGCGTAGGTGGCGCTCTGGGCCTGGGCCACGGTGAACGAGGCTACGGCGGCAGCGGCGACAAGAAGTTTTTTCATGAAGGTGATGGAATTGATGTTGAAAGTTGGGGACTGAAGAAATGGGGAAGCCGCCTACAGCGGCCCGACGCCGGACAGCACCAGCTTGAAGCGCACCTGAACGTCATTGGCCAGCATCGAGGTGTCGGTCCACTCGCCTTCGCCGACCTTGAAGTCCAGCCGCTTGATGACGAAGCTGCCGCTGGCGGTACTTTGGCCGCCCGACTGTTGCAGTTGCACCGGCACCATGATGTCTTTTGCGTTGCCCTTGATGCTGAGCTTGCCGGCCACTTCGAAGCGGCCGCCGCCCAGCCCCCGGATGCTGCTGCTCTGGAACGTGGCGGCGGGGAAACGGCCTGCGGCGAGCCATTCGTTCTTGGGCACCTCGGCGTCGAGTTCCGCGCTGCCAAAACGCGCGCTGCCGGTTTCGATGCTCAGGCTGACGCGGCCGGTTTCGGGCTTGCGCGGGTCCAATGTGACCTGCGCAGCAAACTTGCCGAAGCGGCCTTCCACCGGCACGCCCAGTTGGCGGGTCGTGAAGGCCACCTCGCTGCCAGCAGGCACCAGCTGGGCGGCTGGCGTCTGCGCGCAGGCGGGTTGCACGCCGAAACTCAGCGCCGCCCCTGCCAGCGCCAAGGCCAGCGTGCCCGAAAAAAGCAGCGGTGGCCGCAGAGTGTTGTTCATGCCAAGGTTCCTTTGCAATCGTGTGAAGGTCGGGGTCAGGGGTGCGGTGGCTCAGCGCAAAGACCACATGCGCAGCAGCAACCCGTCGCGGTCGATGAAGTGGTGTTTCAAAGCGCCTGCCAAGTGCAGGCCGACAAGGGCCGTCAAAGAGAAAGCCAGCACCTTGTGCAGCAGCTTCAGTTGCGCCGCCAGGTCGCGGTCCACCGGCACCCAGTCGGGCAGGGGCAGCACCCCGAACACCACCAGCGGAAAGCCGGAAGCCGAGCTGTAGGCCCAGCCGGCCAGGGGCACTGCGAAGAACAGCCCGTACAGCAGCCCGTGCGTGATGCGCGCCACCTTCAGCTGCCAGGCCGGCATGGCCGGCTCGGCAGGCGGACGGTGGAACAACCGCCAAACCAAGCGCACCGCCGACAGAGCCAGGATCACGGCACCGGCCCACTTGTGCCAGTTGTAGAGCTTCAGGCGCGTCATCGAAAAGCTCAGGTCGCTCATGTACACGCCCAGCACCACATTGCCGGCGATCAGCAGCGCCAGCAGCGCATGCAGCGCCATGGCGGTGCGCGTATAGCTCAGGGGGCCGGGCAAGGCCGCGTGGGGCGTCGATTCCATGGCCGGCAGTGTGCGGCCTGGGCGCTGCAACCGCGTTCAGCTTCTTTGATGGCGGCCGACAGTGGCGGCGAACGGCCAGGCCTTGCGCCCCAGCCAGGCCGCGGCCGGGTGTGCCGTCGTCAGCAGCAGCCGCTGTGGCTGCGGTTCAGGTCAGTTGCCCCACCACCTGCAGCAGGTGGCGCGGGCTGAAAGGCTTGACCATGTATTCATCGGCCCCTGCCTTCAACCCGCGCGCCCGGTCGTCGGCCTGGGCGCGGGCCGTGAGCAGCACGATGCGCGTGTCTTCGAAGCGCGGGTCTGCGCGAAGCTGTTCACACACCGCAAAACCGTCGGTGCTGCCGGGCAGCATCACGTCCAGCAGCACCAGGTGAGGCTGCAGCCGCTGCGCCTGCTGGATGCCCGAAACGCCGTCGTGGGCTTCATGGATGTCCAGCGCTTCCATCTCCAGCGTCATGCGGATCAGGTCCCGGATCTCGGGTTGGTCTTCAATGATCAGTACGCGTTTCATCGGCAATCGAAGACTGGGCCGTCAGGACCCAGGGGAGAGACAAACTGGGGACGAGTCTAGGCCGCGCAGTTCCGCCGAGGCCTTTGAACTGCATGCCGCCGGTCCGCCAATTCGGCTGAAAGCCTGAACAGCCAAAAGGCCAAGTCAGCGAATGGCCATCAAATGCAGCGCCCACCATCCACTTCCATGCACACGCCGGTGATCATGCTCGCCTCGTCGCTGCACAGGAAGCACGCCGCGTTGCCCAGGTCTTCGGGCGTGGAAAAGCGGCCGATGGGGATGGTGGACAGGAACGTGGCGCGCATCTCGGGCGGGTCCTGGCCCATGAAGCTTTTCAGCAGCGGTGTTTCACCGGCCACGGGGTTCAGCGCCACCACCCGGATGCCCGAGGGCGCCAGTTCCACCGCGTTGGCGCGCGTGGCCGTGATGACCCAGCCCTTGCTGGCGTTGTACCAACCCAGGCGCGGCCGCGGGCTCACGCCGGCTGTGCTGGCCATGTTCAGCACCACGCCACGAATGCCCTGGCGCCCGGCGGCGTTGGCCTTGAAGCGTGGCACCACCTCGCGCATGGCCAGGAAGATGGCCTTCATGTTGACGGCCACGATGCGGTCGAAGTCGGCTTCGCTGACGTCTTCCAGCGGCTGCGGCAGGTGCGTGACACCGGCGTTGTTGATCAGGATGTCGATGCGGCCGAAGTGCTGCTGCGCGGCGTCCATCATCGCCTTCACGTCGGCCGCGGCCGCCACGTCCACACGCTGCGCGCACGCCGCTGCGCCCAGCGCAGACGCCACCTCTTGCGCGGCCTGCAGGTTGATGTCGGCCACCAGCACCTGCGCGCCCTCGGCCACGAACTTGGCGCAGATGCCGGCGCCAAAGCCCGAGCCGCCGCCGGTGACGATGGCCACCTTGCCGGCCAGGCGGCCACTGCCGCCGGTTGGTTGATTCACGGGTGCGGTGTTCGCGTCAGTCATGGGAATTCTTCCTCAAACAAATGGATGAACCGTTGCAGGGTGCAGCCACAACGCCCGGCCCGGGCGGGTGCAGCAGCAGGCT
>JAYSXE010000026.1:0-2033 GCA_043717565.1 Burkholderiales bacterium | reverse complement strand
CGCCGCGACGTCGAACAAATGAGGGATGGCGCTTCGGCGTGGCAGGCCTTTAATCCGGGCATAAACCACCCACAGGAGCCTCACGCCATGCCTGCCCTCCCTTTCTCGCCCACAACGGGCCGGCGCTGGACTGCTTTGCTGTGCCTTGGCACGGCGCTGCTGCTGTGCGGCTGTGCGGCCTTCGACGGCTACCCCAAGCGGGTGACCGACCCCGAAACCGACATTGCCGAACTGAAGCCCCAGCTCGACGCTGCGGCCATCCGCACCTGCCTGCAGGCGCCCGACCTGGCCTGCCGCAACCGCCTCATCGGCGCGCGCATGTACGCCACCGACATCCGCTTCTCGCAGTTCGAGGAGGAGCTGTTCCGCGACACCCGCCGCGGCGGCTTCAACGCCACCCTGGCCACGCTGGGGCTGACCACCGCCGCAGCGGCCAGCACTGGCGGCGCGGCGCAGGCGCTGAGCGGCTTGAGCGCGCTGATCATCGGCGGCCGCGAGGCCTTCCAGAAGGAGGTGTTGTCCGAGCGCACGGTGATCGCCATCCATGCCGCGATGCGCACGCGGCGGGCGCAGGTGGCCTTGCGGCTGCGCGGCTCACTGGCCCAGCCCATCGACAACTACCCGGTTGAAACTGCGCTGGCCGACCTGGACGCGTACTACAACGCTGGCACGGTGCTGGGCGCCCTGGTCGGCATCACCGAGACCGTGGGTGCCAGCGCGGAAAAAGCCGAAAAAGAACTGCGCGAGACGCTCAGCTTCAGCCTCGATACGCAAGGGCAGAAACTGCGCCTGGCCCTCTGCGGCAACGAGAAGGGGCCTTGCAAACTCCAGGCTGCGGAAGCAAAGAGAGCCAAGGACTGCTGGCCGCAGGCCAAAGTGCCCGATGACACCCAACTGATGGACTTTGTCCTGCAGCCGAAATTCGCACCGGAACGCGTGTCAGTCACCAAGTGCATGGGCTTGTAGCCCCCGCTTGGCCGCCCTTCTCAGCTGGAGCCACCATGCCCACCACCCGCATCATCACCGACGTTCCGCAGGACCAGGTCGACTTCGTGCTGTCGATGATCAGCTTCGACGGCGGCACCGCGCAGCAGGAGCCGGAGCCCGATGGCCAGGTCACCATCATCGCCACCTTTCCCGACAAGCCCAACGCCAGCATCGCCAAGGCTGATGCGGCGGCGCCCGAAGCGGGGTGGATGAAGACCGCCCGCGCCGAGCTGGGCGTTGCCGAGGACCCGTCCGGCAGCAACCCGCGCATCGAGGCCTACCACGGCACAACCGAGGGTGGGGCTGCCGACGATGCGGTGCCCTGGTGCGCCTCGTTTGTCAACTTCTGCGTTGAGGCAACTGGCGTGCGCGGCACACGCTCCAAGGCGGCGCGGTCCTGGATGACCTGGGGCGTGGACGCCGGTGACTTTGTGCCCGGCTGCATCGTGGTCCTCAAGCGCGGCAGCGCGCCCAAAGCCCATGTGGGCTTTTTTGCCGGCTTCGAAGCCGGTCGCATCAAGCTGCTGGGCGGCAACCAGGGCAACCAGGTCGGCGTCACCTCGTTTGATGTCGACCGCGTGCTGGCACGCCGCCTGGCCCCGCCACCCAACGTGTGATAGCCGCAGGCCTGCACTGGCGCATCCTGGCGCCTCAGCGCTTTGGATGCCAGCGCCGTGTCAGGTCAACCACATAGGCCAATCCGGCCAGGGCCATGGCCGCCACCACCCACAGCGGCGGCGCGCCAGGCCAGCATCACGCCCACACCGGCCAGCAGGGTTGGCAGCCATTCTGTGGCGGGCATGCCGGTGCCGCTGCGGCGACGCCACAGCAGCAAGGCCAGCGCCTCCAGGGCCACGCCAGCGATCAGCGCGTCCAGCAGCACCACCAGGCCGACATCACCGGGCAGCGTCACACCCGCGCCAGGCCCAGCAGGTGGGCCATGTCCTTCAAGAAGATGCGCACATGCGCCATCGGCTTGCTGCGCACCAGGCGCTTGTTCATGTAGGCGTCGAAGGTGAGCTGTTGCACGTCCTTGTCTTTGCAGA
>JAYSXE010000250.1:0-44138 GCA_043717565.1 Burkholderiales bacterium | reverse complement strand
ATGTTTGAGCTTGTTGAAGCGGCGCGCTTTGACCGCAAGATGGGCGTTGGCAGGACAAAGCCCCTGCTACTTGTGTGTGACGGACCCGATGGCGAAATCGAGGTCGTGGCTAAGTTCTCTGAGGGGTGCTCGATAGGGGGGCTGGTTCGTGAAGCACTGACAGCGATGCTCGCCCTTGACCTCGGGCTCCCTGTGCCCGCGCCGTACTTGGTGCGGCTTTCACCGGAGTTCGTGGAGAGCATCCCTGATGCAGCCGTTGCCGATTTCTTGCGCAAAGGAGACCCGTTCGGGTTTGGCTCCCACCGTCTGCCAGATGGGTATGCGGCATGGATACCACCGGCTGCAAGGATGTCTGCCGGGATGGAGCAGGAGGCTTTGGACATCTTTGCACTCGATTGCTGGCTGACGAACGGCGACCGCAGGGTGTCCAATCCGAATTTGCTCACCAATGGCAAGGGGTTCGCCATCTTTGACCATGAGCTTGCGCTGATGACGACACTCAACTTGTTCTGGAAGGCGCCGTGGCTGGTTGACGCGTTGGACGGTGCTCGGCCGCCTCAGGATCACATTTTCTTCGACCACCTGCGAGGCCGGGCCGCGTACTCACTCGATGTGTTGCGGGCACGGTTCCAGGCGGTCACAGATCAACGAGTCGGGGAATACGTCACCGCTCTACCGCCCTCATGGGTAGCCGAGGCCGAGGAAGTGCTGAAAGCCAAAGCCTTTATCATCGAACTGCGAGACAACCTGAGCCCAGCAGGCACCGAGTTGACGAGAGCTCTGTCATGAACACCACCGAACGCACGCCCTACAGCTACGCTGTGCTGCGCTATGTCCATGACATCGGGACTGGTGAGTTCATAAATGTTGGCGTCGTCGTGTCTGCACCGAGCGTTTCGTTTGTAGGCGCCAAGTTCAAACTCGCCTACGGGCGTCTGAAGAAGGCCTTCCCGTCGATTGACGCCGAGGTGTACCGGGCCAGGATGAGGCGTCTTCAGGCGATGTTCGACCGGATCGCTGAGGGGGATTTGGGCGCGCGGTCGCCGGCAGAGCCAACCAACGCAACGCCAATCGAGCAGTTGGTGCACTCTGTTATCCGCCCCGACGACAGTTCCTTGCAGTGGTCTCCCGCTGGCAGCGGACTCAGCAGGGACCTGCCGGCAACCTTGGCCACGCTGTATCAGCGGTTCGTCACCAAGTACGACATGGAAGTGAGCAGCGCCCCTCGCAAAGATGACGATGTCTGGAAGCACTTCCGGTCGGAGCTCGAAAAGCGGAATGTGCTTGGCTACCTAGAAGAAAAGGTGATCGCCGTTGCTGATGACTCAGTGAAGTTCGACCATGCTTGGAAGAACGGCGCTTGGAACTGCTACGAGCCCCTATCGTTTGACCTCTCAAGCGATGCCTCGATCAAGGAAAAGGCGCATCGTTGGCTTGGGCAGGTGTCGAGCATCAAGGACGCGCGCGAGGGCTTCAAGGTCTACTTCTTGGTGGGCAAGCCCACTGACGCAGGCCTAGGTGACGCGTACGAGCAGGCCGTCAGCATTCTCCGGAAGGCGCCGTCCGCTTCTGTCGTGGAAGAGGACATGGCCGAGGAGTTTTCGGTGGCGGTGGCCCAGGCAATCGCAGAGCACGTAGTCCGACCACAGTAGTCGGCAGCACCTAGAAGGCATCCAGGCCTTCGCGCTGCTCGCCCAGCGCCCGGGCCAGCTCGCGTAGCACCTGCCGCGTTCCACCCTTCCAAGCGTTGCGCGCCACCACGGCTTTACCGGTCTCGGTCTTGGGGCCGCTTGAGCGCTCCCACGGTCGCCATTCGCGGATGCGCTCGGCTTGCTTTGCCCTTCGTTCCAAAGTCCATCCGTTCGCCATTCGGGGCCTCCAATAGTTTGCTTGGCTCGATTGCTGTTTCCGCCGCGTGCGAGGGCTGCCCAGGCATCGGCGCTGCGCTGCCGTTATTCACCTGCTGCTGCCCGCCGTTGTTGATGTTGGCCTGCCGGGCGAACACCACGGGCGGGTTCTTGATGTTGGCTAGGGTCTCCAGCGTCATGCGGCACTGGTTCTGTGCCTTCATCGCCATTCGCATGTAGGCCTCCCACTGCGGCAGGTACTGCTGACCGGTTGCCCTACGAGCCAGATTCGCAAAGATGTTGTCCAGGGTGTGGGCCTGTGCGATCAGCAGGCCTTCCGCGCGCCGAAGGTCGCCGCCGTTCACCGCTTCGACTTGCTTGCCCAGCTCAGCGGCAAGCGCATTCACGTCGTGCGTGTCCTTCTGCCAGTTTTCAATGACCGACGCAGCGCTGGTCTCGGGCTGGCTGAGTGTTCGCGCCACGGCAACCGCGAAGTCCGCATCGGTGCTGCCCGGCGCGACGGCAACATTTATGGAGCTGTTCTTGTATCCGGCGGCGGGTGCGGGTGCCTGCGCGTCTTTAGCCTTGGCGGCTGTCTTGCTTGTCTTCGCTGTCATGTCGTCACCTTGAAGGTTGAAAGCCGGGGCAACGCTGCAGCAGCGTCGCCAGGTCGCGGCCCACGTCGGGCGCATGCAGTCCCGCGCGCCGATGGTTGCCGCAGCGACCGGGCCGGTAGGTTGTGCACTCCAGGCAGGTGCGCCGGTCGTCCTGTTCCCGGTCGCGGATCACCAGGCGGTCGGCCATCGTTTCCGCTGCTTCGGCAGTGATGCCGCGCCGGGTGAACTGCTGGGCTCGCTTGGCGAACTGCTCCAGCTCGGCGCCGTTCATGGCGTCGGAGTGCGGCCAGCACCAGCGGTCAGGGTCGGGTGGGTGCGCCAGGAGCGACAGCAACTCGGCCCGGTGGTCGCGGATCGCCTGCCGGTGGGCCTCCGTCAGCGAGGCAGACGGCGCAACCCGGATGCCGCCACCATCGGCAGGCGCGACGGTGAAACCGGCCTCGCGCAAGTGTTGAAGTAGGTCCGGCGCGCCCATCAGATCACCTCGCTTTCATCGGCAAGGGTGCCAAGGAGGCCAAGGGGGCCAAGGTTTCCAAGTGGTGAACCGCTGGCACTCTTGCCCATTTCCTCAAGGGTGCCGGCCGTTTGACCCTTGGAATCGTTGGCACTGTTGGCACTCTTGGCCCCCTTGACGGGCAGCGCCCACACCCAGCCTGATTTCTCCTTGATCGACTCGGCCTGCAGTTCGGCCTTTGCCCGCTTGATCGTGCGTTCGCTGTGGCCCGCGTCGCGCGCCTCCCGGAAGATCGCCTTCGCTGGTTTCGGGCCGTCGCGAAGTTCGGACCGAAGGAACTGCACCGCTTCATCGAGCGCCGATGCTTCCTCGTCGCCTTCCGGGTTGGCTTCGGCTT
This sequence comes from Burkholderiales bacterium, assembly GCA_043717565.1. GTDB lineage: Bacteria > Pseudomonadota > Gammaproteobacteria > Burkholderiales > Burkholderiaceae_C > Rubrivivax. Next base: position 40,823 of record JAYSXE010000250.1, on the reverse strand, counting down.
CGGCAAGCACATCGCGCGCTGATCCCTGCAAGGCTTCAAGCCACACCACGCGCTGGCCTTCAATCTCGGGCGCTACCTCCACACGATCCAGCGAGTAGGCGAAGCCGCCGTCATCGGGGCCGATGTTGGACTTTGCCCGAACCAGCACGCGCCGGGGTTCTTCTCCTTCGTCGGCCTGTACCTTGGCGGCCACCAGCACCAGCCGGGCCAGCGCCGCGAAGGCGATGCTTCCGGTGATGCGTTCGGCGGGATCGCGGCCGGCCGTGCCCTTGCTGAAGTGCGTCACGCCGACCACGGCGCAACCCAGGCGCTGCGCCAGGGCAACGACGGGTTGCAGGGACCGGCGCACCTCTGCGCCCTTGTGGCTGTCGCCGGCCACCGCCGAGACGATGGGGTCAAGGATCAGCAGGCGCGGTGCTGCCAGGCGTTCGGCGGTCGCCTCAAGCAGCGGCATGTCCCGACCCGGGTCGAATGCCTCGCCCTCGCTGCCGGATATGCCGTCGATGAAGTGAACCCGCCGCATGTCTGCGCCCATCGCTTCAAGGCGTGCCGCCAGCACCGGGTGGGCATCCTCGCCGCTCCAGATCAACACATCGCCGATGGTCGAACGGCCCATGCCACCAGGCCAAGCGCCGCCACTGGTGACGGTCGCCGCCAGCGATAGCGCGATGGTGGTCTTTCCGCACCCGGGTGCGCCGCCCAGGATGGTGAGCATTGCAGCAGGCAGGAAGCCAGGCCACAGCCAGCGCACCGGCTCAAGGGTGACGGTATCGCCACGGACCAGGCGGACAGTCGGGGCTGCGGCGGCCACTGCGGCCGCACGGGCGAGATCTTGAACAACGGCGCTCATGCTGTCGCCTCCTTTGATTCACGGTTGGCCCGCACGTCGCACCAGTCGGTGCCGGGCGTTGTTGGCGTCATCACTTCGACGCTCAGGCCTGCAGTGCGGGCGCGCTGGCGCAGCTTGTCGGCACCATTGGCGCCGGCCGGGTCAGCGTCGGCGAAGATCACCAGACGACGCAGATCGGTCGGCCATGCCCAGCCCGCCAAGGCGCCGGCCGAGTAGGCGGCTACCGTGGGCACCCCCGAGGCGTAGCGGGCCGCCAGCGCGGTTTCTATGCCCTCCGCGATGCCAATCTGACCGGCCTCGGGCCTGCCCAAGCGGATGCAGGCGCCGGTCAGGTGCCCAGCGGTCGGCGTCAATTTCTTGCACGGGCCGGGCGTCGGCGCCTTGCGTCCATCGGCCGTCAGCCAAGTGCGGTGCAGCGCCAGCAATCGGCCATCGGGTGCGGACAGCCGCGCCACCATCGCGGGCCAGGTGCCCACCGTCTCGCCGTCGATCCTGTAGGGCAGGGCGGGATGAAGGCGCAAGCACTCGGGCACCGGCCACGGGTCGCACTGCAGGCGATGGGCGAGATACAGCGACAGCGGGTCGCCGCGCTCGGCGGGCAGGCATTGGCCCCACAACTTGGCTAGGCGGCCCGGGTTGGCTTGCCACTGCGCACGCTGTGCTGTCTCGCGGTCGCGCCGGGCCTGCTCGATCTGACGGGCCATCGTTGCGCGCTCGGCTGGCATCATCCGGTCGCGGTCTATTGCTGACCAGGTGAACACCTGCCCCGGAAACTGGCGATTGCAGCCGTAGACGCCGCCGCGCTGATCGTCGAAGAGCTTGCAGAAGCCCGCGTCGTCGCCGCGCCGGTCGCGCGTAGCGAAGCGCTGTAGCTTCCCGGGTTCGATTGCCTCAGGGGCGGCGCCAAGCTCGTTCATGATCGCCGCGCGGAAGTCGCCGCATGGGTCGGTCATCGTGCGGCCCCCCATTCGCGAAGACGCTGCAGAACAGCGACGTAGTGGCGATGCCAGCGCCGGCAGGTGAGGCACAGCGAGCCATGCGAGAGGCTGCAGGTGCAGGCGCTGAACAGCAGCGGATGGGCGCGGCTCATGCCGAACCCCCGATCTGCCGCAGGAATCGGAGCGCCGCCGTAGCGTCAGGCAGCGGTCGGCAGAGGTTCCATCGCGTCGCCAGCAGCGAGCCGTCTGACAGCTCCAGCAGTGCAAAGCCGGCCATCGCAAACCGGGCGCGCAGCGTCAGGAATGCTTTGCGCGGTTCGTCGAGGTCGGCAACAATCGTGGTGTCCGCTTTGTCTTGATCCCTGAAGCCCTCAGCGCCTGCCAGCCTGGGGGCTTCGTCCTTGTGGGGTGGGCTCAGGCCAGCAGGCGCAGCGCCAGAGGCGCCCACCGCTGCCAAGCAAGTAGCAGGGGCAGCCAGTTCAGGCACGGCAAGGCCCGCCCGGCGGGCGTAGTGTTGAACGTGATGCATCGCCGGATCACGCCGCCGACTGTTGGGCGCCCTGGGCTGACAGCCAGGCGCGAACGTCTTCGACTCGCCAAGCGGTGACGCGCTCGGATAGCTTCACGGGCTTCGGGAAGGTGCCGGCCTTGACGCGACGCCACAGGGTCGCCGAGGAAAACGGCACCGGGGCGGGGATCAGTTGGGACTGGCGAACGTAGCCCGTTGCGGGCAATTCGCCGAAGGGGCGGGGAGCTTGTGCCATGTCGTTATCCCGTATGGGATGAAGTGAAAGAACGACACGAACAATATGGATCGGCGCGCCGCCGGTCGAAGATGTTCTGCAGAACGTCAGAGGCGAGATTTGCCAGCGCGCCGGAAGATTTCAGGGCCGTGAGCTGCCGTGAATCTTCCGAGGATCAGAGGGGGAGGTTGGCGACGGCTTTGCGCACGTCGTCATAGGTCACGACGGTGTCGGGATCGTTCAGAACGACAGTTGCGGTCACCGCCATGGCGTTCATGATGTCCGCTGTTAGCTTGATGCTGTGCTCGTTTCGCAGCAACGACGCGAAGCCCCGAAGGTATTCGGTCTTGCGGTTGCTCTTCTGGCGCGATAGCGCTGCGCCGATGGTCCCTGTCTCTGTCGGCACGCATTCCTGGGCGGCACGCTGCATGGTGGCAACGATGTGACGCACATCCGGGGCCGTGCCCCATGCATAGTCGAGCATGTTGCGTGCTTGCTCCTCCGGGTCAAGTGGAGTGGCGTCCAGTGCCGAGACAAGCACAACCTCCACACGCAGCGGCACGACATTCGTGTCTTGAGGCAACGGGTCCGGCCGGTCGCCAAGGACCACATGGCGAAGCCGCTGCCACATGTAGTGATTGCGGTCGTCAGGGTCGTGGTCTGTGTTGCGCAGCAGGGACCGAATACCAAAGAACTCGCCGGGTAGGTATGTGCCGAAGCCCTCCGCCTTCTGCAGGAGGTCGTGCAGCGTACCGGCAGCGTCGGCAATCTTGCGCGCTATCTCGGCTGCCTCCTTCAATCGATCCCTGAAAGTGCCGTAGTTCATGTGCGCGCCCCAGGCGGCGCGAATGAAGGCCTTCAGCTCGGCGTCAGTGCCAAGCGCGCCCACCAATCGTGCATAGGCGGCCTGCATCTCCGGTCGCAGAGCCAGGCGTTCAAGGCTTGCCACGTTCTCGCCGATGCCCCGAGCGTTCGCGCTCTCCTTGGCGTACTCCACCCGGACATTGTTCAAACCTTCGGGGTCGTGGACGGACTGCAGCAGGCCTTCGAGTCGCCGCAGTTCGCGCTCGGAATTCACCAAGGCCTCGCGCCATCCGAAGTCGGCCCAGTTGCGTGCAGAGTCGCCCTCAAGATAGGCGTCGATCAGCTCACGCACCGCATTCGGCACATAGCTTGGAAAGTCCATCGGCGCCCCTTCGCGCTCGCCCTTAGAAAGAGGAGCCGCGCCGTGCCGGTAAGGGGACCGGCGTTTCGGGGATCAGCCTAGGCGCGGCTCTAACACTCTACTTGCTGGAAATCTGATTGATTGCTCGCCGGGCCTGTGCCTTAGCCGCCTTGGCGATTTCCATGCGGCGCGCAAAGTTCGACTTCTCGTCCCTCTCGGCCTTGGCTTGTTTGCGCCGCCACTCGGCGCCGCGCTCGATCATTTGGTCGATGTAGCGCTCGTGTATGCCGGCCCGAGCGACCATCACAAGCAGGCTCTCAAGCGGACGCAGAAAGCCCACAGCAGCGCCGCGACGGGATTTCCGCGCCTCTCCGGCAGTTCCGCCATCGCGCTCCCCCAGCGCCTTGCAAGCATCCTCGATCACTTGAAGTGGATCGAAGCCAGGCGTGCCCGTTTTGACTGCGGCAAGAAACTCGGACGCGAGCCGATAGCCCGTCATGTTTCCATCGCCATACTCTTCGGCAGGCACATCAAAGTGCTCGGCGCCGACGTAGCGCCCGCGTGCAGTCTTTTCGACCGTGATGCACGAGATTGCGCCGCGCTCCTTGACCGTTCGGCTCGCTTGCGCCTTGGCGCGGGGAGGTACATTGTTCACAGCTTCCATTCGATCCTCCGTTGATCGGTTGGGGGTCAGGGGTCGGTCGCTGTTAGCGCAGCTTCCGGCCCCGTCTGTTGCCGGCGTCCGGCCGGCGCGGTTTCGTCATGCCGCCTTCAGCGGAATCACGTTTTTCGGGTGCATGGCCTCGCCGGTTTCGCATGCGTGCAGGAAGGTCGCCCAAGTTTCCAGCGCGGCCCGGCGCTCGGTCAGGTAGTCGTGCTGGTCATAGACGCCCACCAGCCCGCCGAGCGAGTGATTCAGGCAGCGCTCGGCAACGATCACATTCACGCCCAGCGCGGAAAGGTGGCTGCGGGCAGTTGATCGCAGATCGTGGGGCGTGAAGCGGCGCACCTTGTCGCCGAGGTCGTCGCACAGCTTGTGCAGCATGGCATTCACCGCACGCTGCTCGAAGTGCGCGTCTCTGCCGTCGTTGTTGCGGACGCGGCGCACCTGCCGTGCTGGCAGCACAAACTTGGAGCCACAGGCCAAGGGCTGCAGCGCCTTCAGGCACTCAAGCGCAGCAGGCGAAAGCGGGACCGTGAAGCCCTTGCCGGTCTTCGAAACGCTGTCAGGAACAACCCATTCGGCGGTGTCGAAGTTGATCTGCGACCACTCGGCCTTCGCAAGCTCGCCGATGCGGGTGCACGTCAGCAGAAGCAGTTTCACCGTCAGGGCGTTTTCCAGGCCGATGCTCGGCAGGGCGGGCAGCATGGCGCGAAGCTCGTCTTCGGTCAGCTTCAACCGGGCGCGCCGGGTCACTGCCGGGCCACAGATCGCAGTGACCGACACACCAGCGCAGGGGTTGGCGATCACGGCATGGCGGGCGACTCCGTGCTTGAAGATTTCCGACAGGGCCGTGAACACCAGTTCCGCCACGTTGACGGACTTCATGCGGCCCACGGTCTCGATCAGCGCCACCACGTCCGCCGTCGTCACGTCCCGTGCGGCGCGGCCCGCCAGCTTCGGGAAGATCACGCCTTCGATGTGCTGCTTCCGCTGCTTGACGGTGCTCTTGGCCAGGGTGGGGAACACCTTCGCCATGTAGTCAGTCGCCAGTTGCCGGAAGCTCTTGGCGGCTGCCGCCTCGGACTTCTCGCGCTGGCGCTCGCGCGCTACGTCCACACCCTTCTGAACAGCGGCGCGCTCATCGTGGGCGCGTTCGCGGGCGGCCTTCAGCGTCAGGTCGGGGTACTGCCCGAGCGTCAGTTCCCGGGGCTTTCCGCCGTGCCGGTAGCGCAGCACCCATGCCGCTGTGCCGGCCGCCGAAAGCGTGAAGGTCAGCCCGCCGCCGTCAGCCTTTGCGGTGGGCGCGCCGGCCTTGATCCAGCGCCGAATCTGTTGATCTGACAGCTTGTCGATTTCCTTTGCCACGGCGCGCCTCCGTTGTGTAGTCGAATGCCTAGCTACGCTTCTAGCTACGCAAATTCTAGGCGCTTTGGTGACATGCCGTGAAGTTAATTGACAAGAAAAAGCCCGCTGTAGCGGGCACTTAGGAAGCTGACTCGGAGTGTTGTGAAGCTACGCGATTCGGTCATTAACCTTACAGGTGGCGAGTTTCAAGGCAGTCCTGTCTTTACGGGAGTGGCCGGGGCGGTGCGCATGATCGTAGCTGTGCTGTGGCCGGCAGGCCTGCCGCTGACGGCCGGGTGGCTGGAATGTCCTATCTCATTGACGGTGCACGCTGTGCTACCGTCGTGACACTTTACGACCCGCAGTTTCACAGGACCCGAGCGCGTGGCGATCAGTTTTCCTTTCTCTGCCATTGTTGGGCAGGACGAGATGAAGCAGGCCATCCTGATGGCTGCGGTCGACGCCAGCCTGGGCGGCGTGCTGATCTTTGGCGACCGCGGCACCGGCAAGTCCACGGCAGTCAGGGCGTTGGCGGCGCTGCTGCCGCTGATGCCCGCGGTGGTGGGCTGCCCCTACAACTGCGACCCACAGTCGGCCAGCGTGTTGTGCAGCGGATGCGCGGCGCTGAAGGGCGGGGGCGCGGTGCGGGCCAAGCCGAAGACGCACCGGGTGCCGGTGCCGGTGGTCGACCTGCCGCTGGGGGCCACCGAAGACCGTGTGGTGGGTGCGCTGGACCTGGAGCGCGCGCTGTCGCAGGGCGTGAAGGCTTTCGAACCCGGCCTGCTCGCCCGCGCGAACCGGGGCTTTCTGTACATCGACGAGGTCAACCTGCTGGAAGACCACCTGGTGGACCTGCTGATCGACGTGGCCGCGTCGGGTGAAAACGTGGTCGAACGCGAAGGGCTTTCGGTGCGCCACCCGGCCCGGTTTGTGCTGGTGGGCAGCGGCAACCCTGAAGAGGGCGAACTGCGGCCGCAGTTGCTGGACCGCTTCGGCCTGTCGGTGGAGGTGAAGACACCCACCGACATCGCGGGCCGGGTTGAGGTGGTGAAGCGCCGCGACGCCTATGAACGCGACGCAGCGGCCTTCGCAAAGACCTGGAGCACGCAAGACGCCCGGCTGGCCCGGCGCATCGTTGCCGCGCGCGCGCTGCTGCCGAAGGTGGTGGTGCCCGACGCCGTGCTGGAGCTGGGTGCGCAGCTGTGCATGAACCTGGGCACCGACGGCCTGCGCGGCGAATTGACGCTGCTGCGCGCAGCGCGCGCACTGGCGGCATTTGACGGCGACAAGACCGTCAACGGCCAGCATGTGCGCCGCGTGGCCCCGTCGGCGCTGCGGCACCGCCTGCGCCGCAACCCGCTGGACGACGCCGGATCTTCAGTGCGGGTGGACCGGGCGCTGGTGGAAATGTTCGGCGCGTGAAACCGCGATCTGCGCCGCAGCAGCCCGCGCCAGCCAGCGGGCCGCCTGCTGCGGACCTTGCGGGCGGCCCGGCCGCAGGACAGGGTCACCAACGCACGGTCGGTGAAGGCCCGGCGGCCGCCAGCAGCCCTGCCGACGCCTGGGCCGATGCACAGATCGCAACCGTCCTGCTGGCGGTTCATCCGCAGGGGCTGGGCGGGGCACGCGTGCAGGGCCCGCCAGGCCCGGCGCGCGACCGGTGGCTGCAGGACCTGCGCCATGCGTTGCCGGCAACATCGCCATGGCAGCGCTTGCCCTTGCGCACCGACGACGACGGTCTGCTCGGCGGGCTGGACCTGGGTGCCACGCTGCAGCGCGGCAGCATCGTTCTGCAACTCGGGCTGCTGGCCCGCACCGACGGCGGCGTGCTGCTGGTGCCGATGGCCGAACGCATGAACCCCGTGCTGGCAGCAAAGCTGGCATCGGTGCTGGATGCCGGCTGCGTCAGCGCGCAGCGTGCGGGCCATGCTGTCAGCATGCCGGCGCGGCTGGCGGTGGTGGCGCTGGACGAAGGGCAGGGCGGGAGCCCGGGGCTGGACGCTGGAGCCGAGCACGAGGCACCACCTGCGGCGCTGCTGGAGCGTCTGGGTCTGTGCGTGAACCTGCACGCGCTTCAAGCCAGTGACCGTTTTTTTCGTTCTGTGCCAGAAACAACCGCTGGCAGCGCAGCGTTGCCAACCCATGCGGCTGCCGCGGTGCTGGCAGCCCGGCAGCGACTGCCCGGTGTGTGCTGCGACGTCGCCATCGTTCAGGCCTTGTGCGAAGCCGCGCTGGCCCTGGGTGTGCATGGCCTGCGCGCTTCGTTGTTTGCGGTGGCTGCGGCCCGTGCGCACGCGGCCTGGAACGGCCGCGACGAAGTGACCGTGGCCGACGCTGCCGTTGCCGCCCGCCTGGTGTTGGCGCCGCGTGCCACGCAGTGGCCTTCAGCGCCCGAGGCGGAGGTCTCACCGAACGCGCAGCCGCCTGAGCCGACACCACTTGCTGAGGACGACACCGCCGCGCCGAAACCCGATGCGGGCAGCCATGGTCAGCCCGAGCGACCACCGCCGTCGCCCAGTCCACAAGACCTGCCCCAGGAAGTGAACGTACCACCGCCAGCGGAAACCCCGACGGTGCAGGACCAACTGGTGCAGGCGGCACAGGCGGCCATTCCGCAGGGCCTGCTGGCGCTGCTGGCGGGTGCTGCGGGCCGGGCGCCAGCGGGTGCGGGTGCGGGTGGCCGGGCCGGTGCGCTGCAGGCTTCCCGTTTGCGGGGTCGGCCCTACGGTTCTCGGCGTGGCGACCCGCGCAATGGCGCCCGCCTGCACGTCATCGACACGCTGCGCGCTGCGGCACCCTGGCAGCCGCTGCGCCGCCGCGAATGGGAGGCGGCCGCCGTTCAGCACGCGCCGCCGTCGGCCCTGCAACCGGCGGGTCGCGCAGGCGGCCAACCCACCGCAGCCCCGCCGCGCCCGGCGGTGCTGGTGCGGCGCGAAGACTTCCACATCAGCCGTTTCCGCCAGCGCCGCGAAACCACCACGCTGTTTGTCGTGGACGCATCGGGTTCGGCCGCCCTGCACCGCCTGGCCGAGGCCAAGGGCGCCGTGGAACTCTTGCTGGCCGATTGCTATGTGCGTCGCGACCGAGTGGCCCTGATGGCCTTTCGCGGCCCCGCGGGTGCCGAGCTTTTACTGCCGCCCACGCGCTCGCTGGTGCGCGCCAAGCGCAGCCTGGCCGCCATGGCCGGCGGTGGCGGCACGCCGCTGGCCGCGGCGCTGGACCATGCGCTCGAATTGACGCAGGGCATCGCCCGCAACGGCGGCACGCCTCTGGCCGTGTTCCTGACCGACGGGCGGGCCAACATCGCGCGCGACGGCAGCCCGGGCCGCGAACGCGCCATGGCCGACGCCATGGCCGTTGCGCGCCTGTGGCTGGCCAGCGGGCTGGGTGCACTGTGGATAGACACCGCTCCGCAGCCGCAGGCCCAGGCGCGGCAGATGGCGCTGGCCATGGGGGCGCGCTACCTGCCGCTGCCCTTGGCCGATGCGCGGCAGGTGTCCGAGGCCGTCACCGCCCTGCGCTGACGCCGGGTGGTGCCCGGCCGCGGCGTGAAGCGGGTCATTCGTTCGAAAGGCCACGGGACGGCGCTTCTGGGGCATTCACCCCTCCCCGGGTTCGGGCGCGCGCAAGCGCGGGGTTGACCGGGTGGGCTGCCCGGCGAAATGATGACCCCCATGAAACCGCAACCCACACCACTTGAACGGCCGCCACTGGCCGCCCGGGCTGCCCAGCAGTTGCAGCACTGGGAGCAGCTGCGCGACAGCCTGCAGGCCCTGCATGCCGAGCTGGAATACCTGCGCCTGATGCTGAAGCTGAATGCTGTGAAAGCGGCCCCGGCCGCCGCCGTCACGGCGCGAGCAGCGCCAGTTCTTTCAGCACCCGATCGGCCAGCGTAGCGGGCGCTTCTTCGTGGGCCAGGTGGCCCAGGCCGGGCAGCACCTGCACCCGCGCGCCGGGCACGCGAAGGGCCACGCGCTGCGCCTGTGCCGGCGGCACGGCCCGGTCTTCGCTGCCGGCCAGCAGCAGCAAGGGGCAAGCCAGGCGGGGCAGGTCCTGGGCCAGGCGCGCCAGGTCCCAGTTGGCCATCATCGCCAGTGCGCCGGCCACGTGGCCGGCGCTGCCCATCAGCAGCCGGTACTGCGCCAGGCCCGCACTGTCGATGTTCGAACCGGTGCTGCCAATCAGGCGCTGCACCGCCCGTTCATGGCTGCCCTGCCAGGCCACCAGCCGGGGCACCCAGCGGCTGCGTGACAGTGCCCTCGCCATGGGCGCATAAGCCAGGCCGGCCACGCCTTCAAAAGGCAGCAGTGCGCCGTTCAGGCTGACCAGCCGGCGGCCAGCGGCCGCATGCGGCTGGTCCAGCGCCATGCGCAGCATCAGTGCAGCACCAGCCGAATGGCCCACCACCACATCGGGCTGGAACTTCATGCGCGCCAGCAGCTGTGCAAGGGCCTGCGCCATGCCGGGCAGCGAGACTTGTGCGTCGGGCAGCGGGTCGGAAAAACCATGGCCCGGCAGGTCCAGTGTCAACACCTCTGCCTGTTGCGCCAGCTGCGGTGCCACGCCGCGCCAGCTGTGCGTGGCCGCGCCGGTGCCGTGCAGCAGCAGCACTCGGGGACCACGCCCCAGGCATTGCACGTGCCAGGTCTGCTGTGCAACGGTGACGAAACGGCTGCACTCGCGCAGCGGCCACGCGTTGCCGTCGCGCGCCCACACCAGGCGCTGGCTCATGCGGTTGGCTGGTGGACTGGGGCGGACATGCGGGCATTGTTGCGCAGCGCGCGTTCAGCGCGGGCCAGCTCGGGCCGGGCCGCTGGCTATCATCGACTCTTGCAACCAGCCACCGCAACCTCCGCAACCTCCGCAACCCCGGCAGCCTTGCTGGCCGACCGTTTGCGTTCAGCCACTCGGCACCTGCACACCGCAGTGGAGCGTGCCGGCGTCATGCAGGCCTTGCTCAAGGGCCGCTTGTCGCAGCCCGGTTATGTGGTGCTGTTGAGCAACCTGCACGCCATCTACAACGCCTTGGAAACGGCGCTGCAGCAGGTGGCACCCAGCGCTGCGCAGCAGGTGTTGCACACGTTGGTACCTGCGGTGTTGTTTCGCGCACCCTGCCTCGAGCAGGACCTGCTGTTTCTGCACGGCCCCGCGTGGCAGCAGCAGTTGCCGCTGGCGTCTGCGGCGCAGAGTTATGCGGTGCACCTGCGCACCCTGGGGCGCGAGCGGCCGCGCCTGCTGGCAGCGCATGCTTACGTGCGCTACCTGGGCGACCTCAACGGTGGGCAGATGCTGGCGCGGCTGGTGGGGCAGTCACTGCGGCTCGACGCCCTGGCCGGCCTGACGTTCTACCGTTTTGACGGTGCATCAACGGTGCCGGAACTGAAGGCCCACTTCCGGCTGACGCTGGACAGCATGGCCCTGGGTGCGGTTGAAGACGACGCGCTGGTGCTCGAGGCCTGCGCGGCCTTTGAACGGCACCAGGTGCTGTTTGAAGAACTGCTTTTCTTGATGCCCGGCCCTGCGCCCGGGCCCGGCCTCAGCAGCCGTTGAAGCGGTGCAGAACCGGCCGCCCTGTCGATGGGCCTGACACCGCCGCGATGGTGGGCTCAGTCTGGGCCGGGTTCTGACAGACCGCGTATCTGCCCATACAGCGCGGCGGCACGTTGCGTGGACATCTGAAGTTCGCCCAGCAGCGTGGCCACGGGCGAGCCCACAGCGCCGTCGGCGATGTCCATCGCGGCCAGGCTGGCATTGGTCAGGATGGCGGTGATGACGCCGTCGTTGTCGTTAGACCTGTCGCCTGCGGCATGGCGCAGGGCCTGGGCGTTGGCTGCAAGCTGCATCGACGCTTCGAGGTTGCGCCGCGCATGGGCCGCGCGCTTGCTGTCGCGCAGGTCGAAGAGGGTGATGATGGTGCCCAACGTGGCGCCGTCGCGCGCCGCCACACGCTCGGCACGCACCATCACGGGCACTGCGCTGCCGTCGGGCTGCTGCAGTGCCATCTCGCCGCGCCATGCCGGTTGGCCGGGGCGCAGCGCGGCCAGCACCAGATGCAGGCGCTCGGGCTGCACAAAAAACTGCGTCACCGTCTGCAGGCTGGCACTTGCGGGCGGTTCGCAGCCCGTCAGGCTGGTGAACGCGGCGTTGCAGCTGAGCACCTGGCCACTGGCGTTGGCCATCAGCAGCGCTTCATGGGAACCGCCCACGGCGTCACGCGCCTGGGTCAACTGGTGCTCTGCAATCAGCAGCCGCACGGCGTTGACCTGGGCGATGATGTCCACCAGCGCCAGCCCGATGGCGCGGCCCATCGCCAGTTCGGCACTGGTCCAGGGCAGGGCGGTGCCGCGCACGGTTTCCGACCAGGCGGCGAATGAGCTGCGTGGCGACAGCTCCATCGGGTTGTTGGCCACCATGGGCTTGCTGGGGTCGCCCGCCCAGGTGACGCTGGTCAACTGTTCGCGGCGCAGCCACACCAGGTAGTCGGGCCGCCGGGCCGAAAGGCGCACAGCCAGCACGCCGCTGGCGGTGGGCGTCAGCGAGTCCAGCGCCTCGTTGGCGCGCCCCACCGACGTGCAGCTGAACAGCGTGTTGTCCGGTTGGCCGGCCACCCACTGCAGCAGTTCGCGCAGCTCGGGCGTGGAGGGCACTTCGCCCGTGGTCAGTATTTCGCCGTTCACGAACAGCACCGCGCCAGTGGCGTCCAGCGGCTGCAGCAGCGTGCCGGGGTTGCGGAACAACGCCATGCGCCAGTCGCCTTCGGTGGACGTGGCTTCGATGAGCCGCTGTTCCAGCCGGCGCACCATCACCGCCACCTGCGCGTGGGCGTAGTTCTCGATGGCGGCGATGCGGGTGGAAAGCACCTCGCCCAGCAGTTCGCAGGCCGAGCGCACAGCGCGACTGATGTTGCGCGGCGCGCAGTGGTGCGCGGCAATCAGCCCCCACAACTGGCCTTCACGCACCAGCGACACCACCACGGTGGCCGTGACACCCATGTTCTTCAGGTACTGCAGGTGCAGCGGCGACATGCTGCGCAGGTAGCACATCGACATGTCCAGCTCGGCGCCGCCCGGGGGTGTGGGCGGCTGCAGCGGCGAAGCCTGGTAGTGCACATCCACCAGCACGCGCACCCGGTTGCGCAGGTACAGCTGGCGGGCGCGCTGCGGAATGTCGGTGGCGGGGTAGTGGTGGCCCAGCAGCGACATCAAGCGCGGGTCGCGGGCCTCGGAAACGATCTTGCCGTGGCCGTCTGCATCGAACTTGTAGACCATCACGCGGTCGTGCCCAATCAGGTCGCGGAAGCACTTGCTGGCCGCGTCCACCAGCACGCCGATGCTGGCGGCGTTGCTGAAGCGCTGCACAGCCTGCGCCACCTGGGCCAGCAGTTCGTCGGTGCCGTAGGCCACCGTGGTGATGTCGGGCAGCGGGCGCGGCTCAAGTTCCAGCACCAGCCGGTGTTGGGCGTTGCGGTGCAGCGTGCCTTCCCACAGCCGGCTTTGTGAACCCTTGGCGGTGGTGCATTGCACGGTGGCCGGCTCGTCGCCGGTCAACTGGGCCGCCAGTTCTTGCACCTGGCTGTGCAGTTCAGGATTCAGGCTGGCCAGTGGCTGGCCGGCGAAGTCTGCGCTGGGCGGCACCTGCAGGAGATGCGTGGCTTGGACGGAATGCTGCAGGATGCGCCCTGAAGCCTCGTCCAGTACGAGCAGCACGCCATGCGGCTGCACCGACCCCGCCAGGTGGATCAGTTCCCGTTCGCAGTTGGTGAGGTCGGCCTGGCCAAACGCCGGGCCGTCGGGTGTCAAGGGCATGGGGCAGTCAGGCGGGGTGCAGGGGGTTCACGCAGCAACGGCGGCGTGGGCCGCCGCCCCGCAAGGGGGTTCGCAGCGCCCGCCGCACCGGCGATCAGGCTTTCCAGGGTTGCTGCGGGTCTTCGCCCGGGGGGCGTGTCGTCGGGTCGGCGGCCGGGCCTGTCAGGCCCAAGTGTTGCATGCGTTCCTGCAGCGTGGCCACCGGGATACCGAGCAGTTGCCCGGCCTCAGGCAGCCGCCCCTGGCAGCGTTGCAGCGCCTGGCCGATCAGGTGCTTTTCGGCCAGCGCACTGGCCTGCTGCAGCAGGTCGTGCAGAGGCAGCAGGCCCATCTCGTCGGCCAGGTGGCCGAGGGCGGTGGCCAGGCGATCCACCGGGCCGGTGACGGCCGTTGCGGCGGGGGCCGGCGCCAACGCGCGCAGCCGCAGTCCGATGCATTCCTGGTCACCCACCACCAGCCGCATGGCCGACACCGCCACCAGCGTGGAGGGCTGCAGGCCCGCAGTGTCCGGGCCGCCGGGCGCCAACTGCCCAGTGGGTGCTGCGCCGTCGCGGTGGCCGATGAAGACAGTGTCCATGTGGGCCAGACCGCGGTGCCGCGCGGTTTGCAGCGCCGTGGCCAGGCTGTGCGCCGGGTCGCCCAGCAGCTCCGTCAATGGCCGGTTTCGGATGGCCGCGCCGCCGGCTGCCGCCTGGCACCACTGCATCAAGGCCGGGTTGCACATCAGCACGCGCCCTGCGGTGTCGGTGACAACCAGCGCGTCGGCCAGGCCGTCCACCCAGATGGAGCGCAGGCGCGCCGACTCGCCTTCGTCGGCCAGTGCATCGGCAGCGCGCATCTGCACCAGCAAGCCCTTGCCGTGCGCAGCACCCAGCGGCGTGGCCGACACTTCCACCGCCGCTGTCGGCGTTGCGCCGTGCAGTCCGGGCGTACCTGCCCCGATGTGCACGCGCATCACGCCGGGCCGGCCGCTGGTGCGGGCCGCGGCCAGCAATTCCATCAGGCCCGGGCGTTCGTGCACCGGAACGTTGGCGGTGATTTCGGTGCCAACCAGGCTGCTGCCCATGCGGGGTGACAGCAGCGCGTGCGCGGCCTCATTGGCTTCCTGGACCTTGCCGGTGAAGGCGTCCACGACCAGCACGGCGTCGGTGGCCACCTGGTGCAGCGTGCGGCTCTGCGACTCGGCCTGGCGCTGGCTCCAGTAGTCGCGTTCCATGGCCTGAGTGGCCTCGACAAAGCGCTGCTGGATGGCCGCCACGGCCCGCAGGTCGCGGCCCACGGCCACCACCGGGCCGCCAGGCCCCAGGCGTATCGCAGAGTAGGCCACGGGCACTTCGTCTGCTTCCAGCGACGTGTGGTTCACCTCGCGCCGACGCGTCACGCCGTTGGCCTGCACCTCGGACAGCAGCATCTCGATCTTGCGCCGCGTGCTGCCGGTGACCGTGTCCACCCAGGGCCGGCCCAGCCACTGGCTGCTGCGGGCAACGATGGGTTCCTTCCCCGTGGCCACGTGCTGGATGACGCCTTCAGCATCGATAACCAACGCGATGTCTGCTGCCACCGACACGAGGGTGCGGGCCAGTTGTGGCGCCAAACCAGCGAGCGCTTGCAGCTCGAGGTGGTCGTCGTTGTCGATGGAGTTGTCGGCGGCTGTCACAGTCACTTTCCAGGAAGACACCTTGGCAGCGTCACGCTTGTGGTTTCCGGGCCTCGACAGGCGCTGCGGTCGGGCGGGTTCTGACCGTTCGCCGGGAAGTTGGCAACCCGTGCAGGACCCGGAAGACCTTGATGCATGGGCATGCACAACCTCACTGTAAATGTAGCAGGACAGTTAGTCCGACAGATGTTACTGACATGGGTTGAAGCAACGAAGACCCCGGTGATCACCCTCTGATTGGGCTCCTTGTGCGGCGCTTGTGCAACGCAGGGTGAGCCCGGTTGACGGCCACGGGCAAAGTGTCTACTCTTGTTGACACTATAAAAAGTCAATGCCGTTTGACAGTGAACGGCCCTTGAAGTTCCGGCGCCCCGGGTGCCATCAGGAGGATCGTCGTGTCGGCCACGCAGAGAATTTCAAAGGCGCTGGATGCCGCCCTGGTGGGTGCGGCTTCGGCCGGGTGCCCGCCCCGTTTGAGTGCTGCGGTTCGGCATGCGGTCTTTCCCGGTGGTGCGCGCATACGCCCGCACCTGTGCATGGCCGTGGCGATGGCCCATGGCGACGATGCCCCGGCGCTCAGCGACGCTGCTGCAGCTGCCATTGAATTGCTGCACTGTGCTTCGCTGGTGCACGACGACCTGCCCTGCTTCGACGACGCACCCACGCGTCGCGGCCACCCTTCCATCCACCGCCGTTATGGCGAGCGCGTGGCCGTGCTTGCGGGCGATGCGCTCATCGTGCTGGCGTTTGAGACGCTGGCGCACGCGGCAGCGCTTCACCCGCAGCGTCTGGCCGGCCTGCTGCTTACGCTGACCCGCGGCGTGGGCATGCCGCTGGGCATCACCGCGGGCCAGGCCTGGGAATGTGAGCCGCACGTGCCGCTGCGCGAGTACCACCGCCTGAAGACCGGCGCGCTGTTTGCGGCGGCCACCATGGCCGGTGCCCAGGCGGCCGGCGCAGACCCACAACCCTGGCGTCTGCTGGGCGAGCGGCTGGGCGAGGCCTATCAGTCGGCCGACGACATCCGCGACGTGGCTGCGGCCCCCGACTGGCTGGGCAAGCCCGCAGGCCGCGACGCGGTGCTGGGGCGGCCGAACGTGGTGCGCGAGCTGGGCATCGCGGGTGCGGTGCGCCAGTTCCAGCAGATGGTTGAAGACGCCGTTGACGCCGTGCCGGCGTGTGCTGGCGCGCCGCAACTGCGAGAGTTGGTGCGCAGCGAATCGGAACGCCTGGTGCCGACGGCGATGCGCCTGGACCTGGCGCGTGCCGCCTGAAGGCCAGCGCTCCAACGCCGGGTACTTGAACGGCAGGCACTTGAAGACACATGCAGGAACGCAGACGATGAAGCCCACCGTAACCGCCACCCCCGCACCGATGGCCGCCACCGCGCGTTGGCTGGACAGCTGGGTGGAGCGTTGGTGCAACTGGCGCGACCGCACCGTGGGCAGTGCACGTTTTCAGCACTGGGCTGCCGGGTTTGTGTTGACCCGACCGGTGGCACGCCAGCGCGCCCGCGAGTTGTTCGACATCGTGGCTGGTTTTGTGTATTCGCAGGTGCTTCTGGCCTGCGTGCGGCTGGAACTGTTCGAGATGCTGGCCCAAGGGGCTTTGAGCCGCCAGCAGATCGGGCAGCGGCTGGACCTTCCGGTCGAGTCGGTGCACCGGCTGCTGGACGCTGCCTTGTCGCTGCGACTGCTGGAAACCCGGGCGCAGGGCCGCATCGGCCTGGGCCCGCTGGGGGCGCCGATGGTGGGCAACGAGGCGCTGCTGGCGATGGTGGAACACCACGCCACGCTGTACCGCGACCTGGCAGACCCCGTGGCTTTGCTGCGCGCGGGCGGGCAGGGTACGGAGCTGGGGCGCTGTTTCCCTTATGCGTCGGTTGCGCGGCCGGGCGACCTGCCGGCCCGCGACGTGGCGGCCTATTCGGCGTTGATGACGGCGTCGCAGCCGCTGGTGGCGCAGGAGATCCTGAATGCCTACGACTTCAGTGCCCACCGCTTGCTGCTGGACGTGGCCGGCGGCGAAGGCCGTTTCCTGACAGCGGCCGCTGAACGGTGCCCCAAACTGGAACTGATGCTGTTCGACCTGCCGGCCGTGGCCCAGAGCGCGCAGCGGCGCCTGAACGGGTTGGGGCTTTCGCAACGAAGCCGGGTGACGGGCGGAGATTTCCTGAGCGACCCGCTGCCGCAGGGTGCCGACGTGGTGACCCTGATACGCGTGGCCCACGACCATGACGACGACCGCGTGATGCACCTGCTGCGCTCCATACGCACCGCGCTGCCCGCCGGCGGCACGCTGGTGCTGGCGGAACCCATGAGCGGCACACAGGGCGCCGAGCCGATGGGTGACGCCTACTTCGGCTTCTACCTGCTGGCCATGGGCCGTGGCCGGCCGCGCCGCCGCGACGAATTGGCCGCCATGTTGCAAGCCGCCGGCTTTGAAGCGGTGCGGTCGTTGCCCACCCGTCTGCCTTTGCAGGTGGGCCTGCTGGTGGCGCGCACCCCCTCTTCGCAGTCGGCCACGCTGGCGGCTTGACCGCAGGCACAAGTGGTTCGGGAGATAAATGTAAATAAGACTTGACACTTACAACAGTCATCGTAAAGTGACACTCAGACAACCCAAGGCCGCCAGCATGTCCCGCAATTTCACCTTCGAAAACAGCCAGCGCTCACGGGACGGGCAGGTGAATCGGGTGGCTCGATGAACACGCTGGCCGTGGTCCTGGAAAAGCCAGAACAACTGGCGCTCAGTGCGCTGGAACTGTCTGCACCCGGTGACGAAGACGTGGTGGTGGACGTGGCGTTCAGTGGCATCAGCACCGGCACGGAAAAGCTGTTGTGGACCGGGCGCATGCCCACGTTCCCGGGCATGGGCTACCCGCTGGTGCCGGGCTATGAATCGGTGGGGCAGGTGGTGCAGGCCGGCGCGCGGTCGGGCCTGCAGGTGGGCGAACAGGTGTTCGTGCCCGGAGCCAATTGTTTTGGCCCGGTGCGCGGCTTGTTCGGCGGTGCAGCCGCACGGCTGGTGGTACCCGGCAAACGCCTGGTCACGGTGAACCCTGCACTGGGCGAGCGGGCGGTGCTGCTGGCCCTGGCCGCCACGGCGTACCACGCCGTCGCCGGCGGCGGCCTGCGTGACCCCATCGAACCGCCCGACCTGATCGTCGGTCATGGAGTGTTGGGGCGTCTGCTGGCGCGCTTGAACGTGGCGGCGGGCAACCCCACCACCGTGTGGGAACTGAACGAGCGCCGCGCGCAGGGTGCAGACGGCTATGGGGTGGTCAAGCCCGAAGACGACCCGAGGCGCGACTACCGCGCCATCTACGACGTCAGCGGTGATGCAGCCATTCTGGACTCGCTGGTCGGGCGGCTGCGCCCGGGCGGCGAGATTGTTCTGGCGGGCTTCTACAACGAACGCCTGTCGTTCAACTTCGCACCGGCATTCATGCGCGAGGCCCGCCTTCGCGTGGCTGCCGAATGGAAGCGTGCCGACCTGCTGGCGGTGAAGCAACTGATTGAAGACGGCACGCTGTCGCTGGAAGGGCTGATCACGCACCAGGCGCGTTTTGAACAGGCCGAATCGGCCTACCGCACGGCCTTTGGCGACGCCGACTGCCTGAAGATGATTCTGGACTGGAGACACCAAGCATGAGCACCCAGCACGGCACGGCCACGGTATCCACCATTCCCATCACGCTGAAGCCTTCGATGGCGCAACTGCTGCGCGCTGAAGCCGCCATCGAGCCCAGCCCGGTGGCCACTTCCCCTGCGGCCAAGACCACGCAGATCATCGCCATCTACGGCAAGGGCGGCATTGGCAAGAGCTTCACGCTGGCCAACCTGAGTTACATGATGGCGCAGCAGGGCAAGAAGGTGCTGCTGATCGGCTGCGACCCCAAGAGCGACACCACCAGCTTGCTGTTCGGCGGCAAGGCCTGCCCCACCATCATCGAGACCAGCAGCAAGAAGAAGCTGGCAGGCGAAGCAGTGGCCATCGGCGACGTGTGCTTCAAGCGCGACGGTGTGTACGCCATGGAGCTTGGCGGGCCCGAGGTGGGCCGCGGCTGCGGTGGGCGGGGCATCATCCACGGCTTCGAGACGCTGGAAAAGCTGGGCTTCCACGACTGGGGCTTCGACTTCGTGCTGCTCGACTTCCTGGGCGACGTGGTCTGCGGAGGCTTTGGCCTGCCGATTGCACGTGACATGTGCCAGAAGGTCATCGTCGTGGCCAGCAACGATCTGCAGAGCCTGTACGTGGCCAACAACGTGTGCAGCGCGGTTGAATACTTCCGCAAGCTGGGTGGCAACGTCGGCGTGGCAGGTGTGGTCATCAACAAGGACGACGGCACCGGCGAGGCGCAGGCCTTCGCGCAGGCCGCGGGCATACCGGTGCTGGCCGCCATTCCGGCGCATGAAGACATCCGCCGCAAGAGCGCCAGCTACGAGATCATCGGCCGGCCCGGCACGCAGTGGGCGCCGCTGTTCGAGGAACTGGCCATCAACGTCGCCGAAGCGCCGCCCGTGCGCCCCAGGCCGCAGACACAAGACCAGCTGCTGGGCCTGTTCAGCGCCGAGGTGACGGGCCGCGATTTCAAGATGGAACCGGCCACGGTGTTCGACATGGTGGGCAAGCACGAGATCGTCAAGCCCACGCTCGAAGTCGTCTACGACGCGGCCTGAAGCACCCCGTCGCCATGAGCACCATGCCCGCTGTCACCAATCCTGCCGCCCTGCAAGGCGACGGCGTCGGCTGCCATTCCGGCCAGGACGCCTTGCGCGCTGCCGCGCAGGCCGCGGGCAAGAGCGCGGTGCTGCAGCAGTACGCCACCGACTACCCGCTGCCAGAAGGCGCCGGTCCGCACGACCAACCGCAGAGCATGTGCCCGGCCTTCGGTTCGCTGAGGGTGGGCCTGCGCATGCGCCGCACGGCCACCATCCTCAGCGGCAGCGCCTGCTGTGTCTACGGCTTGACCTTCACCAGCCACTTCTACGGCGCGCGCCGCAGCGTGGGCTACGTGCCGTTCAACAGCGAGAGCCTGGTCACGGGAAAGCTGTTCGAAGACATCCGCGAGTCGGTGCATGCCCATGCCGACCCCGAGAAGTACGACAGCATCGTCATCATCAACCTGTGCGTGCCCACGGCCAGCGGCGTGCCGCTGCAGTTGCTGCCGCGACAGATCAACGGCGTGCGCATCATCGGCATCGACGTGCCGGGCTTTGGGGTGCCCACGCACGCTGAAGCGAAAGACGTGCTGGCCGGCGCGATGCTGAAGTACGCACGCGCCGAGGCCACCGCCGGGCCGGTGACGGCACCGCGCCATGGTGTGTCCAGCAAACCCACGGTGGCCTTGCTGGGCGAGATGTTCCCGGCCGACCCGATGATCATCGGCGCCATGCTCGAGCCCATGGGCCTGGCCGCCGGCCCGGCCGTGCCCACGCGCGAATGGCGCGAGCTGTATGCGGCACTGGACTGCGCGGCGGTGGCCGCCATTCACCCCTTCTACACCGCCAGCGTGCGCGAATTCACCGCCGCCGGGCGCACCACCGTGCCGTCGGCGCCGGTGGGCCACGACGGCACCGAGGCCTGGTTGCAGGCCATCGGCCAGGCCTGCAACATCGGCCAGGCGCAGATCGACGCGGCAAAGAACCGCTTCCTGCCGGCCATTCGCGGCGTGCTGGCCAAGGCACCCGTCAAGGGCCGCATCACCGTCAGTGGCTATGAGGGCAGTGAACTGCTGGTGGCACGCTTGCTCATCGAAAGTGGTGCTGACGTTCCTTATGTCGGCACCGCCTGCCCGAAGACACCCTGGTCGGCACCTGACCTGGAATGGCTGCAGGCGCGCGGCGTGCACGTGCAGTACCGGGCCTCGCTGGAACAGGACATTGCCGCTGTCCGCGAATTCAAGCCCGACCTGGCGATCGGCACCACGCCCGTGGTGCAGGCCGCGAAGGCGGCGACGATTCCTTCGCTGTACTTCACCAACCTGATCTCCGCGCGCCCGCTGATGGGCCCGGCTGGAGCCGGTTCGCTGGCCCAAGTGGTGAATGCCGCCATCGGCAACAAGGCCCGCTTCCAGCAGATGCGCGACTTCTTCGGCGACGTGGGCGGCGGCGACAAGGCCGGTGTCTGGGAAGGTGTGCCGCAGGAACGGCCCGAGTTCCGTGCCGAGACCAAGCGCCAGGTCATCAAGCTGCTGAAAAAGCGCAAGGCCGAGGAGATGATCTGATGGCCTTCATCATCGATCACGACCGGGCCGGCGGCTACTGGGGTGCGGTCTACGTTTTCACCGCCATCAAGGGCCTGCAGGTCATCATCGACGGCCCGGTGGGTTGCGAGAACCTGCCGGTGACTTCGGTGCTGCACTACACCGACGCGCTGCCCCCGCATGAACTGCCCATCGTGGTGACGGGCCTGGCCGAAGAACAACTGGGCCGCGAAGGCACCGAAGGCGCAATGAAACGCGCCCACGCTGCGCTGGACCCCGACCTGCCCAGCGTGGTGGTCACCGGTTCCATTGCCGAGATGATCGGTGGCGGCGTCACGCCCGAAGGCACCACCATCCAGCGCTTCCTGCCGCGCACCATCGACGAAGACCAGTGGCAGTGCGCCAACCGCGCCATGTTCTGGCTGTGGACGCAGTACGGCCTGCGCAAGGTGCCGCAGCGCACGCCTTTTGCCGAAAGGCCCGCGGGTGAGAAGCCCCGGGTGAACCTGATCGGCCCCTGCTACGGCACCTTCAACATGCCCAGCGACCTGGCCGAGATACGGCGCCTGGTGCAGGGCATCGGTGCCGAGGTGAACATGGTGTTCCCGCTGGGCAGCCACTTGGCCGACGTGTCGCGCCTGGTGGAAGCCGACGTCAACATCTGCATGTACCGCGAGTACGGCCGCATGCTGTGTGAAGCGCTGGAACGGCCCTACCTGCAGGCCCCCATCGGGCTGCACAGCACCACGGCGTTCCTGCGCCAGCTGGGCCAGCTGCTGCACCTGGACCCCGAGCCCTTCATCCAGCGCGAGAAGCACACCACCATCAAGCCCATCTGGGACCTGTGGCGCAGCGTGACGCAGGACTTCTTCGGCACCGCCAACTTTGCGGTGGTGGCCAACGAAACCTACAGCCGCGGCATTCGCCACTTCCTGGAAGACGAACTGGGCCTGCCCTGCAACTTTGCGGTGGCGCGCAAGGCCGGCGAGAAGACCGACAACGAAACGGTGCGCAAGCTCACGCACGACAAGCCGCCGCTGGTGATGTTCGGCTCGTACAACGAGCGCATGTACCTGGCCGAGATTGGCAGTGCCGGGCATGGCCCGAAGCCTGCCTACATACCGGCTTCGTTCCCCGGCGCCATCATCCGCCGGCACACTGGCACGCCGTTCATGGGCTACGCGGGCGCCACCTACATCGTGCAGGAATTCTGCAACGCGTTGTTTGACGCGCTGTTCCACATCCTGCCGCTGGGCACCGAGCTGGACAAGGTGGACGCCACGCCCAGCCGCCTGGCGCAGCCCTTGCCTTGGGACGACAGCGCGCGCGAACGCCTGCAGGACCTGATCGACGCCGAACCCGTGCTGTTGCGCATATCGGCCGCCAAGCGGCTGCGGGATGCCGCCGAATCTGCAGCGCGCCAGCACGGTGAAGAGCGCGTGAGCAGCGCGCTGCTGAACCGCCTGTTTGGCACCCAACCCGCACCGGTGGGCGCATGACGTCGCCCGCGCCCGCCCGCCACAACCCCACACGCGCAATGCACGTCACTGCGCATGTCCACTGCCGCCTCAACAGCAGCCGTGGTCCGTCGTCCGCACCCCCTGGGTGTGGTTTCCGCCGCAAGGCATTTTCTGGAGGAGTTTGAGCTATGGCTTCAAACGTGAATCCGTCAGGTCTGACCGACGACGAATGCCAGGAGTTCCACGGGTACTACATCAAAGGGTACCTGCTGTGGGCTGCTGGAGCTTTCTTCGCGCACAGCCTGGTCTGGATCTGGCGCCCCTGGTTCTGACATTCCACTGAAAGAAGCTCACCATGGCACATGACATTGCAGGCCACCACTCGACCCACCACGCGGGCTCTCTCAAGGGCTTCAAAGGCACCTTCGTTGTGATGTTCATCGCATTCCTGGCCGTGGCTGTGGTTCTGACATTGGTTGCTCAAGACTGGCGTGCCTTTCTGCCCGGGGCAGAGGGCGCAAGGTCGATGTTTGATGGCGTCAAACGCGCCGTCTACACCGTCATTTCCCAATTGAACTAGTGCAAAGGAAAGCAACATGTGGCGTTTCTGGCGAGTCGTCGATCCGCGCAAGGCCATCATCCTCACGGGTCTGATGATTGCGTTTGTGTCGACGAGCATCCACCTGATTCAAATCAGTGGCGATCGTTACAACATCAACACCTGGCATCCCGACACGGTGAAAGCCGCGAAGGCCGCGCAAAACGCGCCGATGCCCAAATAACGGTTCAAAGCCGTTACCCATGGCGGGCGCCACTGGGTCTGTGTGAACAGAGCGCCCGCCAGTTCCGACCAGGCATTTTTCGTTTGCAGAACTGAACCCTGATGCCGCGCACACCCTGCGCGCGCACGGAGGACACAACATGGCCATGCTGAGTTTTGAACGCAAGTACCGAGTCCGCGGTGGCACCCTGTTGGGTGGCGACCTGTTCGACTTCTGGGTAGGCCCGTTCTATGTCGGGTTCTTCGGCATCACCACAGCGTTCTTTTCGCTGCTGGGCACGACGATGATCCTCTGGGGTGCGGCCATGGGCCCCACCTGGAACCTGTGGCAGATCAGCATCGCGCCGCCCGACCTCTCCTACGGCTTGCGCATGGCGCCGCTGATGGAAGGTGGGCTGTGGCAGATCATCACCGTCTGCGCGTTGGGTGCCTTCGGCTCCTGGGCGCTGCGCGAGGTGGAGATTTCCCGCAAGCTGGGCATGGGGCTGCACGTTCCCTTTGCCTTTGCGTTCGCCATCCTGGCCTATGCAACGCTGCAGGTGATCAGGCCGGTGCTGATGGGCGCCTGGGGCCACGCCTTCCCGTATGGCATCTACAGCCACCTGGACTGGGTCAGCAACGTGGCTTACCAGTTCCTGCACTTTCACTACAACCCGTGGCACATGATCGCCGCCAGTCTGTTCTTCGCCACCACGCTGGCGTTGTCGATGCACGGCGGGCTGGTGCTGTCTTCCACCAACCCGGGCAAGGGCCAGCTGGTGAAGACGCCTGAACATGAAGACACGTTCTTCCGCGACTTCATCGGCTATTCGGTGGGCACGCTGGGCATCCACCGCGTGGGCCTGTTTCTGGCTTTGGCTTCGGTGTGGTTCGCGGCCCTGTGCATCGTGGTCAGCGGCCCGTTCTGGACCCGGGGCTGGCCAGAGTGGTGGGGCTGGTGGCTGAACATGCCCATCTGGGGCAAGTGAAGCGACAACCACAACCGCATTGCAGCGCAGCGAGGAGAAAACCACATGGCTCAATTTCAGCCGCTGTTCTCGATAGAGAACCAGAACCTCTTTACCGAAGTGCAGCCCGTAGGGCCGCTGCACGGCGGGCCGGCCTTGCCCCGTGGCGACTGGCGCCGCACCGGCAAACCTTTCCTGTGGCACCTGCTGGGCCGCATCGGCAACGCGCAGATCGGGCCCATCTACCTGGGCGGTCTGGGCGTGGCTTCGCTGGTGTTCGGCACGCTGGCCTTCAACATCATCGGTTTCAACATGCTGGCCTCGGTGGACTGGAGCCCGCTGCAGCTGATCCGCCAGCTGTTCTGGCTGGCGCTGGAACCGCCGCCGCCTGCCTTTGGCCTGAGCATTCCGCCGCTGGCGCAGGGTGGCTGGTGGCTGATCGTCGGTTTCCTGCTCACGGTGTCCATCCTGTTGTGGTGGGCGCGCACCTACCGGCGCGCACGGCAGCTGGGGCTGGGCACCCACGTGGCCTGGGCTTTTGCCGCCGCCATCTGGCTGTACCTGGTGTGCGGTTTCTTCAGGCCCATCATGATGGGCAGCTGGAGCGAGGCGGTGCCCTTCGGCATCTTCCCGCACCTGGATTGGGTGTCTGCGCTGTCGCTGCGCCACGGCAACCTGTTCTACAACCCGTTCCACGCGCTGTCCATCGTGTTCCTGTATGGCTCGGTGCTGCTGTTCGCCATGCACGGCGCCACCATCCTGGCGGTCAGCCGCTTTGGCGGCGAGCGCGAGATCGAGCAGATCGTCGACCGCGGCACCGCCAGTGAACGTGCGGCGCTGTTCTGGCGCTGGACCATGGGCTTCAATGCCAGCATGGAGTCGATACACCGCTGGGCCTGGTGGTTTGCCGTGCTGTGCCCGCTGGTGGGCGGCATCGGCATCCTGCTGACAGGCCCGGTGGTGGACAACTGGTACCTGTGGTCCATGAAGCACGGTGTGGTGCCTTCCTATCCGGCCGTGTACCCGGTCAGTGTCGACCCCGCCCTGCTGGGAGCCAAGCCATGAGCTTCACCACCCGATGCGCTGCCCTTGTCGCCGCGGGCCTGTCAGCCGCGCTGCTGGCCGGCTGTGAAAGGCCACCGATCACCGCCATCCAGAACGGCTACCGCGGCACTGGTATGGAACAGGTGAACAACCCACGCACCGACGCCATCACGGTGCGCAACAACCAGGCGCCCGAATCCACACCCCCGGCCGCTTCTGAAGGGCCCAAGGCCGGCGAGGTGTACAAGAACGTGAAGGTGCTGGGCCACTTGAGCGTTGGTGAATTCACCCGCCACATGGCCAGCATCACGGCCTGGGTGGCGCCGCAGGAAGGCTGCGGCTACTGCCACAACCTGGCCAACCTGGCCGACGACAGCAAGTACACCAAGGTGGTGGCTCGCCGCATGGTGCAGATGACGCAGCACCTGAACGCCGACTGGAAGCAGCACGTGGGTGACACCGGTGTCACCTGCTACACCTGCCACCGCGGTGAGCCAGTGCCTGCAAAAATCTGGTTCGCCCCCGGCGACCGCAAATACACCGCGCAGTCGGTGATGGGCGACCTGGCGGGCCAGAACATCGCTGCGCCGTCGGTGGGCCTGTCGTCGCTGCCGTTCGACCCCTTCACGCCCTACCTGCTGGAAGACAAGCCCATCCGCGTCAACGGCAACAGCGCATTGAAGCTGACCAGCACCAACGCCAACCGCAGCACCACCAAGCAGGCCGAGCACACCTATGCGCTGATGGTGCACATGTCGGAGTCGCTGGGCGTGAACTGCACCTTCTGCCACAACACGCGCAACTTCCAGTCGTGGAGCGAAGCACCACCGCAGCGCGTCACCGCCTACCACGGCATCCGCATGGCGCGGGACCTGAACGTGGCCTACATGGAGCCGCTGACCAGCACCTTCCCGGCCAATCGCCTGGGCGTCAAGGGCGACGTGGCCAAGGTCAACTGCAGCACCTGCCATCAGGGCGTGAACAAGCCGTTGCTGGGCGCGGCCATGGCGAAGAACCACCCCGAACTGCTGTCGGCCCATGTGCCGCAGGCGGCTCCCCCGGCCGTACCTGCAGCGGCCACACCGGTGGCGGCTGCGGTGGCCGAGGCCCTGCGCCTGGTGATGTACTTCGGCACCGGTTCTGCCGCGCTGCAGGGCGACCAGGGGAAGACGGTGACCCAGCTGGTGGATGCGATGAAGGCTTCGGCCGGCGCCAAGGCCACGATTTCGGGCTACCACTCGGCCGCCGGTGTGCTGGCCACGAACCAGGACCTGGCCAAGCGGCGCGCCTTTGCCGTGCGCGACGCCCTGCTGGCGGCGGGCATCCCGACTGAACGCGTGGTGCTGGAAAAGCCGCAGTCTGCCGAGGCCAACCTGGCCGGTGACGACCCTGCGGCGCGCCGCGTGGAAGTGACGGTGAAGTGATTTCCAGCCCGGGCGCGGTGAACAGCGGTGCCGCCGTGAACGCCACCGTGCCCGGCTTGTCCACCGTGCTGCTGGCCCAGCCCCGCGGCTTTTGCGCCGGCGTCACGCGGGCCATCGACATCGTCGAACGGGCGCTGCGCATCCACGGCGCGCCCGTCTACGTGTTCCACGAGATCGTGCACAACGGGCATGTGGTGCAAGACCTGCGATCGCGTGGTGCGGTCTTCGTCAACGCCCTCGACCAGGTGCCCGCGGGTGCCACCACCGTCTTCAGCGCGCATGGTGTGGCCGCGGCCGTTGAAAGGCAGGCGCAGGCCCGGGGGCTGAACACCATCGACGCCACCTGCCCGCTGGTGGCCAAGGTGCACGTCCAGGCGCAGCGTTATGCCCGCATGGGCCACCACATCGTTGTCATCGGCCATGCCGGCCACGAGGAAGTGGTCGGCACGGTGGGGCAGGTGGACGCACCAGTGCATGTGGTCGGCACGGCCGACGACGTGGCGGCGCTGCCCTTTGCAGACGACGCGAGCGTGGCCTATGTGACGCAAACCACGCTGAGCGTGGACGACACCCGGCAGGTGATTGCCAGCCTGCAGCGGCGGTTCCACCACCTGATAGGGCCGGACATCACCGACATCTGCTACGCCACGCAAAACCGCCAGCAGTCGCTGCGCGGCCTGGCGCAAACCACACAACTGGTGCTGGTGGTGGGTGCGAGCAACAGTTCGAATTCGCAGCGGCTGCGCGAAGTGGCGCTGCAGCAGGGCTTACCGGCGCACCTGGTGCAGGACGACAGCGGCATCAACTCCGCCTGGCTGGCCGGTGTGCAGCGGGTGGGCGTGACGGCGGGCGCATCGACACCCGAGGTGCTGGTGCAGCGCGTGGTGCAGCGGCTGCAAAGTCTGGGCGCACAGGTGGTGCAGGAAATGCCGGGGCCTGACGAGCGCGTTGTCTTCAAGCTGCCATTGGCCGTGTTGCGCCGCGCAGCGTGAAGCCGCTGCATGCCCCCGAAGCCGCGAGCCTGCAGGCGGCACCGGCCGCACCCGGCGTGACATCGGTTCCCATGCCCGCCAAGCCACGGCACGAACCTGCAGCCCACTGCGCCGACGCCGGCCGCGTGGTGGTGCTGGTGCTGGCTGACTTTGCGCCCGCGCACCGCCTGTGGGGCTGGTCCCGCCTGGTGCTGCAGGGCTGGCCGCTGCGCCGCGTTCCGGGGTTGGTGTTTTCCAAGGTGCTGGGCAGCGGCCACGGGGGTGGCTTCGGCCTGCGGCCCAGCGGGTCGCGCCAAGGCCTGTTCCTCGGTTTTGACCACGACGCTGCGGCTTGCAGGTTTGTGCAGGCTTCGCCGCTGCTGCAGGCCTACCGGCAGCGCAGCCGGGAGTGCTGTGTGGCGGTGTTGCAGGCCACGTCGTGCAAGGGTTCCTGGTCGGGCGCGGCGCTGAAAGTGGGTGCCCCCGGTGCCCCGGGCGGGCCGGTGGCTTCGTTGACGCGGGCTTCGATCAAGCCTTCACGGCTGGCGGCTTTCTGGCGCATGCAGCCGGCGGCGGAGCGCGCGCTGCAGCAGGCGCCAGGTTGTGACCTGGCCGTGGGCCTGGGTGAAGCCCCGTTTCTCCGGCAGTGCACATTCAGCCTGTGGCGCGACGCTGCTGCGCTGGACGCCTACGCCCGCAGCGGCGCGCATCTGCAGGCCATCCAGGCGGCCTATGCAGGCCACCACTTTGCAGAGTCGATGTTCGTGCGCTTTGAACCGTTGTCGGTGCAGGGCTGCTGGAAGGGGCAGGCCTTTGCCTACGCCGGCTGAACACCGGGTGGTGGTGGTCGGCGCTGGCATGGGCGGCCTCGTGGCTGCGCTGCTGCTGGCCCACCGGGGCCTGCGGGTGACGCTGGTGGAGGCGGCACAGCATCCCGGCGGCAAGATACGCCGCCAGTGGGTGGACAGCACGGCCGTGGACGCCGGGCCCACCGTGCTGACCATGGCCTGGGTATTCGAAAGCGTGATGGCCGCAGCCGGCCTGTCCTTGACCGACCTGCCGGCGCTGACGCCGCTGCCGGTGCTGGCCCGCCATGCCTGGCGAAGCAGCACCGCGACGCTGGACCTGTTTGCAGATCACCAACGGTCAGTGGACGCCGTGGCGGCCTTTGCCGGCCCAGACGAAGCGCACCGCTTCGTGGTCTTTTGCCAGCAGGCACGCCGTGTCTACCAGCAGCTGGAACAGCCCTACATCCGTGCGGGCCGGCCCAGCCTGTGGTCCATGGCCACCGGCCTGGGCCCGCGCGGGCTGGCCACGTTGGCGGGCCTGGGGCCCTTTTCAAGCCTGTGGCACACGCTGGCCCGGCAATTCAGAGACCCCCGGCTGCAGCAACTGTTCGGCCGTTATGCCACCTACACCGGTTCATCGCCGTGGCAGGCACCGGCCACGCTGATGCTGATTGCACAAGTGGAGATGGACGGTGTGTGGTCGGTGCAGGGCGGCATGCACGCGCTGGCGCAGCGCCTGGCCGACTGGGCTGCGCAGCGCGGCGCCTGCATCCGGTACGCCAGCCCGTGCCAGCAGATCCTGGTGACCGGCGGCCGCGCCAGCGGTGTGCGGCTTGAGAGTGGCGAAGTTCTGGCCGCCGATTCGGTGGTGTTCAATGGCGACCCGCAGGCGCTGGCCCGGGGCCTGCTGGGTGAAGCGCCGCAGCGGGCCGTGCCCGCAGTGCCGGTTGAGCAGCGTTCGTTGTCGGCGCTGACGTGGGCCGTGCACGCGCCCACAGCCGGGTTTGCGCTGGAGCGGCACAACGTTTTCTTCGACAACGACTACGCCGCCGAGTTCACCGACATCTTCGGCAAGGGCCGGCTGCCGCAGCGTGGCACCGTGTATGTTTGTGCACAAGACCGTGGCGCCGGGCCGGCGGTGTCACAGGGCCAGGCTGAGCGCCTGTTGTGCCTGGTGAATGCACCGGCGCGCGGCGACTGCGGGCCTTTTGCAGATGGGGAGACCGAAGCATGCGAGAAGCAGAGCCTGAATCTGATGCGCCACTGTGGCCTGCACGTCGCGTGGCAGCCGCATCAGGTCCGGCGCACGACGCCCTGGGACTTCCACCGGCTGTTCCCGGGCAGCGGGGGCGCGCTGTACGGCACGGCGACCCACGGCTGGATGTCGTCGTTTCGCCGGCCGTCGGCGCAGAGCCGGGTGCCGGGACTTTTTCTGGCGGGCGGGGGAGTGCACCCGGGTCCGGGCGTGCCGATGGCCGCGCTGTCGGGACAGTTGGCGGCCGCAGCCCTGATGGCACGCCTCGATTCGACCAGCCGGTGGCGCGGGGTGGCTACCTCTGGTGGTACGTTGACGCGCTCAGCGACGACGGCCGACACGGCCTGAGCCTAATCGCCTTTGTCGGCAGCGTCTTTTCACCGTACTACGCCGCCTCGCGGGCCTTTGGCAGCGGCAACCCCGACGACTTCTGCGCCTTGAACGTGGCCCTGTACGGCGACGCCGGGCGGCGCTGGACCATGACCGAACGCGGGCGCGCCAGCTGCAACCGCAGTGCGCGGGAATTCAACATCGGCCCCAGCAGGGTGCATTGGGACGGGCAGGCGCTGGTGTTCGACATCGACGAATGGTCGGTGCCGCTGCCGCGCCGGGTGCGTGGCCAGGTGCGTGTGCACCCGCAGGGGCTGTGCAACTTCGTCACCAACCTGGACGCTGACGCCATGCACCGGTGGGGCCCCATCGCGCCCTGCGCGCGGGTGGAAG
The DNA here is from genome assembly GCA_043717565.1 of Burkholderiales bacterium. Taxonomy (GTDB): domain Bacteria; phylum Pseudomonadota; class Gammaproteobacteria; order Burkholderiales; family Burkholderiaceae_C; genus Rubrivivax. The sequence goes on along the minus strand of JAYSXE010000250.1, from coordinate 10,056 downwards.
TGGACCTGCAGCAACCGGGCGCCCGCTGGGCCGGCGCTGCCTACATGGACAGCAACGAAGGCGACGAACCCGTGGACCGGGGCTTCAGGGAATGGGACTGGTCACGCGCCGTGCTGCGCGACGCCAGCACCGCGGTGGTGTACGACGTCAGGTCCGTGACCGGCGCAGAGCGTGTCATCGCGCAGCGTTTTGCGCCCGACGGCAGCAGCAGCGCCTTTGTGCCGCCGCCCCGGCAACGGCTGCCGCGCAGCAAGTGGGGCCTGCCGCGCAACCAGCGCAGCGACGCCGCCGTGCCTGCGAGCGTGGTGCAGACGCTGGAAGACACGCCGTTCTACGTGCGCTCGGTGCTCAGCTCGGGCCTGCTGGGCGAGCAGGTGACTTCGGTGCATGAAACGCTGGACCTGCCGCGCGTGGTGTCGCTGCCCGTGCGGCTGATGCTGCCGTGGCGCATGCCGCGGCGGGGCTGAGTGGCGCCGCGTTGCGCTGTGCCGGGCGGCCAGGCGCCTGGCCCGCAGCAAGCAGGGAAGGCGCGCGGCACTGCCATCAAGTGATTGGGCCGGCCTGCTCAACCTGCCGCTGCAATTCGCGGGGCCCGTATGACGACGCTGCGGTGCCTTCGGTGGCCAGCACTTCCAGGTAACGGGCTTCCATCTCCGGCGCTGCACGCAGCAGTTCCCTTTCGGCCAGCGGTGTGTGCAGCAGGGCCCGCAGCGCGTGCAGCACGCGCACCCAGCGCGGCACCCAGATGCGGCGCGCGCGCCGTGCAATGCCGTCGGCTATCAGCACCGCCGCGTCGGCGGCCGTGGTTTCGCGGTTCAACAGCGCCGGCATGGTTTGTCGCAGGCGCGTGAAGGCCGGGTGCAGGTTGCCCTCGCTGATCAGCGCCGTGCTGACCCAATGTGCATGGATGGCGCCCACGCCCACACCGTGTGCAGCCAGTTCGATGCGCCAGGCGTTGCACAGTGCTTCGACGGCGGCTTTGCTGGCAGCGTAGGCCGACATCAGCGGCGGGTGCGCAAACGAAGACACCGAGGCCGTGACCGCGATGTACCCGCGCTGGGCCATCAACGCGGGCAGCGCACTGCGAACGGTGTTGAACACACCCATCACGTTCACGTCAATGCAGCGCTTGAAGGCCTGCGGGTCGGTGTGGGACAGCGGGCCGAACGAGGCCATGCCGGCATTCGCCCACACCACGTCAATGCGGCCGTGGCGGGCCAGGGTGGCGGCCACCGCCGCCTGGCACTGCGGCAGCGAGGTGACGTCGGCCACCGCCGTCAGCACGCTGGCGCCCGACGCAGCCGCGCCGCGGTCCAGTGCGGCGGCGTCACAGTCCACCAGCACCACCGTGGCACCGCGGCGCTGCAGTTCCAAGGCACCGGCCGCGCCAATGCCCGAGGCCGCGCCGGTGATCAGCACCACGCGGCCTTTCAGCGCCGGGTCGAGTGGGGCCATGTTGCGGTGGGGCCGGCCCGTTGCGGCCCTTCAGGCGGCCTTGGTCACCATCAGGTAGACGATGGGCAGGGGCAGCACCGTGGCCACCGCGCCCGAAACCTGCCAGATGCGCGACCACTGCAGGTATTCGCTGGTGATCTGCGTCGTGCTCTGCAACAGCCGGCGTTGCTTCAGCTGAATCGGCACCAGCACCAGCATCCAGATCAGCCCGCTGATGCCGAACAGCACGTAGCTCCAGGTGATCCACGGGTGGGCGGTGTCGCCGCCGTAGCGGCCGGCCATCAGGTGGCCGGTGAACACCACGCCCAGGGCACCGGTCAATGTGAACATCAGGTCGGTGATGAGCACCAGGCGGTTGCTGAACTGGATGATGGCGTGGTTGCGCGTGCGTTCGGCCAGTGCCGCCCAGATGCCGCTGACCACCACATTGCCCAGGAACAGGCAGGCACACAGGACATGCACGATCTTCAGGGTGCTGTTCATGGCTGTCGGGTCAGGGGTCGCGGCGGGGGGCAGCGGGTGTGCTGCTGCCTCGACCAGGCGGTGCGGGCGGTGCAGGCGGTGCGGGCGCTGCGCCGGCTTCGCTCATGGGGCGCTCGGCCTCCTGCTCCCGCTCTTGCGCGGCATGCCGAGACGCTTCGCGTGCCTTGGCCACATCGCGCAGCTGCCACCAGCCAAATGCCACACCCGCCGCCAGCAGTGCCAGGGCTTCAAACAGCTTGAAGGCATCGGTGGAGCTCACGTTGGCAGGGCGGTGGGGGTGAAAGGTGGGGTGTGGCCGGTCAGTGCAGCGCTTGCTGGTCACGTTCCAGCAGGCGCATGTGCACCTGGCTGGCCCGTTCCATGGCGTCGTCAAAGCTGCGCCGCCGCGTGTGGGCGTCGGGCCGCAGGTTGATGGGCGGTGCGCTGCGCTCCACTGCGTCCACCAGAAACTGGATGGCCGGCAGCGGGTGGCCGGTGTGGGTGGGCCTGAAGGCCGGCAGCAGCGCAGTGCCGGTGGCCACCGCAATCAACGCCAGCTTGCGCCGGCCCGACACCACGGTGCGCCGGTCCACCGAGTTCAAACCCTCGCGCGCCAGCTGGTGGCCGATTTCTGCATACACCAGGCGCGCGGCACGGATTGCCGGCCGGCAGTCCAGCGGCAGCTCGGCAATGCCCTGTTCTGAGCGGAGGTACAGCGCGTCGGCGGCCACCAGCAGCCGCTGCGTGACCCGCGCGATGCCGGGGTTGAAGGTGGGTTGCGCCAGCCAGGCCACCGGGTCGATGCCTTCTTCACGCAACCAGTCGGCAGGCAGGTACAGGCGGCCGTTGCGGGCGTCTTCGCCCACGTCGCGCGCGATGTTGGTCAGCTGCATGGCCACACCCAGTTCGCAGGCGCGCGCCAGCGCCGTGGGCGACCGTGTGCCCATCACCAGCGCCATCATCGCGCCCACCGTGCCGGCCACGCGGGCTCCGTAGTCCTGCACCTCGGCCAGCGTGTTGTAGCTGCGGCCTTGCGCGTCCCACACGAAGCCCTCGAGCAGCGCGTCCAGCAGCACCCGCGGTATGGCGCAGCGGTGCACCACCTGGCACAGTGCGCGGTCGGCGGCTGCCGGGCCGGGGCGGCCCTGGTAGATGGCCACCAGGCGCTCACGCAGGCCCCGCATCTCGGCAGCGGGGTCGCTGCCCAGGTCGATGGCGTCGTCGGCCAGCCGGCAGTAGGCGTACAGCGCCGTGGCTGGCGCACGCACGCGGGGTGGCAGCAGCAGCGAAGCGGCAAAGAAGGTTTTCGAGCCTCCGCGCATCAGCTCGCGCAGCGCCTCGGCCTCTTCGGCTGCATTCACGTTTACCGTCACCGGCGCGGCCGGTGGCGCGAAGACTGCGGGGCTGGCGGTTTCAGACAAATGCATGGGCATGGGGAATCACCTGTTCCAGCGTCTTGGCAGACATCAGTACACCGGGCACGCCCGCGCCAGGGTGGGTGCCGGCACCCACCATGAACAGGTTGTCCACGTCTTCACTGCGGTTGTGGGCGCGGAACCAGGCGCTTTGCAGCAACAGCGGTTCCTGCCCGAAAGCGGCGCCCATGTACGACCACAGCCGGTCCTGGAAGTCCAGCGGCGTGGTCACACGCGACGTCACCACGTGGTCACGCAGGCCGGGCAGGACGGTGCGTTCCAGGGCCTCTTGCACGGCCAGGCGGTAGGGCTCGGCCTCGGCCTTCCAGTCGGTGCCGCTGGCCAGGTGCGGCACGGGGCTCAGCACGTAGAAGGCATCGCAACCCGGGGGCGCCAGTGAAGGGTCGGTGGCGGTGGGGCGGTGCAGGTAGAGGCTGAAGTCCTTCGCCAGCTTGTGGCGCTTGAAGATGTCGCGCAGCAGTTCCTCGTAGCGCGGGCCCAGCACCATCATGTGGTGCGGCACGTCTTCATAGCGTTTGTTGGTGCCGAAGTACCAGACAAACAAGCTCATGGAATGGCGGCTGTTGTGGATGCGCTGGTCGGTCCAGCGTTTGCGGTACTGCGGCGCGATCAGGTTCTTGTAGGTCCACATGGTGTCGGCGTTGGACACCACGATGTCGGCATTCACCACCTCGCCGCTGGCCAGCGTGACCCCCGTGGCGCGGCCCTTGCCGCGTGCCAGGCCACGGGGAGCGGGGTCGATGTTGATCTGGCTGACGGGGCTGTTGTAGCGGATGCGCCCGCCCAGGCCTTCCAGCAGCTTGACCATGCCGGCGATGATGGCGCCCGTGCCGCCCATGGCCGAGTGCACACCAAAACGCCTTTCCAGCGTGTTGATGAGGCTGTAGATGCAGGTCACCGACAGCGGGTTGCCGCCGATCAGCAGCGGGTGGAAGCTCATCACGATGCGCAGCTTCTCATTGGTGAAACAGCTGCACACCATCTGGTGGATGCTGCGCCAGCCGCGCATCTGCAGCATCTTGGGCACGGCCAGCAACAGGTCGGTGACCGTGTTGTAGGCAATGCCGCCCAGCTCGATGAAGCCCTTCTGGTAGCAGATGGCGGCTTCTTCCAGAAAGCGCTCGTAGGCCGGCAGGTCGGCGGGGCTGAAGCGGGTCACCTCGGCTCGCATGTGGTCGGCGTCGCCGTTGTAGTCGAACCAGGTGCCGTCATCGAAACGGATGCGGTAGTACGGCTCCATCAGCTTCAGTGTCACGTCGTCACTGAAGCTCTTGCCGGCCAGCGCCCACAGTTCGTCCAGCATGAAGGGTGCGGTGATGATGGTGGGGCCGGCGTCGAAGGTGAAGCCGTCCTGCCGCCACACATAAGCGCGGCCGCCGGCGGCGTCCAGTTTTTCCAGCACCTCCACGCGCCAGCCCCGGCAGGCCAGGCGTATGGCGGCGGCCAGGCCGCCGAAGCCGCTGCCGATGACAACCGCCAGGGGCCGGCCTTGCGGCCACAGCGACGGGGCTGAAAACGGCGCTGAAGGGGGCGCAGCGCGGGTGGGCTCAGCGGGCGTGAAGAAGCTGGTCATGGGGGTCCAATGGGGGCGGCGCTGCTTCGGCGCGGGGAGCATTTTTGTGGTGTGTTGTGGCGGCAATGGCCGCGTGGTCGGGGTCGCCGGCGGGCGGTGCCAGCGCCGGCTTGCGGTGGCGCATGGCCCAGCGCCACAGCGCCGTGGTGGAAACGGGCAGCACCAGCATGCCGTGCTCCACGATGGCCAGCGCCAGCATGGTGCCCACCAGCGTCAGGCCCAGCACCTCGGCCGCCGGTGTGGCGGGCGCCACGGCGCGCACCACCATCAGCGCCAGCACGGCACAGGCGGCGGCCACGCAGAAAGGGAACAGCGCGTTCATGGCCCGGCGGCGGAAGAAGCTTTGCAGATAGGCCAGGTGCGGCGGTAAAAACTCTTCGCTGAGGTTGCGCACACCCAGGAACAGGTTCAGCTTGGCACTGGTGCGCATGGCCCACAAAACCAGGAAGGTCCAGGTGCCCACCAGGTTGGGTGCGCCCCAGGTGATGGCCACGATGAACAAGCCCACTGCAGCGATGGCCAGTTCGTGCCACAGGATGGCGCGCACGGCCTGCACAAACCGCGGCCAGCCTTGCAGGTCAGCGCTGATGCCGGTCGTGCGCGGGCCGGTCACCCAGCCGGTGAGAAAACTCAGTTCGTGCCAGCCCCACACCAGCAAGGCGCTGGTGAAGGCACAGTAGGCCGCAGCTGGGCCGGTTTGCTGCGCGGTGTGGGCCAGCGCGTACAGCGCAGCCAGGCCCAGCAGCGAAGAAATCAGCAGGCTCCAGCGGTACGAGCGGCGCTGCAAGCCGTTGAGCAGCAGCACGATGCCCGTGCTGAACCACCAGATGAAGACGGCAAACAGGACCGCCAGTGCCGTGCTGTTCATGGCTCAGGTACCGGCCGCTGCGCGCGCAGGATGGGGCGTGAAGTTCACGTTGCGCAGGCCCGTGCTCACCAGGCGGGAGCCACGCGCACCTGGGCCGGCAGCTCGTGCCGCAGCACGGGCATGCAGTACAGCCGGCCGAAGGTGAACGCGGCTGCTGCCGCAGACCAGCCCTGCTGCAACCGGCCCAACAAGCCGCCGCGCGCCTTGCCCGCGTCCATGCGCGTCTGCAGTTCAAACAGCCGCGTCAGGCCGGCCCGGAAGGCCGGGTTGTCGGTGTCCAGCAAGATGGGGAAGACCTGTTTGCTGATCTCGGTGGTGATGTTGAACACGGTGTAGTCGTACTCGTCGCTGTTCAGCCCCAGGGCGTGGTGCAGCATGGGCCGCGTGTGGTCGCGCACGTACATGGTGGCGTACACGGCCAGCAGGAAAAAGCGTATCCACAGCAGGTTGCCGCCGCGCAGCAGGTGCGGGTGGGCGCGCATGATCAGCGCGAAGCTTTCGCCGTGGCGGAACTCGTCGTTGCACCAGCGTTCGAACCAGCGGAATATGGGGTGGAAGCGCTTGTCGGGGTTGCGCTCAAGCTGCCTGAAGATGGTGATGTAGCGGGCGTAGCCGATCTTCTCGCTCAGGTAGGTGGCGTAGAAGATGTACTTGGGCTTGAAGTAGGTGTAGGCCTTGGTGCGTTTCAGGTCGCCCATGTCGATGCCCAGGCCGAAGTCTTTCAAGCTCTGGTTGATGAAGCCTGCATGGCGCGATTCGTCGCGCGCCATGTAGCGCATCAGGGCCTTGATGTCGGGGTTGGTGACGTTCTTCTGGATCTCGTTGTAGAGGATGCAGCCGCTGAATTCGCTGGTCAGCGAACTGACCAGGAATTCCTGGAACTCCTGCCGCAGCGCTGGCGAGACCTGCGAAAAGATCTGCGCCACTTCGGTGGCAAATTCTGGCGTGCGCTGGAAGTGGTCGTGGTTGTTGTCGCCTTCGTATTCGGCGAGCATGGCGTCCCATTCCTGGCGCAGTGGTGACACGTCCAGCCGGTCCATGGCCTTGAAGTCGGTGGTGTAGAAGCGCGGTGTCAGCAGTGTTTCTGTCTTCGCATGGCGCGATGCGTCTTCAGGTGTGGCCAGCGTTGCGGTGGGTGCGTTCATGCAGTTTCCTCAGGCTTCAACGTGGGGCGGGTGCCGGCAGGGCCGGCAGCGGCACGGGGCGGCTGGGTGGCGGCTCTTTCAGCAGGCGTGCGAAGTTGTCGGCGTTGGTGGGACCGAAGGCTTCCAGGTCCACCCGCTGCTGCGTGGCGGGGTCAAACAGCGTCAAGCCGCCGTCGGCGCGCACCATCAGCTGGAAGGGTTGCTCGTGCCCCAGGCCGCGGGCCTTGCGCTCGCGCGTCAGCGCCCGCAGCGCGCCGCGCACGAAGCCCTGTTCGCCCTGCACCGAGCTGACTGGCTCGCCGGTGCGGCCGTCGATGATGGCGATGCTGCCGTCAGGCCGGTCTTCAAAACGCAACTGGCGTTCTTGCGTGGCCGCTGCGGGGCGCTGGTCGGGGCCGTTGCCGGTCAGGCGCACCAGGCCCACGCTGATGAGCGAAAAGGCGATCACGCCGCCGGCGCACATCAGCACCCAGCGCGGGAAGGTGTCGGGCCCCGGTTCGGCCCGCCGTGCCGTGTTGAAGGCGGCGTTGGCAGGGTTCATGTGGGGCTGGGCTGCCAGTGGCGAGAAGGGGCGGGGCCGCTGCTGGCTGGCGCTGAAGCTGCGGCGGCGGTGGCGGTGGTGCCGGTGGCAGTGGCGGTGGTTCCCGTGCTGGCAGCAACGACGCCGTTCACGGCCACGCCCTGCGCCACACCCCAGGCCTGCGACAGCAACGCTGCCACTGCGGGTGCGTTGTTCACGGCGCGCAGCATGGGCTCGGGCCGGGCCACATGCCAGGGCCGCGAGTGCGGCCACAGGTGCAGGTAGGCAATGTGGTCGGGGCCAGCCAGCGGCATGGTGATGTCGCCGCTGCGGCCCCTGCCGGTGCGCAATGCCGCCGAATGGATGCTGCGCAGGGGAATGTTGAAGGTGAGCGTCAGCACAATGCCGATGCGCATCACCACGCGCTTGTCGGTCAACGTGTAGACGGCAGTGCGCGCCGTCATCCACGCCAGCGCGGTCAGCGCGGCCAGCGCGGTCAAGGCCAGCGGCAGCGGCCAGGCCAGCGACACCAGCGCGTCCAGCGCGGTGCCGCCGTCGCCCACCACGAAGGCGGCCCGCAGCAGCAATAGCGCGGCGAAGTACACGGCAACTTTGCGCACGTGAAAAACGCGCAGCGCCAGCGTGCCGAAGTCGGGGCTGCCTTGCCACAGGATGCGTTCGCCTGCGGGCAGCCTTTCGGGCAGCCCGTACTGTGGCTCCAGTTCGTGCTCGTGGCCGTGGCTTTCAATGGTCATGGTGCGCTCCAGCGGGCCTGTGTTTCAGAGGTAGGGTTCACCGCGCTGCGGGTCGGCGTACAGCGTGCCGGCACCGTAGTAGGCGACGATGCGCTCTTCTTCCATGAACGTGATCTGGTCCGGGTTCTTCAACCCGGGCACGCCTGCAAAGTGCTTGCCGAAGATGGAATTCACCAACACCTGTGTGCGGCGCACCTTGGCGAACGGCATGGGCAGCAGCACACGGCGGCTGGCGCCACCGGCCAGCGGCGTTTCCACTTCCAGGTAGCGGAACAGCATTTCGGCCTGGTCCAGCCACAGGTCACGCACCGTGCCGCCCACCTGGCCGTCGCCGCCGATCACCGGCAGGCCGCGCGGGTCGGGGTCGTTGCCGGACACGTTGTAGGCCGTGGCCACGCGCAGCGGCACGATCTTCACATGGCCGTCAGCCAGCGTGTCCGGCACCTCGGCGCGGTTGGCATAGGCGCCAGGGCCCACACCGGCCTGCATGGCGTCACCGCCGGGCTCTATGGGCGAACCAGGCGCCGCGTAGGTGGGCACGGCACGGTAGGCCGGCTCGACCTTGTTCATGTCGGGCACCATCGCGTCGCCATGCACGGTCTTGAAGACCTTGCTCTGGCTGGGCACGGGCCAGGCCCAGGGCTCGCGGCCCAGGCCGTCCACCTCCATCGGGTAGCCCTCGCGGTGACCTTCGCGGATGAGGTAGTAGATCAGGCCGGCAAAAAACAGCCAGAAGGCATACAGCAGCAGCTGGGCCAGATCGACATAGCGTGTGATTGCGCCAAATTCCATGGTGAACGCTCCTCGGGCGGGGTCTATCCGGGCAGGTCGGCCAGGCCGAACTTGCGCGGGGGGGTGGGGGTCGCGTGGCGGGGGCCGACCAGCGGGCCGATCGCGACCAGGGTGATGAACAGCAAGAACATTTCAAGGTGGTAGACCGTGCTGTAGCCCGTGACAGGCTGTGCCAGCGCGCTGCCCAGTGCGCCTTGTGTGGCCAGGGCCGACACCGCGTCGCGCAGCGCGCCGCCCAGGAACATGGAAAGCCCCGAAGCCACGGCCTGCACGGCACCCCAGGCGCCCAGCGCCAGGCCGACGAAGCCGCCGTCTTCCAGCTGCATGGCCCCCAGCAGGGTGCCCACAGCGAACAGGCCGCCACCGAAGCCGATGCCGAAAGCACCCAGGCGGAACAGCCAGCTGGCTTCCATGGGCGCGGCCAGGATCACCGCTGAAAAGGCCGGCAAGCCAACCAACAGCCCATAGGCGGCCATGCGCAGTGGCTGCAGGCCCAGCGACAGGCTGCGGCCGGCCAGGATGAAACCGATCAAGGCGCCACCGGCTTGCAGCGCCGTCAGGCTGCTGGTGGCGCCGACGCTGAGTTTCAGAATCTCGCCGCCATAGGGTTCCAGCACCACGTCTTGCATGTTGAAGGCGACGGTGCCCAGGCCTGTGGCCCACAGGAAGCGGCGCGCGCGGCGGTGGTGGATGAAGCGGCCCCAGACCTGCTTGAACGGGGGCGGCTGCGTGGTGTGGCGTGCAGCGGCACGCTCGGCGTTGCGCGGTTCCTGCTGCCACAGCGCCACGAAGTTCAGCGCCAGCACCACCAGCGCCGTGCCTTGCACCACCTGCACCAGCCGCTGTGGGCTGAAGTCGGCCAGCAGCAGGCCGAACACCACGCCACCCAGCACGCCGCCCAGCAGCAGCATCACGTACATCAGCGCCACCACGCGGGGCCGTGCTTCTTCACTGGCCTGGTCGGTGGCCAGTGCCAGGCCTGCGGTCTGCGAAGTCTGCAAACCGGCACCCACCATCAGAAACGAAAGCGCGGCTGCGCCCTGACCGACC
>JAYSXE010000249.1:0-2686 GCA_043717565.1 Burkholderiales bacterium | reverse complement strand
GCCACCAAACGTTGGGGATCAGGCCGGCAGGGTGCGCTGCGCAGCGAAGTAAAGAAGGAATTTGACAGCCGCCAGGCTGGCAAAGGATGACATGAGCGGAGGCGGCTGCCTTCTCGCCGCTGGCCTGCCACCACTGGTGGCCCGCGATCAGCGATCAGCAAGCACCAAGCCGCATCAGCAAACCAACCTGCGGGTAACTCGCTCCACATGAGCGAGCAATGAAGCTCAGCTCAGCGGAACAACCCCAACCGCTGTGCTTCCAAGGCCGCTTCAGCGCGTGAACTCACGTTCAGCTTGCGGTAGATCTGCTTCACATAGTCGGCAATCGTGTGCCGGCTCAGGCCCAGCTGCACGCCAATCTCGGGCAGGGTGTATCCCTTCGCCACGCGCAGCAGCACCTCGCTTTCGCGGTCGGTCAGGCTGACGTTCGGCATGGAATTGGTGTTCACCTGCGGCTTGGCCTTGGCGCTGAAGTGCGCCATCACGCGGCGCGCAATGCTGGGGCTGAGCGGTGGTTCACCCTGGCTGATGCGCTGCAGCTGCTCGGTGATGAGCTCGCGCGCCTGTTCTTTCAGGATGTAGCCAAAAGCGCCGGCCTGCAGGGCTGGGAACAGGTGCTCGTCATCGTCGTGGATGGTGACCACCACGCTCTGGGCGTCGGGCTGCATGTCGCGCAGGCGGGTCACCACGTCAACGCCGCTGCCGTCGGGCAGGCCCAGGTCGATCAGCGCGAGGTCGAACTTCACCGCGGCCACCATTTCAATGGCGTCATGCACGCGCGCGGTTTCAGAAATCGTGGCGCCGGGAAACACCTGCAAAACCAGCTTGCGAAGCCAGGCTCGGATCTCGGGCAGGTCTTCAAGCAGCAGAATGGTTTTCATGATCGGTGCGGCCGGGGTGAAAGGCACTTCGTGCGGTTCGATGTTATCGGCCAGGGTGCTGTGCATCATGAGATCTCCATTGAACGATTCAGCGGAATCGTGAGGCGTATCACGGTTCCATATCCAGGGCCGCTTTCCACCAGGCATTGCCCCTGCATCTGCTTCGCGCGGTTCTTCATGCTGGCCAGCCCATGGCCCCGGTCCAAGCGACCTTCGACTTCGGCCGATATGCCGTTGCCGTCATCCTGTATTACCAGCCAGAAGTCCCCATCGGCAATGCCGGCGCTGATGCTGCAGTGGCTGGCATTGCTGTGCTTGATGATGTTGCTGGTGGCTTCACGCAGGATGCGCGTGGTCTGCACGTAGGCGCGTGCGCCCAGCGTCTGGGGCAAGTCTTCGGGCGCCGTCCATTCGGCTTCAATGCCGGTCTGCGCCAGGCGCGAGATGACCTCGGCACGCCAGTCGCCCAGGGCGTCGGCCAGGCGCACGGCCTTGCCCGTGAGGCCGCGCACTGACAGACGCATCTCTTCGAGTGCTTCACGCGCCAGTGTGGAAATGCGTTCACTTTCGCTGGTATGCACGATGGTCAGCAGCTTGGCGCCCAGGTCGTCGTGCAGGTCGCCGGCAATGCGTTTGCGTTCGCGCTCGGTCACCTGTTCCACCCGCAGCTCGGCCATCTGGCGGAAATTGCGTTCGATCTCGGCCGTGGCTTCGCGCACCCGTTGTTCCAGCAGGGCCTTGCTTTCCTGCGCGCTCTGCAAGGCGCGCCCATGTTGCTGCACCAGGCGCAGGCCCACCATCACCATCACCACCGGTGCCAGCAGCTCGGCAATCTGCGCTGCAAACGTGGGCGCACGTCCCCACTGCACGGCGGCTTCGATCACCGCAGCCACGCTGGCGGCCGACAGCAAGCCCCCCATCACCCAGGCCGAGCGGTTGCCGCTCTGGCTCTTCAGGTACCACCACGAGGCCACCAGCACTTCGAGCGCCAGGATCACGTACCACGCTGTGGCCACGGTGTTCAGCCGGCTCGGGCCAGCCAGCGCCAGGCTCAGCGTCAGCATGGCGCACTGCAGCGGCAGGCACACGTCGGCCCAGCGCCAGCGTGTGCCGCTGTAGCGCAGCAGGAACTGCACCGCAGCCCACACGATGAAGCCCAGCAGTGCGCAAACGAAAAATTCGGAACTGGCGTGGCTGCTGGGCACGGTGCGAAGCCACATGCGCGTGGCCACGCCGGCCCAACCCACGCACAGCGCGCCGAAATAGGCCAGGTGGCTTTCGCGCCGGTTGATGAAACCCAGCACGAACATGAAGCTGCCCATCAGCACCAGCGTGGCGCTCATCGCCTGGGGCGCGGCCACCTGCAGGGCCGTCTGGAAGCTGTAGCGCGGCGCCAGTTCGGAGTGCGGCGCCACCACCAGCGCCGACAACGCGCCGGCACGCGCGCGCGAGCCCGAGGTGGACAGCGCGTAGCCGCTGACCCGAATGTCCAACAGATTGCCGGCCGGGTTCAGCAGGGCCGTGGGCAGCGTCACCAACTGCGGGTGGTTGCACTCGTGGATGCTGCGTGTGCCCGCTGGCGCGGTGAAGGCCAAGGGCACCACACCGGGTGAACGGGCGCCGGCACCGCTGGTGTGCAGCAGGTGGCCATTCAGGTAGACCTCCAGCGAACTGCAGACGTTTTCGATGTACAGCGCCATCACGTCGCCCAGCGGCATGCTGGCCGGGTTGGGGAACTCGGTGCGGTACCACAGGCTGCCCGCGAAGCCGGGCCGTGACAGCGCCCATTCGTCGGGCAGCTGCAC
>JAYSXE010000248.1:0-14833 GCA_043717565.1 Burkholderiales bacterium | reverse complement strand
TTCGCTGCACAGCACACCCAGCCGGCTCGCTCCCCACCTTTGGCGGCATGCCCAGCGCAGCCGACGCCAGTCGGCCCACCCGCGCACGCCTCCATTGGTAGAGGAGCCGCGGGCCTGCGGTGGCCGCCGCAGCGAAGTAAAGAAGGAATTCGCCAGCCGACAGGCTGTCGAAGGGGGACATGAGCGGAGCAGCACACCCAGCCGGCTCGCGTGCGCAGCCATGCAGGCACGCCTACTTTCCAATCCAGTGAAGCTCACTGCAAAACGAGGGAACTGCAGTTACCGTAAGTCCCTTCAACAGCCCCGGAGCACGACCCATGAGCGAAGCCACCCCCTACACGCCACCCAAGGTGTGGGCCTGGAACAAGGAAAACGGCGGCAAGTTCGCCAGCATCAACAGCCCCACCGCGGGTGCAAGGCAGCAGGTCGCCCTGCCGGTGGGCCGCCACCCGCTGCAGCTGTATTCGCTGGCCACGCCCAACGGCGTGAAGGTGACGGTGATGCTGGAAGAGCTGCTGGCGTTGGGCCACAGCGGTGCCGAGTACGACGCCTGGCTGGTGCGCATCAACGAAGGCAAGCAGTTCGATAGCGGCTTTGTCGCCGCCAACCCCAATTCCAAGATTCCGGCGCTGATGGACCACAGCGGCGCGCAGCCGGTGCGGGTGTTCGAAAGCGGCGCCATCCTGCTGTACCTGGCGGAAAAATTCGGCAGCGCCTTCCTGCCCACACAGGGCACGGCGCGCGCCGAGTGCCTGTCGTGGCTGATGTGGCAGATGGGCAGCGCGCCTTTCCTGGGCGGCGGCTTCGGGCACTTCTATGCCTATGCACCCTACAAAATGGAATACCCCATCGACCGCTATGCGATGGAGGTGAAGCGGCAGCTGGACGTGCTGAACCAGCACCTGGCGCGCAACACCTACTTGGTGGGCGAACACTACACAGTGGCCGACATGGCTGTGTGGCCCTGGTACGGCGCGCTGGTGAAGGGGCAGCTGTACGAGGCCGGCGAGTTTCTGTCGGTGCAGGAATACATCCATGTGTTGCGCTGGGCCGATCAGATTGCCGCGCGCCCTGCGGTCAAACGCGGGCGTATCGTCAACCGCGCTTTCGGGCCGCTGCACAACCAGCTGCTCGAGCGCCACGATGCCAGCGACTTCGAGCTGCGCACCCAGGACAAGCTGGCGCCGCCGGCCTGATGCAGCCACGGTTCACCGCCCCTGCACGATTCCAGGAGACTCAAGCCATGCTCACCCTGTACGACTGCGCCACCGCGCCAAGCCCGCGCCGTGCGCGCATCTTCCTGGCCGAAAAGGGCTTGAGCCACGACACCGTGCAGGTGGACCTGCGCAGTGGCGAGCAGATGGGTGACGCCTACCGCGACATCAACCCGCAGTGCACCGTGCCCGCGCTGCGCACCGAAGAAGGCCCGCTGCTGACCGACAACGCCGCCATAGCCGCCTACCTGGAAGCCCGCTACCCGCAGCCGCCGCTGCTGGGCCGCACGCCGTTGGAAATGGCAGAGGTGGCCAGCTGGAACTGGCGCATCGAATTTGAAGGCCTGATGGCCATTGCAGAAGCCCTGCGCAACAGCGCCCCGGCCATGGCCAACCGTGCCTTGCCGGGGCCGGTGAACTACGCGCAGATACCGGAACTGGCGCAGCGCGGGCTGCAGCGCGTGCAGCAGTTTTTTGCCATGCTGGACACGCATTTGGCTGGACGCGATTTCGTGGCCGCGCAGAGCGTCAGCGTGGCCGACATCACCGCCGTGGTGGCGGTGGACTTTGCGCGCGTGGTCAAGGTCAAGCCCGGGCCTGAACACCCCAACCTGTTGCGTTGGCGCGCGGCGATGGCGTTGCGGCCGGCGATGGCCCTTTAGCGGCCTGTAGCGGCCGGCTACAGTCCAGACAGCCCTTCAACGTTTCGCCTACCGGCCCGCCATCATGACCAACCCCGCCACCGCCGCACCCCTTGAACTGTTTGCCTTCTGGCGATCGTCCGCTGTGTTCCGCGTGCGGGTGGCGCTGAACCTGAAGGGCTTGTCGGCGCAGGAACACTTCGTCAACCTGGAAAGCGGCGAACAGCGCAGCCAGGCCTTTCTGAAGATCAACCCGCTGGCCGCCATACCGGCGCTGGTGGTGGCGGGGCAAACGCCCATCACGCAGTCGCTGGCTATTCTGGAATTCCTGGAAGAACTGCAGCCGGCGCCGCCGCTGCTGCCGGCTGACCTGCACGGCCGCGCGCGTGTGCGGTCGCTGGCCGGCATGCTGGCGGCAGACACGCACCCGCTGGTGACGCCGCGCGTGCGCAAGTTCCTGACCGCCAGCGCGGCGCCCGGCAGCTTTGACGATGTCGCCTGGCGCGCCTGGCAGACCCAGTGGTTTGGCACCGGTATGCGCGCCGTTGAACAGCGGCTGGCCAGCGAAGCGCAGACCGGCTTGTTCTGCCACGGCGACACACCCACCATGGCCGACATCACGCTGGCCAGCCTGACGGCCGTGATGCGCGTGTTCAAGGTCAGCCTGAACGACACCCCCACCATAGACCGCATCATGCAGCGCTGCGACGACCACCCGGCCTTCGCGCGTGCCGCGCCGGCGTTGCAGGTGGGGGCGCCGCAAGCCTGAATGGGGGGCGCTGGCTGGTCGCTGCGACCGCCCAGCACATGGGCTCGCACGCGGGCGCTTGCTGCCACCACGGTGCAGCCACTCACCCTTGGGTGGGCAGCCCTTCAGCGGCGTCGTCAATCAACTGCTGCACCAGTGTTGCGTCACCCAGCCGGTGCAGGGCCAGCAGCGCAAAGCGCGCCAGGAACAGTGGCGCTTGCGCTTCGCCCAAACGCGTCATGGTGTGGCAAAGCGCGGTGTAGGCGGTGTCGAGATCGGCTTCCTGCACAGGCTTTCCTTCAGGTCAACAGCGGTTGAACAGCGGCTTGCAGCGTGGCCGCATCGGGCTGTTGCCAACGGCCCAGCACATGGCCGTCGGGGCGCACCAGCAGCACATGGCCGGCCTGCGCGCCGTACAGCTTGAAGAGGTTGCCGGTGTTGTCCCAGGCGCTTGGCGACTCGGCGCTTTCAGCGCGCCCAGCAGCCACGCAGATGGCCTGCCAGCCCACGCTGCGGGCAGCAAGCGCCTGCCCCAGCGCCTGCACCGCTGGCGGCGCCGGCTCGGGCTGGGCTTCGAAGTGGAAGCACGTGAAGCCCGGACGGTTTGGCCGGTGCAGCAGGCCCGTCAGGTGCGTGGCGGTGATTGATGAGCCCTCACACCACTGCACCGGACATTCGGCCAGCACCGAACCCGGCGCCGGCCCGGCGGTGACCGCGGCGCTGCTGGCGGCGTTCAGCGGCGAATTGGCATAGCTCATGGCGCTGGTCTGGCGGGGGTTGATCAGCGACGCCAGCGCCGGGTGTCGCGCGGCCAGGCCCAACACGGCCGTGCGCATCAGCTCAAACGCAAACGACGGTGGCGCCATGAACTCGGTGCTCTTGCGGGCGGCGGCCAGGTTGGTGTGCGCCGCCGCCACGCGCTCGTGGCTGTAGCTGTCCACCAGCTGTTCACTGCCCCAGCCCTGGATGCGTGCGGCCAGTTTCCAGGCCAGGTTGTCGGCGTCATCGATGCCCGAATTGGCGCCGCGCACGCCGAAGATGGGCATCAGGTGCGCGGCGTCGCCGGCCAGCAGCACGCGGCCCTGCCGGTACTGCGGCAGCGTCAGTGCATTGGCTTTGTACAGGCCTGTCCAGATGGGCTGCCAGGGGGCCGTTTCGCCCATCATCTGCAGCAGGCTTTCCACGCGCGGCAGCACGTTCTCGGGCTGGATGGCCGCTTCGGGGTCTTCGTGCTTCTGCAACTGGTAGTCGATGCGCCACACGTCGTGTGGCTGCTTGTGCACAAGCACCGTGCTGCCAGGGTTGCACGGCGGGTCGAAGAAGGCCAGGCGTTCGGTGGGGCGCGGGCTTTGCAGGTGGATGTCCACGATGACATACCGCCCTTCGTAGGTGGTGCCCTGCAGGTTCAGTCCCAGCGCTTCGCGCACGGTGCTGCGCCCGCCGTCGGCAGCCACCACCCAATCGGCATGCAGGGTGTAGCGGCCCAGCGGTGTTTCCAGCAACAGCGTCACGCCGTCGCCGTGCTGGGTCAAAGCCACCAGACGTGTTTGCCAGCGGATGGCGACCAAACCGGGCAGTGACTGTGCCTGGTCCAGCAGCACCTGCTCGATGCTGTACTGCGCCATGTTCAGCATCGGCGGCAGCTTCTGGTGGCCGTCGGTCGGCATCTGAAAGTGCAGCACTTGCTGCTGCCGGTAGTAACTGCGCCCGCCGGTCCAGGGCAGACCGAGCTGCAGGAAACCGGGCAGTGCACCCAGGCGCTCGGCAATCTCCAGGCTGCGGCGCGAGATGCAGATGGCGCGGCTGCCCACACACACGCCGTCATCGGCTTCCAGCAGCACCACCGGCACGCCCTGCCGTGCCAGCCCCAGGGCCGCCACGTACCCCACGGGCCCGGCACCCACCACCACCACGGGGTGGCGCACGGGGTCGACACCACCTGCCGGCACCGGCATGCTTGCAGCGTGGCGGGCCGCCGTGAAGGGGTAGGGCGCGAAATCGCGGTGGCCGGGCGCACTCATGACAAGGGTTCAAACGGTTGCAGGCGCAACCATTCTGCCCGGGATGCCGCGCAGTGGCGGCTTCAGTCCAACCACCCACGCTGCCCAGACCGCAGCGGCTTGCGTGGCGCTGGTGGCCGCGCAGCCTGATGGCGTAACCTCACCACGGTTTCACCTCGCACGTGGGTTCGCATGGTCGACGTGCAGTGTTCGCAGTACTTCTGTGCCGGCGCGCCTGCTGCGCACCGCGCAGGCTGCACGGCCCACCGCTGGCCCTAAGGATCCCAAGGACCCCAACGCCCCCTTCAGGCCAGGCTGGGGTTGATCAACCACTTTTCACCCGTGGCACGCTGGCCGTAGCGGGCCAGCGAAGCGGGTTCCAGCGCCTGCGCAAGCGACAACTCTCCCGCGTAAGTGCTGGCAAAGGTGGTCTTCAGTTCGGCAGCCACGCGTTGGCGCAGCGCTTGTGCGGCGTCTTTGCCGATGCGTTCCAGAAAAGGGAACAGCAGCCACCCGCCCATGCCCCAGGTCATGCCGAAATTGCGCACGAACTCGGTGGGGCCGGTATCCAGCCCGCCATAGATGTAGACCTGCTTGTGCGTGGTTGAACCGTAGCGGCTGTACACCTTGGCGGTGCGGTTCAGCGCTGCTTCCATGCAGCCCAGGATCTGCCCCGCCAGCCGGCCGCCGCCGGTGGCGTCAAAGGCCACGGTGGCGCCGGTGGCCACCAGGGCATTGGTCAGGTCTTCCAGAAAACCGGGCTGCGATGCGTCGCACACGTGCTGCGCGCCCTGGCTGCGCAGCAGCGCGGCCTGGTCGGGTTTGCGCACGATGTTGACCAGGCCGATGCCGTCCTGCAGGCAGATGCGGTTCAGCATCTGGCCCAGGTTGGACGCAGCGGCCGTGTGCACCAGCGCCGTGTGGCCCTCGCGGCGCATGGTCTCGGTCATGCCCAGCGCCGTCAGTGGGTTGACGAAGCACGATGCCCCTTCGCGCGCGCTGGTGCCGGCCGGCAGCGGCATGCATTGCGCCGCGGGCACGGTGCGGTACTGGCTGTACATGGCGCCGCCCAGCACCGCCACGGTGCGCCCCAGCAACGCCTGCGCGGCCGGCGACGCCCCCGCCTGCACCACCAGGCCGGCGCCCTCGTTGCCCACCGGCAGGGCCTGGCCGATGCGGCCGCCCATGGCTTTCATGGCACCGGCCGGCACGGGGGCACGCACCACCGCCTGCTGGCCACCGCCCACCACGCGTGCGGCAGCCATGTCGGCGGCACCGAAGAGCAAGCCGATGTCTGAAGGGTTGATGGGCGCAGCCTGCACCTGCAGCACCACATCGTGTTCACCGGGGGGCGGCGTGGGCACGGTGGCCAGGTGGATGCGCAGTTCACCCTCGGCCGTGACGAGTGACTGCAGTTGCAAACCTGTTTCTTGGGAACTGGACATCGCGGTCTCCGGTGGTGGGCGGGCCAGATGATGACAGGCTGCACCCTCCACCGAATTTGCGGCGTGTTCAGGCAAGCCTGTCACCTGGCTCCTCCGACCTCCCCCTCAGGTAGGGGGGGAGTCGCTTTATTCGTGGCTGCGCGACCTCAGTGCAGGGTGATCGTTGATGCCCTCAACCCGTGAAACGCTTCACAATTTCTGCACGCCATGGCAGGCCGGTATTTGTCATAGGCCCACCGTGGCATCACCAACACCTGTGAGGTATCGAAATGAAATCCCCGTTCTGGAAGCTTGCAATCTGTTCACTGGGCATCGCGCTGGCAGCGCCGGCGATGTCTTCTGTCACGGTCATCGGATTCGATGGCCTGACCCCCGGCTTCAGCCTGCCCGGGGAAACGGTCGTCAGCAGCAACGGCTATGACGTGAAGATGACCTTCGGCATCGGCGTTGTCGACACCGCTGCAGCTTTCGGCCCCGGTGCCGGCCTTGATCTGGCGCTGCCCGTGGGAACATCCGGCCAGTTCCTGACGGCACTGAACGACGGTGCGTTCACCATCACCCGGTCGGCCAAGCCTTTCCAGCTGTTGGGCTTCCAGGCCGGGTTCGTGTCGCCGCTGACCAAGCTGTTTGCGCCCGGTGAATATGCTGGGTCGATGGGGGTCTTCTACGAAGAAACCAACGGCCAGCAGAACGCCATCGCGGTCTTTGACGCTGTCGCCAATGCGAACGGCGAATTCGAAATGCAGACGGTGTCCAACGTCCCCGACCTGATGCGCGACATCGTTTTCGCGAGCCTCTTTTTCTACACGCCTGATGGGTCGGGTCTCATCGTCTGGCCGAACCAGAACTTCAACCAGTTCGTCATCGACAACATCGCGGTGGTGCCGGTGCCCGCCACGCTGCCGCTGGTCTTGCTGGCAGTGGGCCTGATGGGCACTTTGCGCGCTCGGCGCAGCGTCTAACCTGCGGCGCCCTGCGACGCAGGGCTGACAGCCTTGGGTGAGGCTTTGGGAGAAGCGGTTCTCTGGCCCGCCAGCACGTCCAGCACGGGTGCGCGCGGGCGACCTGCGCACCCGGACTTCAATAGCGGCCCTTCAGCCGCGCCCCACAAACGGCATCTTGGTGGCCATGACGTTGACAAACAGCATGTTGGCTGACAGCGGCAAACGTGCCATCGTCATGAAGGCTTCCACCACGGCCTGCAGGTCCATGCGCGGCTCGGGCTTCATTGTGCCGTCGGCCTGGGGCACGCCGTTCACCATGCGGGCCGTCATTTCGCTGGCGGCGTTGCCGATGTCGATCTGCCCCACGGCAATGTCGAACGGCCGGCCGTCCAGCGCAGCAGTCTTGGTCAGCCCGCTGATGGCGTGTTTGGTGGCCGTGTAGGCGATGGAACCCGGCCGCGGCGCATAGGCCGAAATGCTGCCGTTGTTGATGATGCGCCCGCCCATTGGCAGCTGGTGCTTCATCAGCTTGAATGCCTGGCTCAGGCAATAGAAGCTGCCGTTCAGGTTGGCGTCAACCACGCGGCGCCACTCTTCGCCGGTGACCATGTCGGGCGTGGTGGACGACAGTCCCATGCCAGCGTTGTTGAACAGCAGGTCCAGCCGGCCCCAGCGCTGCTTCACGGCCTGGAAAGCGGCCACTACCTGTTCTTCACGGCCCACGTCGGTGGGCAAGGGCAGGGCGTTGGCGCTGTGCGCGCCAGCAGCCGCGGCGGTTTCCTGCAGCGCTTCCAGCCGGCGGCCCACCAGGGCGACCGACCAGCCTTCGTTCAACAGTGCCAGTGAACAGACCCGGCCAATGCCGGAACCGGCGCCAGTGACAAGTGCAATCTTCATGGGGTTCGTTTCCGTGGTGGTTCAGTGGTTGTCTTTGGGCACCGCAGCGCCGCGCTGGCCGACCAGGAAATCCAGGTCGGCACCTTCGTCGGCCTGCAGCACGTGGTCGATGTACAGCTTCCAGTAGCCACTGGTCATGGCCGGCGGCGGTGCCTGCCAATGCGCGCGGCGCTGCGCCAGCTCGGCGTCGTCTACGTGCAGGTGCAGCTTGCGGGCCTGCACGTCCAGCGTGATGAGGTCGCCGTTTTTCACCAGTGCCAGTGGGCCGCCGGCAGCGGCTTCGGGCGTGGTGTGCAGCACCACCGTGCCGTAGGCCGTGCCGCTCATGCGCGCGTCGCTGATGCGCACCATGTCGGTCACACCCTTGCGCAACACCTTGGGCGGCAGCGGCATGTTGCCCACTTCGGCCATGCCGGGGTAGCCCTTGGGGCCGCAATTCTTCAGCACCAGGATGCAGGTCTCGTCCACTTCCAGGTTCTCGTCGTCGATGCGGGCGTGGAAGTCGGTGCTGTCTTCAAACACCACTGCGCGGCCGGTGTGCTGCATCAGCGCCGGCGTAGCAGCGCTGGGCTTGATGACGGCGCCACGCGGCGCCAGGTTGCCACGCAGGATGGCGATGCCGGCTTTTTCCTTGAACGGCTCGGCCATGCTCTTGATGACGTCGGCGTTGAAGTTCTGCGCGTCGGCAATGTTGTCGCCCACCGTCTGGCCGTTGGCGGTGACGGCGCCCAGGTGCAGCGTGGAAGCAATCTCCTTCATCACCACCGGCAGGCCGCCGGCGTAGCAGAAGTCTTCCATCAGGTACTGGCCGCTGGGCTGCAGGTTCACCAGGCAGGGCATCTCGCTGCCAAGGCGTTCAAAGTCGTCGATTGCGAGCTTGATTCCAAGCCTGCCGGCGATGGCGATCAAGTGGATGACCGCGTTCGTGCTGCCGCCAATGGCCGCCAGTGTGCGAATGGCGTTTTCAAAAGCCTCGCGCGTCAGCACCTTCGAGATGGTCTGGTCTTCATGCACCATGTCCACGATGCGCCGCCCGGCGTTGCGTGCCAGCACGTTGCGGCGGCCGTCCACCGCCGGGTAGGCCGCATTGCCGGGCAAGCCGATGCCCAGCGCTTCCACCATGCAGGCCATTGTGCTGGCGGTGCCCATGGTCATGCAGTGGCCGTGGCTGCGGTGCATGCAGCTTTCGGCTTCGAAAAAGTCCTGCAGCTTCAGCGTGCCGGCGCGCACCTGCTCGCTCATGCTCCAAACGCCGGTGCCGCTGCCCAGTTCCTGGCCACGCCATTTGCCGTTCAGCATGGGCCCGCCGCTGACACCGATGGTGGGCAGGCCCACGCTGCTGGCGCCCATCAGCAAAGAAGGGGTGGTCTTGTCGCAGCCCATCAGCAGCACCACGCCGTCAATCGGGTTGCCACGGATGCTTTCTTCCACGTCCATGCTGGCCAGATTGCGGTACAGCATGGCGGTGGGCCGCAGCAGCGTTTCGCCCAGGCTCATGACCGGAAATTCCAGCGGGAATCCACCCGCTTCATACACGCCGATCTTCACCTGCTCGGCCAACGTGCGGAAGTGGCTGTTGCAGGGCGTGAGTTCACTGAAGGTGTTGCAGATGCCGATGACGGGCCGGCCGTCGAACTGGTCGTGCGGCACACCTTTGCCCTTGACCCAGCTGCGGTAGGCAAAGCCGTCGCGGTCTTGGCGGCCAAACCATTGCTGGCTGCGCAACTCGTGCGCAGGCTTGCGTTTTTTCGGGCCACTGGTGGGGCTCATCGTGTGCTGGCTTTCCCGGGTTGTGGTTGCAAAAGGGCGCCGCAGATAATATGGTATGACGATTGAAAAGTGCCTCGGGGGAACCCGGTGCAGACCCGTTTCACCGCTGCCCTGAGACGCCGCCGATGAGCCTTTCCGACAAGCCCCACGTACTGACCGCCTCGCGCTTGCCGCCGCTGTACCTGGACGCGCTGCACGCCAACTACACCGTGCACGACCGCCTGCACGAAACCGACCCCGCAGCGCTGGAGCGCATCGCGCCGCAGGTGCGTGCAATTGCTGCCAGTGGCGAAAGCAAGGTGCCTGGCGCCTTGATGGCCCAACTGCCGGCGCTGAAGATGGTGTCGGTGATGGGCGTGGGCTACGACGGGGTGGACGTTGAAACCGCACGACAGCGCGGTGTGATGGTGACGCACACCCCCGATGTGCTGAACGACGAAGTGGCCGACACCGCCATCGGCCTGATGCTGTGCGCTGCACGCCAGCTGCCCGCGGCCGACCGCCACGTGCGCGCCGGCCTGTGGCCCCAAGGCCCGCTGCCGCTGGCACGCAAGATGACGGGCGCGCGCCTGGGCATCGTGGGCATGGGCCGCATCGGCAAGGCCATCGCGCACCGGGCCCAGGCATTCAGCATGCCGGTGGCCTACACCGCGCGCAGCGCCAAGGCCGACTTGCCTTACACCTTCTACGCCAGCGCGGCAGAACTGGCGGCGAACAGCGACTTCCTGGTGCTCATCACGCCCGGCGGCGCCGGCACACGCAAGCTGATCGACGCCACGGTGATGCGTGCGCTGGGGCCCAAGGGCATTTTGGTGAATGTGGCTCGCGGCTCGGTGGTGGACGAGGCGGCGTTGATTGAAGCGCTGCAGACCGGCGCACTGGGTGGCGCCGCGCTGGACGTGTTCGAAAACGAACCCCAGGTGCCGCAGGCGCTGATGGACATGCCGCACGTCGTGCTGGCACCGCACATCGGCAGCGCCACGCGTGAAACGCGAAAGGCCATGGCCGACCTGGCCCTGGACAACCTGCGCTTGTTCTTCGCCGGCCAGCCGGTACTGACGCCGGTGGTTGAGCTGCGGGGCTGATGCACTCGCAAACCGCGGTACCCACCGTGGCCGGGCAGCCACCGCAGTTGCTGCACAGGGAAACCCCGTAAACCACTGCATTTCAATCATCATACGATAAGAGCTCAGGCAGTTGGCCACGCAGCCGGCGCCGGGTTTTCCAGTAAATCGACCGGAGACAACACATGCAATTGAAGAAGATCGGATTGGCCTGCGCCCTGGTGGCTGCAGGCTTGTGGGCCGCCGGCCCTGCGATGGCGCAAGAGAAAATCACCGTCTGGTGGGGCAAGGGCTTCTACAAGGCCGAAGACGACGCGCTGTATGCCGCCATCAAGAAGTTCGAAGCCAAGTACCCGAAGTACAAGATCGACCTCAGCCTGTACGCCCCGCAAGAGGCCATTCCGAAGACCGTGGCCTCGCTGGACGCCGGCAATCCGCCCGACGTGGCCTATGGCGACGTCTACGACTTCCAGGTCACAGCCAAGTGGGCCTTTGAAGACAAGCTGGAAGACATCTCCAGCATCATCAGCCCGATGCACGCCAAGTTCGAGCCGCGCGCGCTGTCCACCACGTTCCTGTACAACAACGGCAACCAGTCGCGCGCTTATTACGCCTTCCCGGTGAAGCAGCAGACCATGCACATCCAGTACTGGAAGGACATGCTGGCCGAAGCGGGCTTCAAGGACAGCGACATTCCGAAAGACTGGAACGGCTACTGGAGCTTCTGGTGCGACAAGGTGCAGACGGCCTACCGCCAGAAAAGCGGCACGCGCGCCTTCGGCACGGGCTTCCCGATGGGTGTGGACTCGAGCGATTCGTTCTTCTCGTTCCTGACCTTTATGGACGCCTACAACGTGAAGCTGGTCAGCGACACCGGCAAGCTGCTGGTGGACGACCCCACGGTGCGGGCCGGCCTGATCAACGCGGTGCGTGACTACACGGCGGTGTACGGCAAGGGCTGCACCCCACCGTCTTCCACCAACTGGAAGGACCCCGACAACAACGTCGCCTTCCACAACAAGACCATCGTGCTGACGCACAATGCCACCATCTCCATCGCCGCCAAGTGGCTGGACGACAGCAACAACGCCACGCTGACGCAGGCGCAGCGCGACACCGCCAAGGCCAACTACACCGAGAAGATTGCCACGGCGGGTTTCCCGACCAAGCCCGATGGCACGAAGATGACCTACCGCGCTGCGGTGAAGACTGGTGTCATTTTCAAGAACGCCAAGAACAAGGCTGGTGCCAAGGCTTTTGTCGCCTTTATGCTGGACGACGCCAACCTGACGCCTTATGTGGAAGGCTCTCTCGGCCGCTGGTTCCCGGTGACCAAGGCCGCGCAGCAAAGCGCTTTCTGGAAGGCCGACTCCCACCGTCTGGCGGTTTACAACCAGTTCATGGCCGGCACACAGGCTTTTGAGTTCACCAAGAACTACAAGTTCACCGTGCTGAACAATGAAAACGTGTGGGCCAAGGCGATGAATCGGGTGCTCAGCGAAAAGGTCCCCGTCGAACAGGCGGTGGATGAAATGATCGCCCGCATCAAGACGGTCGCTTCCAACTAGTCCTCACTCTCCCACACGGCTGCTGCGCCGGCACCTCTGCCCCTCCCGCACAAGGGGGGCAGGGGTGAGGGCCGATGCCGCTTGCACAGCCCGCCATGTCCACCTCCGCCATTCCGGCAAGCGGCCCCACACCGGCTGCCAAGCCCCGCAAGACCGGCTCTTCGTTCGAGTTGTGGGGCCGCATCCTGGTGGTGCCGTACCTGCTGCTGTTTGCGGTGTTTGTGCTGTACCCGGTGTGCTACGGCCTGTGGCTGGCGCGCGACCCGGGCAACTACGTCAAGCTGGCGCAAGACCCGATCTTCTTCCGCACGGCTATCAACACCTTCGTGTTCCTGATGGTGGCGGTGAACCTGAAGATGCTGCTGGCGCTGGGCCTGTCGGGCTTCTTCGTGCAGACGCGCTGGTGGATCAAGATCATTGCCGCGCTGTTCATCCTGCCCTGGGCGGTGCCGTCGATTCCGACCATCCTGTCGGTGCGTTTCATGCTCAACCCCGAGTGGGGCGTGATCAACACCACCATCTTCAAGCTCACCGGGCTGGACGGCCCCAACTGGCTGAACGACCCGACGCTGGCGCTGACTTTTTCGATGCTGATGCACATCTGGAAGAGCCTGCCGTTCTGGACGCTCATCCTGCTGGCCGGGCGCCTGGCCATACCGACTGAACAATACGAAGCCGCCAGCGTGGACGGTGCCACGCGCTGGCAGAAATTCCGCTTCATCACCTGGCCTTCGATGAAGGGCCTGTACTTCACGTCCACCATCCTCAGCATGATCTGGACGCTCGGCGACTTCAACAGCGTCTACCTGCTGACCGGTGGTGGCCCGGCCGACCTGACCCACGTGCTGGCCACGCTGGGCATCCGCTACCTGCGGCTGGACCAGATTGAACTGGCCATGGCGTCCATCGTGGTGGCGCTGCCGCTGGTGTTGCCGCTGGTGTACGTGATGATGAAACGGTTGTCGAAATGAGCACCAAGTTCAGCTGGCGCAAGGTCAGCGGCGAAGCGCAGCTGCTGCTGGTGGGCATTCCGGTGCTGCTGTGGACGCTGATCCCGGTCTACCACCTGTTCCTGTTTGCCATCTCCGAACGCGATTCGGCCACGTCGGGCCGGCTGTGGCCGAAGAACCCGACGCTGCAGAACTTCGACACCGTGTTTCAGCAGAAGCACTTCTACCTGAACCACTTCTGGGTGCAGCTGGGCAACAGCCTGATGATTGCCATTGCGGTGGGCGTGATCACGCTGTTCATCGCCACCTTTGCGGCCTTTGCCATCAGCCGCCTGAAGGTCAAGGGCGGCCGCACGGTGATGAACATGGCGCTGTTCACCTACTTCATTCCTGCGGCCTTCCTGGCCGTGCCCATGTACAAGACCATGGCCAACTACGGCCTGCTGAACAACCGCTGGAGCCTGGTGTTGGCAATGGTGACCATCGCGTCGCCCTACTGCATCTGGGTGCTGAAGCAGGCCAGCGACAAGCTGCCGTGGGAACTGGACGAAGCCGCGCGCATGGACGGCGCCACGCCCATGCAGCTGTTCCGCATGGTCTATGTGCCGCTGATGGTGCCCAGCCTGGTGGCCGTGGGCACCTACTCGTTGCTGCTGGCTTGGAACGAATACCTGTACGGCTTTCTGCTGCTGAGCAAGGAAACCGACCTCACCTTGGCCGTGGCGCTGGGCAACTTCCTGGCCGCTGACGACTCGCCCTGGGAACTGCTGATGGCCACCGGTTTCGTCTACGCGCTGCCGCCGGCAGCGATCTACTACGTCTTCAAGCGCTACATGGTTTCCGGCCTCACCGCCGGCGCCGTAAAAAGCTAGTCACCCGGCGGGCACCCCATGGCATCGGTATCGTTCAAACAGGTTCACAAGGCCTACGGCAAGGTCAAGGTCATTCACGGCATTGAATTCGAAATCGCCGACGGCGAATTCGTGGTGCTGGTGGGCCCCAGCGGCTGTGGCAAGAGCACGCTGCTGCGCATGCTGGCCGGCCTGGAAGAAATCACCGGCGGCGAAATCGCCATCGACGGCGTGGTCGTCAACGACCTGGAAAGCAAGGACCGGGACATCGCGATGGTGTTCCAGAGCTACGCCCTGTACCCGCACATGACGGTGCGGCAGAACATGGCTTTCAGCCTGCGGCTGCGCAACGCCGACAAGGCCACCACCGACCAGCGGGTGGAAAACGCGTCGCGCATCCTGAACCTGGACCCGCTGCTCGACCGCTTCCCGCGTGAACTCTCCGGCGGCCAGCGCCAGCGCGTGGCCATGGGGCGTGCCATCGTGCGCGACCCCAAGGTCTTCCTGTTCGACGAACCCTTGTCGAACCTGGACGCCAAGCTGCGCGTGGCCATGCGCGCCGAGATCAAGGCGCTGCACCAGCGGCTGAAGACCACCACCGTCTATGTCACGCACGACCAGATCGAAGCCATGACCATGGCCGACCGCATCGTCGTCATGCACGACGGCATCGTCGAACAGATCGGCACGCCGCTGGAACTGTTCGACCACCCGGGCAACCTGTTCGTGGCGCAGTTCATT
>JAYSXE010000247.1:0-2696 GCA_043717565.1 Burkholderiales bacterium | reverse complement strand
CAGGCAACTGGCCGACGCGGCCGAAATCGGTGACAGCCAGGCGTTGCAAGCGCAGTGCGCCGACGCCACGGCACTGAACGCCTGGCTGCTACGCTGGCAGCACCGCCTGCAGTCCACGGCCAGCCTTGGGGCGAGCGCGCAGGCCATGCGCCGTGTCAGCCCGTGGATCGTTCCGCGCAACCAGCGTGTTGACGAGGCCCTGGCCGCAGCCTCTGAACACGGTGACATGCAGCCCTTCAACCGCTTGTTGACGCTGCTGCAGCAACCCTTCGCGCAACCTGCCGACGTGGCGGGGCTGGCGGCCTTCACCCACCCCGTGCCCGCTGCACAAAGCCAGTGTTTCCAGACCTTCTGCGGCACTTGAATACGCCGCGCGATGCGTAAACTGTTTCTGCTGGAACCGGGCCTGGTTTTCCTGAACCACGGCTCGTACGGCGCCTGCCCGCGCGAAGTGCTGGAAGCACTGCAGGCCTGGCAGTGGCAGATGGAACGCAACCCGGTGCAGTTTCTGGGCCGGCGCTCGGCCGAATTGCTGGCGCACGCGCGCGCACAACTGGCCGCGGAACTGGGCGCGCGTGGCGACGACCTGGTGTTCGTGGCCAACGCCACCACGGCGGTCAATGCAGCGGCCCATTCGCTGGCGGCACTGCTGAAGCCGGGCAACGAGGTGCTGGGCACCGACCATGAATACGGCGCCTGCGTGGCCACCTGGCAGCGCGCTTGCGCGGCTGCCGGTGCCCACTACCGGGTGGCGCAGGTGCCACTGCCTTATGTCGAAGCCGACTTCGTGGGCCACCTGATGGCCGCCGCCACGCCGCGCACGAAGGTCCTCTTTGCCAGCCACATCGCGTCCACCACGGCCTTGCGGTTTCCGGTCGGGCCGCTGTGCAGTGCTGCGCGCCAGCGCGGCATCACCACCGTGATCGACGGCGCACACGCGCCGGGGCAGATGGCGCTGAATCTGGCCGAGGTTGGGGCCGATTTCTACACCGGCAACTGCCACAAGTGGATGTGCGCGCCCAAAGGCGCGGCCTTCCTGCACGTGCAGCCCGCCTGGCAAGACCGCCTGCATGCCAACGTGGTCAGCTGGGGCTATGTGGCCGGCGACGGCGGCCACACCGGGTTTGACGCCTACACCGGCCGCAGCCCGCTGGAAAGGCGGCTGCAATGGCAGGGCACGCGCGACCTGGCGCCCTTCCTGACGGTGCCCACGGCCCTGCAGTTCCAGGCCCGCCACGGCTGGCCCGCATGGCGCGAGCAGTGCCACCAGCTGGCCTGCCAGGCGCTGCACCGCGTGCTGGCGCGCAACGGCTTGCAGGCCATCGCGGCCGACTCAGCCTATGGGCAGATGGTGCCGATTCCGGTGCGCACGTCAGACGCCGAAGGGCTGCGCCAGGCGCTGTTCGACCAATATTGCATCGAGGTGCCCGTCACGCAGCATGGCGGGCAGACTTTCGTGCGCGCCAGCCTGCAGGCCTACAACACGCAGGCCGACGTGGACGCGCTGGTGAACGCGCTGCAACAGCTGGCCGTGTAGCGCTGCGCGGGGGGCCCCGGCCGGGCCTTCAGCGCAGCGTCAGGCGCATGCAGATGCTGTGAGGGTTTGCCTCGTAGTTGCCAAAGGGCGGGCAGGTTTGGAAGCCGTGGCTTTGATAAAGCCGGTGCGCCGGCGCAAAACCGGCATGCGTGCCGGTTTCCAGCAACAGTGCGTGGTAACCGCGATGGCGGGCCAGCGCGATGATGTGGTGCAACACCGCCCGCCCGGCACCGCGCCGGCGCAGCGCGCTGGGCGTGCGCATCGACTTCACCTCGCCTTCGGTGGCGTTCAGCTGCTTCACCGCGCCGCAGCCCAGCAGCTGGCTACCTTCCCAGACCGTCAGGAACGTGATGTCAGCAGAACGCAGCTTGCCCAGGTCCAGCGCAAACACCTGCTCGGGCGGCGACAGCTCGTGCATGTTGGCCAGGTGCTCGGTCAGCAGCGCATGAACCTGGGGCCGCGTCAGGTCGTCAATCTCCACGTGCACGGGTCATGCTCCTTTCAAGCGATGCTCTGCACCTGCCGGCTTTGCTGGTAGGCCTTGCCGAACCGATTGGACAAAAAGTCGGGCAGCGCCACCTCTTCCTGGCGCACAAAACCGCGCTGTGGCAGCTTGCCGTCGCGGAACAGGTCCACCGCCGCGCAGATGCCCGCCGCGGTGGTGATCTGGATGGCCGACAGCGGTGCGGCCGCGTCGCGTTCGGCAAAGATCTTGCGCGCGAACACCTCTTGCAGCAGCACGCCGTTTTTCATGCCACTGACGGTGACAAACACCAGCACCACGTCCTGCATCGTGGCCGGCATGCTCTTGCGCATGATGCCCTTCAGCAACTCCTGGTCGGCGGCAAGCGCCAGGTCGTCCAGCAGGAACTTCATCAAGCTGCGGTGGCCCGGGTAGCGCACGGTCTTGTAGTCCAGGTTCTGCACCTTGCCGGCCCAGGTTTCGCACAGCGTCCCCAGGCCGCCCGAGGTGTTGAAGGCCTCGTACTCGGTGCCGTCCAGGCTGAAGTGTTCCAGGCCCTCCAGCGGCAGCGCCTGGATCAGATGGCCGCCGTGGATGGCCTCGCAGGGGTGGCAGTACTCGTTGATCAGGCCGTCCACCGACCAGGTGAGGTTGTATTTCAACTGGTTGGTGGGAAAGGCAGGCAACGCGCCGACA
>JAYSXE010000246.1:0-5992 GCA_043717565.1 Burkholderiales bacterium | reverse complement strand
GCGACTACGGCGTGGCGCTGGCCTACTGCACCGTGCTGATCGTGTTGATGTCGCTGGCCACCGCGCTGATCCAGTTTCTGGTGGGTGAACGCAAACTGGGCCGCAGAAAGCAAGCACCATGAACCCTTCGTCCACCGCCTCCACAGCATCCACCGCCTCCACGGCCGGCATCGAATTCCGCAACGTCACCAAGCGTTATGGCGGCGCCCATTCGCCGCTGGTGGTGAAGGGCATCGACATCGTGGTGCCCAAGGGCAGCCTGACCACCATCCTCGGGCCCAGCGGCTGCGGCAAGACCACCACGCTGCGCATGATTGCGGGGCTTGACGCACCCACCAGCGGGCAAGTCTTCATCGACGGCCAGGACGTCACCACGCTGGGCCCGGCAGAACGCAACGTGAGCATGGTGTTCCAGAGTTATGCGCTCTTCCCGCACATGAACGTGCTGGGCAATGTGAGCTACGGGCTGGACGTGTCGGGCGTGCCCAAGGCGCAGGCGCTGCAGCGCGCGCATGCGGCGATGGAAACCGTGGGCCTGGCCGGCTACGACGCGCGCCTGCCCAGCGAACTGAGCGGCGGCCAGCAGCAGCGCGTGGCCGTGGCGCGCAGCCTGGTGCTGGAGCCCAGCGTGCTGCTGTTCGACGAGCCGCTGTCCAACCTGG
Source organism: Burkholderiales bacterium (assembly GCA_043717565.1). Classification (GTDB taxonomy): domain Bacteria; phylum Pseudomonadota; class Gammaproteobacteria; order Burkholderiales; family Burkholderiaceae_C; genus Rubrivivax. The sequence goes on along the minus strand of JAYSXE010000246.1, from coordinate 5,330 downwards.
ACGCGCGGCTGCGGCGCAGCATGCGCGAAGAAATCCGCAGCCTGCAGCAACGCCTGAAGCTGACTGTGGCCTACGTGACGCATGACCAGAGCGAGGCGCTGGCCGTCAGCGACCAGATCATCGTGATGAACGCCGGCGTCATCGCCCAGGCCGGCACGCCCCAGGCGCTGTACGCACGGCCCAGCAGCGAATTTGTCGCCGGCTTCATGGGCGAAGCCCTGCTGTTCGATGCCACCGCCGGCGCCGACGGCAGCGTGGTGCTGGGCCCGCTGCGGCTGCGCCCGCCGCGCTGCCCCGCCACTGGAGCGGTGAAGGTGGCCGTGCGCCCCGAGGCCTGGCAGGTGCACCCGGCCAGCAGCGGCGCGCTGCCCGGTCTCCTGCAAGGCCAGCTGTTGAAGCGGGCCTATCTGGGCAGTTTTCAGGAATTGACGGTGCAGACGGTGCTGGGCGAAATCTTCATCGTCAGCCCCGACACCACGCGCGAATGGGCGCTGGGCGACCCGATGAGCCTGAGCCTGAACGAGAGCGGCGTGTCGGTGGTGGCCGCCACCTGATACTGCAGCAGTGTCCGGCAGCGCAACCACCCGAAACCGCCGACCCCGCGCCCCGCGATGGAAACGATGAACACCGAAACCCTGCCCCCGACCACCGCCCTGCCGTTGCAGAACCTGCGCATCAACGGCGACCGCCTGTGGGCCTCGTTGATGGAACTGGCGCAGATCGGCGCCACCGCCAAGGGCGGCGTGTGCCGGCTGGCGCTGACCGACCTGGACCGGCGCGGCCGCGACCTGGTGACCCGCTGGGCACGCGAGGCCGGCATGACGGTCACCATCGACAAGATCGGCAACGGCTTCATGCGGCGCGCCGGCCGCAACAACCAGCTGCCGCCCATCATGACCGGCAGCCACATCGACACCCAGCCCACCGGCGGCAAGTTCGACGGCAACTACGGTGTGCTGGCCGGCATCGAGGTGGTGCGCACCCTCAACGACCACGGCGTGGTCACTGAAGCACCCATCGAAGTGGCCTTCTGGACCAACGAAGAAGGCTCGCGATTCGTGCCGGTGATGATGGGCTCGGGCGTGTTCGCCCAGGCCTTCACGCTGGAACACGCCTACGCCGCCACGGACAGCGATGGCAAGACGGTGAAAGACGAGCTGGAACGCATCGGCTACATCGGCAGCGAAGAACCCGGCCAGCACCGGCTGGGCGCCTACTTCGAAACGCACATCGAACAAGGGCCGGTGCTGGAAGACCACAACGTCACCATCGGCGTGGTGGGCGGCGTGCTGGGCATCCGCTGGTACGACTGCGTGGTGACGGGCATGGAAGCCCACGCCGGCCCCACGCCGATGGCACTGCGCAAGGACGCACTGCAGGTGGCCACCCGGCTGATGCAGGAGGTGGTGGCCTGCGCGCACCGGCACGCGCCGCACGGGCGCGGCACGGTGGGCATGGTGCAGGTGCACCCGAACAGCCGCAACGTGATTCCGGGGCGCGTGAAGTTCTCGATCGACCTGCGCAACGCCACCGATGTGCTGTGCGACGCGATGGACGCCGACATCCGCGCCGTGGCCGCGCGGCTGCAGGCTGAAAGCGGCCTGCCGATCACCATCGACCTGGTGTCGCAATACCCGGCGGCGCCTTTCCACGCCGACTGCGTGAACAGCGTCGCGCGGGCGGCAGCGCAGCTCGGCTACAGCCACATGCCGGTGATCAGCGGCGCGGGGCACGATGCGATCTACATGTCGCGTCTGGCGCCAGCGGGCATGATCTTCATTCCCTGCAAAGACGGCATCAGCCACAACGAAATCGAAGACGCCCAGCCCGAACACATCACCGCCGGTTGCAACGTGCTGCTGCACGCCATGCTTGAACGTGCGGTGGGGAGCATCCCTGCATGAGTGAATCCAGTTTTCTGGCGCAAGCCGCTGCCCTGGTGGGCCAAGGCGCCATCGCATTGCGCCGCCTGCGCGGTGGTGTGCCGCCCCAGGCTGTGGGCGCAGACCCGGCTATTCCTGAGGGCCGGCCCCAGGGCAGCATTCCCACGCTGAAGATGCCCACGGCCCAGGGTTGGGCACCCGGGCAGACGCCGGTGGCGGCGCCCGGGCTGAAGGTGAATGCCTTCGCCACCGACCTGGTTCACCCGCGCTGGATCGCCGTGCTGCCCAACGGCGACGTCACCGTGGCCGAGGCCCTGTTCAAGCCCGGCCCGGTGCGCAACCTGTTCGGCCACGCGATGGTGGCCACCATGCGCCGCGCTGGGGCCGTGGGCGACAGCCCGAACCGCATCACTTTGCTGCGCGACAGCAACGGCGACGGCGTGGCCGAGGGGCGCTGGCCGCTGCTGGAAGGCCTGCGCCAGCCCTTCGGCATGGCCTTGGTGGGCGATACCTTCTACGTTGGCAACACCGACGGTGTGGTGGCCTACCCGTACACCCCGGGCTGCACCCGCATCGACGCGCCCGAGCGGCGCCTGACCACCTTCAAGCCCGGCGGCCACTGGACGCGCAGCCTGCTGGCCAGCCCTGACGGCCTGCGCCTGTATGCCGGCGTGGGCTCGCTCAGCAACATCGGCGACATGGGGCTGGAAGTGGAAGAAGGCCGCGCCTGCATCGTTGAACTGGACCTGCAGCAGGGCACGCAGCGCACCTTTGCCAGCGGCCTGCGCAACCCGGTGGGCATGGCCTGGGAACCGCACACCGGCGCACTGTGGACGGTGGTGAACGAACGCGACGGGCTGGGCGACGAAACACCGCCCGACTACCTGAGCTCGGTGCGCGACGGCGGCTTCTACGGCTGGCCTTTCAGCTACTGGGGCGGTACGGTGGACGACCGCGTGCCCCAAGACGCGGCCGCCGTGGCCCGCGCCGTGGTGCCCGACTACGCGCTGGGCGGGCACACCGCTTCGCTCGGCCTGTGCTGGCTGCCCGAAGGCACCCTGCCGGGCTTCCCGCAGGGCATGGTGATCGGGCAGCACGGTTCGTGGAACCGCAGCACGCTCAGCGGTTACCGCGTCGTGTTCGTGCCCTTTGTGGACGGCAAGCCAGCCGGCCCGCCGCGCGACATCCTCAGCGGTTTTCTGGCGCCCGATGAAAAGGTGTCGTACGGCAGGCCCGTGGGTGTGGCGGTGGGGCCCGATCGTTCGCTGCTGGTGGCCGATGACGTGGGCGATGTGATCTGGCGCGTCACTGGGGCCTGAAGGCCGCGCACCGGCAGACCGTCCGGCGTCCGGGTGTCCAGCGCACCTTCGCCGAACACCCGCTTTCGATGCAGCCGCAGGCCTGGGCGACCGGCCCGTGGACCGCTGCGTTTGATGCGCCGGCGGCCTAAAAAGGCAGCGTGCCGCGCAGTTCGCGCCAGCGCAACACTACCGCCTTGGGCGTGATGCGTTCAACCTGCACGCCGTCGGGTGTGCTGTCGCCTTCGCGCACCACCTGGCCACCCAGGATGACAAAGCGGGCCGACGGTGTTTCAGACCACACCGAGCCACCCAGCGCCAAGGGCGGCCAGTCGCGCCGCTGCTCGGCCGTCAGCATGGGGGGCAGCGGCTGGTTGGCCGATGTGGCGGCCGCAGTGGCCGCACGCGTGCTGGCAACCGGCGCGGCGGGCGCCGGGGCCGTTGCGGCTTCAGCCGCCGGGATGGCAGCGGGCGGCTGGGGCGCCACGTTGGTGGGCGTGGGCACGGGTGCAGGCTGCGGCTGCGAAACGGGCGCAGTTGCGGGTGCAGTTGCGGGTGCAGGCGGCGCCGGTGCACGCGCTGCGCCCACCCCAGCGGGCGCTGGCGCCACACCAGGCCGGGCAGCCACTGCCGTAGGTGGGCCTGCCGGTGCAGCGGCCACACCGCTTCGGGCTGCAGGGTTGGCCGACACCACCACCAGCGGCGGCGGGGCTTCAACGGCGCTGGGCGCCTGCGGCCCAGCGGCGGGTACGGCCTGCAGAACGGGCCCACCGCCCGCGGACTGCTCCGGCGGGATGCTGCCACCACCGCGGGTCATCCACAGCACGGGCACCAGCACCAGCGCCACCAGCACCGCGCCACCCACGGCCCACAGCCACGGCAGACGGGCTGCCGCGCCCGCTGCGCCATGGCGCGTGCGCTGCGCGCCGCCCAGGCCCGGTTGTGCGTGCAGGCCGGGCACCTGGCCCCGCTCTCGTTCGGCCTGGGCGCGCCGCAAGGCGTCAAGGATGTAGGACATGGCGGGTCAGCGCTCCAGGTGCGTCGGCAGCGTGGGTTCGGCCACGCCGGCGCGGCGGTTCAAGTGCATCAGTGCAATCGGCAGGCCTGCGGCGTCGCTGGGCAGGCCTTGCGACACCTGCAGCACCCGCAGGCGTTCGCGCAGCTGCGCAGCCCCGGGGTCGGCGCCCACGGCCGCCGTGCCCGCTGCAGCCGCAGCACCGTCGCCCGCCGCCGCATCGGGCAGGCGCTGCGCAACCCAGCGCCGGATGGCCGGGTCTTCCAGGTTGTCGCGGCCCGTGGCCGCCCAGCCCGGCGGTGTGCGCCACAGCGTGCTGAATTCGCCGCGCCATACCTGCGCCAATTCGGACAGGGTCAGGCTGAAACGCTGGCTGCCCACCTGCAGCAGCGCCCGCTCATCGTCCAGCGCCACCAGCAGTGCGTGCACGGTGGCGCTTTGCGGCGTGCGCAAGGCCAGCACGCCCGGCCGCCCCAGCTGGCGCACCAGCGGCAGGCCACCGCTGGCGCTGGAAAGGCAGGCCAACCCCGCCTGCGGCACCACCTGGCAGGGGTCGCCCTCGCCCACCGACACGTTCCAGCGCAGGGCCAGTTCCCGCCAGGCCACGGACGCGTTGGCCGGTGCCGTGCGCAGCAGCGCCTGCACGTCGGTGCTGGTGCCGGGCGGCAGCGGCGGCTTGGCCGGCTGGGCCGGCTTGGCGGGTGCGGCCACTGCGGGCACTGCCGGCGCCTGGCTGCGCGGGCTGGAAGCCAGCAGCAGCAAAAACAGCACGCCCAGACCCAGCAGCGCCACCAGCACCCACACGAATTGCGGCCGCCACCACGCCGGCGCCTGCTGCGCGGCCGGCCCGCCGGCGGCACGGCTGCCGGGCCCGAAGACCTCTTGCGCAGCCTGTTCCACCACCTCGCGCGTGGCCACCTGCAGTCCCTGGCCATAAGCGCCCAGCAACGCGCGGTCGGCCAGCAGGTTGATGCGGCGCGGCACGCCACCGCTGATGCGGTGCAGCGCCGCCAGCGCCGCAGGCTCAAAAGGCAGTGCCGCGTTCGGGCCGGCCACCGCCAGCCGGTGGCGGATGTACTGCGGCGTTTCTTCTGCCGACAGCGCGTCCAGGTGGTAACGCGCAATCACACGCTG
>JAYSXE010000245.1:0-44322 GCA_043717565.1 Burkholderiales bacterium | reverse complement strand
CAGCGGCAGCGGGCCATTGGGGCCGAAAAGGCCGAAGAACTTGACCTCCATGCGGGTGACACCACCGCTGACTTGCGGCACCACGGCGTGCAGGCTGGCAGAAGCAAAGGCCATGTCGGCCTTCTGCGCCAGCCGCAGCGGTTCGTCGACCGGGCGGCGCGCCGTGCCCAGCCGGGGCATGCCGCTGTGGTGCGCTTCCAGCACACGCAGGGCATGGAAGAAGTCCCAGCGCCAGGGCGCCAGCGCCATGGCCGCTGCAGGGTGGGCCGGCGGGCCTTCGGCACTTGGGTGGGTGGCGTTGGACTGCATCACAGCATCGGCCGCGCGCCGCTGCGCGGCACGCCGTTGAGGATGTCGCCACGCGCGGCCGAGCGAAGCCGCAGCTGCGTAAAACCGTTGATGGACACGTGGCGCGAGACAAAACGTTCCAGCACGCTGCCCAGCAGGTAGGCGCTGCCGCCTTCAAACGACAGGTCGTCCACCTCGACGTCGATGGCCACGCCGCGCCCAAAGGTGATGGGGCCGGGCATCGGCAAGCGCCTCACCACAGCGCTCATGCGCACCGAGCGCACACCGTCCACCTGGCGCTGCGCAGCGGCGTCGCCAGTGGCTGCATACAGCCGCAAGATCTGGCGCAGCGCGGCCGCGCCGTGTTCGGCGTCGGTGTCCAGCAGCGACAGGTGGTTCAGCGACAGCTGATTGATCAACTTCCAGGCGACATTGCCTTCGCGCAGGGCCGACAGCGGCCGCGACGGCCCGCGCACCACCTTCACCTCACGCACCGGCGCCGGCACGCCCAGCGTCAGGTCACCGCCGGCCTGGCCGGTGGGCATCAGGATGGGCAGGTCGCGGTTGGTGCACAGGGCGCGCACGCCCAGTTGGCGCAGGTCGGCGCTGAACGGAGCCTCTTGCGCGTCCACCACTGACACGTAGACTTCGGTGCCAAGGTACGAAGACCGCGGCCCGTCGCGCTGCTGGGTGGCCGACAGCAGGCGTGGCTCGCGCTGCACGGTGTAGTACGCCGAGTGGCTACGCTCTTCGGTGTGGAAGGCGCTGTAGAAGGGCATGAACTGCCATTCGCTGTTCACACCCACACCGTAACCCTGCACGTCCAGCACCGAATGCACTTCAAAGTCCTGCGGGCGCGTGCGGTCGGGCACCACGTGGTAGTCGGCGGTCTCGGGGCCGACGTGGATGCGGTCGCAGCGGCGTTCCACCAGGTTGATGGCCGGCACGCAGTGCAGCGCCAGGCAGTTCGCGTCAACGGCCTGCTGCAGCGCGGGGTCGGCGCGGTTGAACAGCAACAGCACCTCCACTTCGGTGCCGCCAAGCTTGCGCAACGCGTCGCCCACGTCTTGAAGTTCGGCAAACAGGAAGCGCTGCGGGAAGGCGAAGTACTCCTGCAACAGGCGGTAGCCTTCAAAGCCGCGCAGGCCCGGTGGCAACAAGGCCTCGGCGTCTTCAAAACCTTGCCGGCCCACACAGTCGGCGTCCAGCGCCTCCCAGCGGCCCGTGCCGCGCGTGGTGGGCTGCAGCAGCACGCCCAGCGTGGCGTCACACACCAGTTCATTCAACCGGTAAGCAATGTCTTCAACGCCGGTGAAATGCAGGCTCAGGTTCTGAATTTGCAGTTTTGAAAAGTCCAGCCCCGCTGTAACGCGAAGACGCAGCCGCAGGCCCGCGCGGTAACGCCGCCATTCGGGCAGGCTGGCCAGGGGCAGGTCTGCCGCGTGGGTGAAATACTCGGCGTGCGTCAGTTCCAGCGGCCACAGCCGAACTTCATGTGCGGTGCGAAATTCGCAAGCCGTGGCACCGGCCTTGCCAGCGCGGCTGGTCAGCACGCTGCCGCGCGGTACGCGCGGGCCCTGCGCCAGCGCGGGGTCGCTCAGCTCGGGGTCCAGCCGCGCAATCAGCATCGACGGCGTGGGCGCCAGGAACTGCGGGTAGATGATTTCCAGCAGGCGCTGCGTAAAGCGCGGGAACTCGGCATCCAGCTTCAGCTGGATGCGGCCGGCCAGGAACGCAAAACCTTCCAGCAAGCGCTCGACATAGGGGTCGGTTACCTCCAGGCCTTCCATGCCCAGACGCGCTGCAATCTTCGGAAAGGCCTGAGCAAACTCGGCACCCATTTCACGCAGGTGGCGCAACTCTTCGTTGTAGTAGCGCAGCAGCCTGGGGTCCATGGTGTGCAGCTCGTGTCGTGGGTGTGAGCGGCCAGCGCCTAACGCGTGATTTCGCGAATGGCAATGCGGCCGGTTTCCAGGTCGATGTCGGTGCGCAGCATCAGCTCCAGCGGCACCGGCTGCGCCCACAGCTGCCCGCTGATGCGGAAACCCAACTGGTTGTGGTGGTCGGCCTGCTGCTCGGTGGCCAGTGCCTCGACGGTCAAGGTGTCGGGCAGGATGCGCGGCTCGTGCTGCACGATGGCATTGCGCACACCGTCCTGCAGCGCCTGCAAGTCCACTGCCGAAAGAAAGCGGCCCGACAACGCCGGCAGGCCGAAGCCCAACACCGACTTCGCGGCGTGCGGCGCGCTTTCATCGCGCAGCCAGGCGTCAGGCTGCGTGGTGTTGAACAGCCAGGCCAGGTCGCGCAACACCAGTTCACGCAGCCGCGTGCGGTTGATCACCCGCGACTCCACCGACTCCACCCTGCTTTCGGGTTCGTCGTCGGTCAAGCGGTCCAGCAGCGCAGGCTGCAAGCGGTCTTGGGCGCGGAGGTTGGCCATGGCGGCGCAGTGGGTGCCCAGGCGGGTCAGTCGGTGGCCAGAGCCACCGTGCGCACGTCCATCAGCGCCACCTCGGCAGCGTTGGTGGTGATGATGCGCTGGCCGCGCCCGATGTAGCCGCCAGCGGGCGTTTCAGCCCATTCGGTGCTGCGCGACAAGGCCAGGAGGTCGCCAGCAGCCAGGTCGGTTTCGGGGTATCTGGTGGGAATGAAACCCACGGTTTCACCACCGTTGCTGAACTGGAAGTGTGCCGGCATCCAGACCGCGTCGCGCAGGTCGGCGGGTGCTTCCAGCGTGACCTGCATCAGGCGGTTCCACGGCAGCCAGTAGTAGCGGCCGTTGATCACCGCTTCCAGCGTGGGGCCCAGACGGCTGTCAGCGTCGGCGATCCATTCAAAGCCCTGACCGTCCAGCGTGCCCGACGTAGCGGGGGCTTCTTCCAAAGCCCGGTTACGCAGGCGCTGCGCGGCTGCAGCCTCGCCACGGCCTTCCAGTAACAGCGCTTCGATGAGCATGGCCACCCAGGGCTCGGGTTCGCCAAACAGCATGGGCACCTTGTTGCCGGCAAACACCTGCAGGCGCAGCGTTTCGCACTGCACGGCCTCGCGGTAGGCCTGCACCATGTGCAGCGTGCTGGCGTCCAGTTCGCCCGCCACCTGCAACTGGTTCAACGCCCGGTCCCACTGCCCCAGCACCACCAGCAGCTGGAACATGAACACGCGCAGCTTGGGGTCTTGCGGGTGTGCACGCACCTGCTCGGTCAGCAGCTTCAGTGCAAGCTTCGCATCACCGGCTTTCAGCGCCTGTTCTGCTGCGGGGGAAAGTGGCATGGCACAACCTTGTAGCGTGAGGGCGCGTGGCCAGAATCGACAAAGCACGCCAGACTGACGGCGGACGTCGAACCCGCCATTGCGTGCGCGTCGACAGTCATCTGCCGGGGCAGGCGGCTGGGACGTTGGACCATCAGGACATGAAAATCCCGCAGGCCAGACGCCGGCTCCATCGAAGATTCAGCGGCCAGGCAGCGTCAACGACGCGCGCACGGCCGCCAAATCTGAGTTACCACTTGACGTTGGAGGCGATGTCCCAGCCCATCGTCACGGCAGCGTCGCCCGAGCCGTCCGGCTTCTGCGGCGTGTAGATGAATTTGCACTTGGCAAAGTTCAATGTCACGTTTTCGGTCAGGCGGTCTTCGCCACCTGAGCCCCCGGTCGACACCGCGCTGATCAGCACCTGGGACAGCATGACCTTGATGTACTCCAGCGGCTTCTCGCCCGCCTTGCGCACGATGAGAATGGCGTCGGGGAAATGCTTGCCGTTGGCGGCCGCCAACATCAGGTCGGGCGTGGTCTTGTCGACATACTTGGTGAACGAAATGTCCTGCACGTTGACTTTGCCAGCACCGGCGCCACCACCCACATGGGCGCTGCCGGAGTTGCTCAAGCCCCAACTCCAGGCCAGCACGTCGGTCTTTTCCTTGTGAACCTTGTCTTTCGACTCACCCTTGAGTGTGCCGATCTGAATGAACATGTCCATGGCCATGGTGGTTTCTCCTGTGTTGCCCCATTCAGGGCGGTTGACGCTGCAATGACGCCCCAACAGCAGGCGCTTCCCCACCCAGCAGTGGGGAACAAGATGCGAGAAATAGAACCTACTGCCGCAAGATCAGCCTGCCTTCGCCGAAGGCAGTTTCGACACCAACCTGAGCGAGACTGTCAGCCCTTCAAGCTGGTAGTGCGGGCGCAGGAAGAACTTCGAGCTGTAATAACCCGGGTTCGACGGGTCTTCTTCAACAATCACCTCGGCCGCAGAAAGCGGTTTGCTGGCCTTGGTCTCTTCTGAAGACGTTGCGGGGTTGCCGTCCACGTACTGCATCACCCAATCCTGCAACCAGCGCTGCACCTCGTCGCGTTCCTTGAAGGAACCGATCTTGTCGCGCACGATGCACTTCAGGTAATGCGCGAAGCGGCAGGTGGCAAACAGGTAGGGCAGCCGAGCAGCCAGGTTAGCGTTGGCGGTGGCGTCGGGGTCGTCGTACTCGGCGGGCTTGTGCAAAGACTGTGCGCCAATGAAGGCTGCAAAGTCGCTGTTCTTGCGGTGGATCAGCGGCATGAAACCGTTCTTGGCCAGTTCGGCCTCGCGGCGGTCTTCGATGGCGATTTCCGTCGGGCACTTCATGTCGACACCACCGTCGTCGGTGGGGAAGCTGTGCGTCGGCAAGTTGGCTACCGCGCCGCCCGATTCAATGCCGCGGATGCGTGAACACCAACCCGATTCCTTGAACGAGCGGTTGATGTTGGTGGCCATGGCGTAGGCCGCATTGGCCCAGGTGTACTTGCCGTGGTCTGCGGAGCCGGTGTCTTCTTCGAAGTTGAAGGCTTCCACCGGGTTGGTGCGTGAACCGTAGGGCAGCCGGGCCAGAAAACGCGGCATGGCCAAGCCGATGTACTTGCTGTCTTCAGACTCGCGCAGCGAACGCCAGGCGGCGTAGTCCGGCGTGGAGAAGATCTTCGTCAAGTCGCGCGGGTTGGCCAACTCTTGCCAGCTGTCCATCTGCATCAGGTTGGGTGATGCGCCAGTGATGAAGGGCGCATGGGCTGCCGCGGCAATCTTGGCCATTTCGCCCAGCAGTTCCACGTCAGGGGCGCTCTGGTCGAAGTGGTAGTCACCCACGATGGCGCCGAAGGGCTCACCGCCGAACTGACCAAACTCTTCGGCATACACACGCTTGAAGATGGGGCTCTGGTCCCAGTTGGTACCCTTGTAGCGCTTCAGCGTCTTGCCCAGGTCAGCCTTGCTGATGTTCATGACGCGGATCTTCAACTGCTCGTCGGTCTCGGTGTTGTTCACCATGTAGTGCAGGCCACGCCAGGCACCTTCGAGCTTCTGGAGGTCTTCGTGGTGCAGGATCAGGTTGACCTGTTCCGACAGCTTCTTGTCGATGGCGGCAATCATGGCCTCGATGGAAGCCACCACATCGCCGCTGATCAGCTGCGTTTGCGACAGCGCCTGCTGCGCCAGCGTTTGCACTGCCTTTTCAACGGCGCTCTTGGCGTCGTCGGACTTGGGCTTGAATTCCTTTTGCAGCAACGATGCCAGGTCGTTGCCTTCCATGGTCACGCCCGCAAGGGCAGCTGAGGCTTGTACTTCGGCCATTCTTGATTACTCCAACAAGGATCGCGGTTCGCGTACGGGTTGCGCTGACAGGGCCAGCATGCCTGGAGATCAGGCAGGGTCGGCGGGCTTGGCCGTGGCGGCCAGTGAGCTGAGCAGCGCCGGGTCGCTCATCAGCTTGCCGATCAACTCTTCGGCGCCACCCTTGCCGTCCATGTAGGTGACGAGATTGGAGAGCTGTTCACGCGCTTGCAGAAGCTTGTTCAAAGAGTCGACCTTGCGGGCCACCGCGGCAGGCGAGAAATCGTCCATGTTTTCGAAGCTGATGTCCACCGCCATGTTGCCTTCGCCGGTCAGCGCGTTGGGCACCGTGAAAGCCACGCGGGGCTTCATCGACTTCATGCGGGCGTCGAAGTTGTCGACGTCTACTTCGAGAAACTTGCGGTCGGCCACCGGTGCCAACGGGTCAGCGGGCTTGCCCGACAAGTCGGCCAGCACGCCCATCACAAAGGGTAGCTGGATCTTCTTTTCGGCACCGTAAACCTCAACGTCGTATTCGATCTGGACACGAGGTGCGCGGTTGCGGGCAATGAATTTCTGACTGCTGCTCATGCAAAGAGACTCCTGTTTTGAGGGCTCGCTTGGAAACAAGACCTAAGGCTATGTTTTCCTTTAACTACTATGTTTAGTCAAGAATTTTCTGGACCCTGAACAGAATCAGGGTCAACCCCGACGGAGCGGGCCACGCTGGCCATGGCTTCGGGCGCCAGCTCCTTCATCAACTGTAAGAAGTTGTGGTTGACCAGCTGTCGCGCGCGGCGCAGAAAGAGCGGCGCCGGGTTGGAAGGCTCGGTGCGTTCGAGGAACTCGCACACCATGTCGATGGCCCGCAGCGCATCGGTACGGCTGGACACCTGGCCGGTGAGTGATGTGCGCCCACCCGGGCCGCCTGCAGTGTCTCCAGCCAGGGCTTCGGCGTCGGCCTCGGCCTGGGTCGCGGGCATCAGCGACGCCGCGCCTTTGACCAGGCGCTTCAGCGGCGCGAGGTCGGGCGCTGCGGAGGACAGGAAGGCGTCCATCGCCAGTTCCAGCGCACCAACCTGGGCCACGCTGTCGTCGATCAAGGCACGCAGCTCGGGCACCGCATCGGCCAGGTCGCCCAGCAAACGCTGCAGCTGGTCCTTGCTCATCGGCGTTTCGGTTTCCAGCGCGGGAGACAGCATCAGCGCCAGCTCGATGTCGCGGCCGGTGACACGACCCAACGCCCGGTCCTGCGCCACCACGGCAGCGCGCAGGTCACCCATCAGACCTTGCGTTTCGGTCAGCACCGACAAGGCATTCACGCGGGCATAGGGGTCACCGTCGTCGGGGTCGGGCAAGGGCAGCACCGCAGCGCCCAGCGACTGCATCATGCCGCTGAGCAACTGCAGGCCCACGGGCAGCGCCGCATAGCCAAACAGATTCACGCCAGAGCGCAGCCACAACACGGCCAGGCGCAGGTCGCGCGAACGCGCCAGCATGTCTTCACAGCCGTCGCGCACCGCCACCCAGTCGGGGGGCTCGGCAGGGCCGAATTGCGATTCGGGTTTGCCCACGGCGGCCTGCGAGATCTCGAGGAACTGGTTGTCGTATTCGAGATCAGGGCCGCAGGGGGCCGCGTCGTCCGACAGCGGCTGCGTCCATTGGGCCATCATGGACGGGGCTTCGTGAAGGTCGCTCATCGTGTTCTCGCCGTGTGGTGGGCGTGCTCTGCGGGAAACGCGGCCCCTGCAGATCGACAGCGGCTCAGCGGGTATTCACGAAGCCGAGACCGGCGTGCGGCAGGCCGGTTCGGCCCGCCCTGGCGCAGGGCTGCTTCAAGAAATTCCTGTTGCCTCTGTGCATCGCACATGTCTTTTCTACTGTAAACCGCATATCGTCCTTCCGTATGGGCATGTTCGATTTTTCTGACTTTGCAGGTCTTGAGCATCGTGTGGCAGCGGGCAAACCGCAACGAGCCCGTTCGCGGCTGAAGCCGTTGTGCTGGGTTGCTGCGCTGGCCCTTACAGCCGGGCCCGCATGGCCGCAAACCGGTACGGAAGCGGTGCCGCGCACACCGGCCGTGGTGCCCTCGGCCAGCGAGCTGGCGCCGGGGCGACCACCCCCGCCCGCTACCGCTGCCGAACAAGCCCCGGCAAGGCCTGAAGCCGCAGCCGCCTCGCCGCGTGGCGCCACGCCGCGCGAGTTGGGCAAGCCTGCAGATGAACTGCGCCTGAAGGTCACGGCCTACGCGCTGGATGACAGCGCGCCAGCCGAACTCCGCGCCCAGCTGCAACGGCTGACGGCGCCCTACACCGGGCCCGACAAGCGGTTTGAGGACCTGGTGGACGCCGCGGCCGAAGTCACGCGCTTCCTGCAGCGCGAATTGGGCTATTACCTGGCCTATGCCTATGTGCCGGAACAGGCCGCACAGGACGGTGTGATCAGGCTGGCGGTGCTGGAAGGCCGCCTCGACCGGGTGGTGCTGAATTGGCGCGAAGGCCTGCCGGTGAGCCGCGACGTGGTGCAGGCCTATCTGGACAACCTGCGCAGCGGCGCCGTGCTGAAGGTGCGTGACATCGAACGCGTGGTGTTCCTGGTGAACGACCTGCGGGGCATGACCGCGCGCTTTGAACTGCGCCCGGGCACCGAGCCTGGCACCGCCACGCTGGTGGTCACCCCCAGCTCTGAAAAGCGCCGCACGGGAAAGCTGGAGATCGACGCCAACGGCACCGACGCGCTGGGCCTGTACCGGGTTTCGGGCCTGGTGCAGTGGAACAGCCCGCTGGGCCGTGGCGACGGGCTGACCTTCAACGCACTGGCCTCCAGCACCGGCGGCCTGGCTTTTGCACTGCTGGGCTACAACACACCGGTGGGCAGCAACGGGTTGAAGCTCGGGGCTTCGGTGTCGACCGTGAAGTACCAGCTGGACAAGACAGCCTTCCCACTGGACCTGCATGGCACAGCCCTAACCGCCAATGCGTATGCCTTGTACCCGGTGGTGCGCGCCCGCAACGCCAATCTGTTCACGCTGCTGTCGGTGGAACAGAAGACCTACGACGACCGCAACATCAACAGTGCCGCACAACGGTCGGTGCAGTTGGTCACGCTGGGCACCACGGGCGACTTCCGCGACTCGCTGCTGGGCGGCGGCGTCAACACCTTCGAGCTGAACGCCATCAGCGGCCAGGTCAAGGCCCAGCAGGGCAGCGCCACGGGCCTGGAAGACGACACCCGCTTCACCAAACTGACATATGCCTATTCGCGCCTGCAAGACCTGGTGACAGGCCGCGCATTGGTGTATTTCAGCCTGCGCGGACAACATGCTGCCCACAACCTGGACACCACCGAACAGTTCCGCCTGGGCGGCCCAGACGCCGTGCGCGCCTTCGGCGCCGGTGAAGGCACGGGCGACCGCGGCACCGTCGCTTCACTGGAACTGCGCTGGCTGCCGCCAGAAAGCTGGCTGGGCCGCATGGCGCGCGAAGTGGTGGTGAGCGTGTTTGCCGACGCCGGCTACGTGCAGTACCGCGTGCGCCAGCGCAGCGGCGTCAACACCGGAGGTGACAGCAACCACGCCATGTTCAGCGGTGCGGGCCTGGGGCTGGCCTGGGTGCGCGCAGGCGATCATTCGTTGCGTTTCAGTCTGGCCCAGCCCACCGGGGGCCGGGCACGGGGTGCCACCGACAAGCCGGGCCTGCGCGTGTACCTGCAGGCCGCGATGCTCTTCAATTGAACGTATTCATGTCCGCAAGGCCCATGAATACTGCACAAGCAGCGCTGGCTTCCTGAAGCCGGCCCGGAAGCACAGCATGAACAGACGCCGCACACCCGCCCTGCCCTCCCACCCGGCCGAGCCCGTGCCGCCAACGCCCGCGGGGCGGTTCAGGCTGCGCCCCACCTGTCTGGCCGCCTGGCTGCTGGCAGCCGCACCCATGGCGCAGTCGCTGCCACAGGGTGCCGTGCCCAATGGCGGGCAAGCCACGGTGCGGCAGACATCGCCCACCGAACTGCTGATTCAGCAAAGCACGGCGCGGGCGGGCCTGGACTGGACCAGCTTTTCCATCGCCGCCGGCGAACGCGTGCAGGTGCAGCAGCCCAACGCCGCTTCGGTGCTGCTGAACCGGGTGCTGGGCGCCAACCCGTCGGCCATCCACGGCGCGCTCAGCAGCAACGGCAGCGTGTGGTTGATCAACCCGCGCGGCATCGTCTTCGGGGCGCAGTCGCGCGTCGATGTTGGCAGCTTGGTGGCCAGCACGCTGGCGCTGTCGGCCGACGACGCCGGGCCCGGGCGCCTGCGTTTGGGCGGTGCGGGTGACGGCGCCCCAGTGCCCGGCGCGCTGGTGGCTGAAGGCCGCATCACCGCGACCCAGGGCACCGTTGTGCTGGTGGCACCGCAGCTGACGCAGCGCGGCAGCATCGACGCGCGCCGCGTGGGCCTGGCTGCGGGCAGCGACGTGCTGGTGGACCTGGAAGGCGACGGCCTGGTGTTCCTGAACGTGCGCAATGACCGGCTGGACAGCGTGCTGAACCAACTGGGCCGTGTGCAGGCCGACGGCGGCGTGGTGGACCTGCGCGCAGCGGCGCGTGCAGGCTTTGCCGGCACCGTGCTGAACCTGGAAGGCGTGGTGCAGGCGCGCAGCATCGGCCAGTTGCAGGGCCGCATAGCGGTGGACGGCGGCGCTGGCGGCGTGACCCGTGTGGCCGGTACGCTGGACGCCACCGCGGCAGCGGCCGCCGCCCGCGGCGGCGATGTGCTGGTGCAAGGCCGCTACATCGCCATTGAGGGCACGGCACGCCTGGACAGTTCGGGCGCCGGTGGTGGCGGCGGCGTGCGTGTGGGTGGCGACTTTCAGGGCCGCAACCCCGACGTGCGCAACGCTGAACGTGTGGTGGTGATGGCCGGCGCTGAACTGGCCGCCAACGGCACCAGCCATGGCGACGGTGGCCGGGTCATCGTGTGGGCGGACACCAGCACACGATTCCAGGGCAGCGCCAACGCCCGGGGTGGGTTGCAGGGTGGCGACGGCGGGTTGGTGGAAGTGTCGGGCAAGAAGTTCCTGGACTACAGGGGCCAATCAGACCGCAGCGCGCCCCAGGGCCGTGCCGGCCTGCTGCTGCTGGACCCCGACAACATCACGGTGCAGCTGGACTCGCCCAACATAGACGGTCTCAACCCCGGCGCGGACCTGACCGGCAGCGCGCTGCTTTTTGCCGCCCCAGGCGCCAGCAGCGTCATCACCGCCGCTGCGGTGGCAGCGCAACTGGCCACGGGCTCGGTGGATCTGCAGGCGCACAACGAGATCAACGTCACGTCGGCCATCAGCCAGCCCGTCGGCAGCCAAAGCCTGAGTCTGCGCTCGGGCAACAACATCAACATCTCTGCGCCCATCTCGGTGGGGGGCGGCATCAGTTTGTCGGTCAATGACGCCGGCGCCACGGCGCCAGCGGCTGGTGGCCGCGTGCAAGTCACGGCTCCGCTGTCTGCGGGCGGCGCCATCACCATCACCAACAACACCGGTGGCACCGGCACCCACCGGCTGGGCGCCAACCTCAACGCCGCCACGTTGTCGTTGACGGGCAATACCGAATTGACGGCCGACAGCACCTGGACGCTCAGCGGTGACAGCACCGTAGGCGCAGCGCTCAGCGGCGTCGGTGCGCTGACCAAAGCTGGCGTGGGCGTGTTGACGCTGAACGGTGCTGCAAGCTACACCGGCGCTACCACGGTGACCGGGGGCGGCCTGACCCTGGCGGCGGCGCTTTCTTCGACCGCAGTGGCCGTCAACGGCGGTGTATTGACAGTGTCTGCGCCCGACCTGTTGGCCGACGCCGCCATTGTCAACGTGGCCCCAGGTGCCACGCTGTCCATCAACGCCAGCGACACCATCGGCGCACTGGTGCTTGGTGGCACCATGGCCGGCGGAGCCAGCAACACCCTGACCACCACCGGCGCCGCCACGCTGGACGGTGGCACCGTCTCGGCCAGCCTGGCCGCCAACACGCTGACCAGCAGCGGCAGCAGCGTGCTGCTGGCGCCGGTGGCCGTCACCGGTGCGGCGGCCGTGACCGCGGGCACGCTGACCATCGGCAACAACGGCACCACGGGTTCGCTCAGCGCCGCCGGCATCAGCGTCTCGGCAAACGCCGAACTGGTGCACCGCCGCAGCGATGAAGTGACGCTGGGCGCAGGCTTCAGCGTCAGCGGCGCCGGCCGCTTCACACAGGCCGGTGACGGCAACCTGCTGCTGGGCGGCGTGGCTCAGCAGTTGGCCACCGCCGCCATCCAGGTGGGTGCTGGCGGACTGGGCCTGGTGGCCGGCGAGCTGGACCGCATCGCCAACACCAGTGCGGTGACGGTCACTGGCGCCACGCTGGCCGTCAACAACGCCAGCGAAACCATCGGCGCGCTGACGTTGGCAGCCGGCACGGTGAACGGCAGCGGCGAACTGACCACTGCTGTGCTGAACAGCAGCGGCGCCAGCCGCATCAGCAACACCGTGCGCGCCACCAGCGCCACCGTCACGGCGGGCGTGCTGACCGTGGGCAACAACGGCGCCACCGGCGAACTGCTGACCAGCGGCGTACTCACCGTGGACAGCGGCGCGCTGCTGGCCTTCGAGCGTGCCGCGGGCGCCGACCTGACGTTGGGTGGCGTGGCTGGGCCCGGCGGCATCAGCCAGCGCGGCGGCAACGTGCTCACGCTGGCCGGCACCGCGCCTGACATCGCCACGCTGGACGTGGCCAGCGGCACCGTGCGCCTGGCCGACGGCGCGGGCAACCGCATCAACGACAGCGCAGCCGTCACGGTGGCCGCCGGTGCCGGCCTGGGCACCGGTGACAACGCCGAGACGGTCGGCACGCTGGCGCTGGCCGGCACGCTGGCGGGCACCGGCACGCTGACAGCCAGCGTCTACACGCTGCAAGGCGGCGCTGTCGTCAACGGCCCGCTGGGCGCGGGCGAGTTGCGCGTCACGGGCAACGCCAACCTCAACGCGGCTGCCGCAGCCCTGCTCGTCAATGTGCAAAACGGCGGCAACCTGACGCTGGCGGCCGCCGGCGCGGCGCTGAACGACGCTGCGCTGGTGAACGTCAACACCGGTGGCACGTTGACCACCACCGCGCCCGAGACCACCGGCACGCTGAGCTTGGCCGGCACGCTGGTCGGTGCCTTCGCGCTCACTGCCGCCAACACGACCTTGATGAACGGCGGGCTTGTCAGCGGTGTTCTGGGTGCTGGCGCGCTGGCCGTCTCCGGCACCAGCTCCATCAACGGCACCGCAGCCTCCAGCAGCGTCAACATTGGCGCCAGCGGCGCGCTGGCGCTGGGTTCGGCACAACGGCTGACGGCGCCGCCGTCGATCAGTTTCGAACCCGGGGGCCGCCTCACGCTGGCTGGCGACCAGAGCGTCACGACTGTGGGCGGCAACGCCAGGGTCGACGGCACGGGCAGCCTGCTGGCGCAGGCACTGGTGCTGAACAACAGCAGCATCGACGTGCCGCTGGTGACCAACACGCTGGTCAGTGACGGCGTCTCGTCGGTGCTGTCCACCGTCACGGTCAACAACAGCTCCACGGTGAACAGCGGCCTGCTCACCGTCGGCAATGGCACCGTCAGTGGCGAGCTGGCCGGCGCGGGCACCGTCACGGTCGCGGGCGGCGCCACCCTGGCCTACAACCGCAGCGACACCGTGGTGCTGAACACCGTGCTCGGTGGCGGCACGCTGCGGCAAGCTGGCACTGGCGAACTGCGCATCCAGGGTGCGGCAGCCACACCGACGATCGAAGTCACGCGCGGCGCACTGAGCCTGGCCGCCGGCAACAACAACCGCCTTTCCGACAACGCCGCCGTGCGTGTCGACGATGGCGCCACCTGGACGCTGAACAGCGCCAGCGAAACCGTGGGCTCGCTGGTGCTGGCAGGTCGACTGCAGGGCAGCGGGGTGCTGACGGCGCCCAACGTCACGCTGCAAGCGGGTGCCGTCGTCGACGCGCCTCTGGGCGCTGGCGTGCTCACCGTCACCGGCAACAGCCGCTTGAACGCCACCGCGGCTGCGCAGACCGTGCAGGTGCAGGCCCAGACGCTGACGCTGGGCGCGGCCGAGCGCCTGTCGGACACCGCCACCGTGAACATCAGCGCCGGTGCCGGGCTGGCGCTGGCGCTGGCGGGAACTGAAACGGTGGGCAGCCTGATCAGCAGCGGCACCGTGGCGGGACCTGGACAAACACTGGCCGCAAGCAGCGTGACGCTGAATGCCGGCGCCAGCATCACCGCCAACCTGAACAGCGCCACCCTCACGGTCAGTGGCAACAGCACGCTGGCGGGCACGGCCAGCGCCGGGTCAGTGGCTGTCAACGCGGGGCGCCTGAGCCTGGGCGCACCGCAGCGATTGGCCGCCAGTGCCCACGTCAACGTGGCGGCCGGCGCGCAGCTGGCCTTGGCGGGCGACCAGCAGCTGGCCACGTTCAACTTGGCCGGCTCGCTGGAAGGCGCTGGCAGCACCTTGACAGCCACCACCACCACCTTGAACAGCGGCGCCTCGGTGCTGGCCCAACTTGGCGCGGGACCGCTGGTGGTGGCCGGCAACAGCAGCTTGTCGGGCACCGCGGCGGCATCGACCGTGACCATCAACAACGGCGCCACGCTGACGCTGGGCAGTGCCGAGCGCCTGCAGGCCGGCGCAGCCTTGACGGCCAACGGTCGCCTGGTGCTGAACGGCGACCAGACCATCGGCACGCTGGCCGGCAGCGGCAGCATCGAATTGGGCGCTGCCACGCTGCACACCGGCAGCGGCGGCAGTACCAGCTTCAACGGCAGCTTCACGGGCAGTGGCAACGTCGACAAACAGGGCGCCGGCACCTTCACGCTGACTGCGGCGCAGGCCCACACCGGCAACACGGCGGTGAGCGCGGGCACGCTGGTGCTGGCCGGCAGCAGCGCGCTGGCAGCCAGCAGCTCGCTGGTGGTGGCCAGCGGCGCCACCGCCACCCTGGGCGGCGCGCAGTCGGTGCGCACGCTCAACCTCGCGGGCACGCTGGCGGGCAGTGGCATGCTCACGGCCGACCAGGCCACGCTGAGCGGGGGCCGCACGCTGGAAGACGCTTCACTCGCCACCGGCGCGCTGCGCAGCACGGGCAACAGCCAGCTGGGCGGCACTGCCGCGGCCGGCACGGTGCAGGTGGACAGCGGCACGCTGACGCTGGGCGCACCGGGCCGCCTGACGGGTGCTGCGGCCATCACCGTGGCTGGCGGCGCCACCCTGGTGCTGGGCGGCGCTGAACAGGCCAGCAGCCTGCAGCTCAGCGGCACGCTGAACGGCGCAGGCCACACGCTGACAGCCAACTCCAGCACGCTGCGTGCCGGCGCGGTCGTCAACGCCAACCTGGCCGGCGGGCTGGTCTCGGTGGCCGGTGACAGCCAGCTGGCGGGCCGTGTGCTGTCCAGCAACCTGGCTGTGGATGCGGGCATGCTGACGCTGGCGGCCGCGGCCGACCGCATCGGCGACCACACGGCGGTGTCGGTGGCCGGCGGCGCGGGCCTGCTGTTGAACGGCCCTGAAACGGTGGCTGCGTTGTCGCTGGCCGGCACCCTGGCCGCCAACCCTGCTGGCGCACACCGCCTGACGGCCAACGGCGGCAGCACCTTGCTGGCCGGCGCCCAGGTGCTGGCGCCGCTGGGCGGGCCAACGCTCCGTGTCAGCGGCGACAGCTTGCTGGCCGCCAACGCCGACGCCACCGCAGTCACCATCGACGGCGGGCAACTGCGCCTGTCGGGCAGCGAAAGGCTGGCCGACAGCGCCAGCGTGGCCGTCGCGCGCAGCGCTGGCCTGGTGCTCGACGGTGCCGAACGTGTGGGCACGCTGCAGCTTGAAGGCACGCTGCAGGGCACCGGCACGCTCAGCGCCAGCCGCTACACCCTGAACGGCGGCACGGTGGTTGCCGACCTCGGTACCGGCACGTTGATCAGCGGCGGCAACAGCACGCTGCGCGGCGTGGCCGCGGTGGGCGAGGTGTCGGTCGACGCCGGCACCCTGACGCTGGCCGGCGCCAACCGGCTGGTTGCTGTGCCGGCACTGCAAGTGGCTGCCGGCGCCAGCCTGCAGATGCAGGGCGACTTGACGGTGGGCGCGCTCACCGGCGGCGGCACGGTGGCGCTGGACGCGAACCTGCTGAGCGTGGGCCATGGGCTGGCAGCGAATGCCAGCAGCACCTACAGCGGCACGTTCACGGGCAGCGGCAACCTGCGCAAGGTGGGCGCCGGCCGCTGGCTCTTCGACGGCAGCGGCAACCACAGCGGCAGCACGCTGGTGGACGCGGGCACGCTGCAGCTGGGCGGCACGCTGCTCAGCACCGACGTGCAGGTGGCCGGTGGCGCCAGCCTGGTGCTGGGCGCTGCCGAGCGCCTGTCCAACGCGGCCACGGTCAGCGTGGCCAGCAACGGCACGCTCATCCTGAGCGGCACCGAAACCATCACTCAGCTGAATCTGGCCGGCAGGCTGGCGGGCAGCGGCCTGTTGCAAGCAACCACGGTGGCGCTGGACGGTGCCACCGTGGCCGCCGATTTGGGCACGGGCAGCCTGAGCAGCCGTGGCAGCAGCACGCTCAGCGGCCGTTCGGGCGCGGCGACGGTGCTGGTGACCGACGGCAGCCTGGCGCTGGCAACGGCGGGCCGGCTGGCCGCCACGGCCAATGTCACGGTGGCCCAGGGCGCCACGCTGCAAGTGGGTGGCGACACCACGGTGGCCAGCCTGACGCTGGCCGGCAGCCTGACCGGCCTGGGTGCCAGCACCGGCACGTTCAGTGCCGGCCAGGTGTTGCTGGACGGCGGTTCGACCACATCGGCGCTGGGTGGCGGCACGCTGCGCAGCATCGGGAACAGCATTCTGGGGGCCCGCAGCGACGCCAGCACCCTGGCTGTGGAGAGCGGCACGCTGAACATCACCAGCGCCCAGGCCACCGGCGCTGCGTTGCTCAGCACGGTCAGCGCCGGTGCCACGCTGCAGCTGTCGGCCAGCCAGACCATGGGCAGCCTGAGCGGCAGCGGCGACGTGAACCTGGTCAGCTTCACGCTGACCACCGGCAGCGCCGGCAGCAGCCGCTTCAGCGGCCGTCTGCAGGGAAGCGGCAACCTGGTGAAAAGCGGTGCTGGCGAGTTCACGCTCGCGGGCAGCAACAGCTACACCGGCACCACCACCGTGCAGGCCGGCACGCTGACCGTGGGCGACGGCGGCACGCAAGGCAGCTTGGCCAGCAGCGCGCTGGTGGTGGACGGCACGCTGAAGATGGCGCGCAGCGACGCCGTGACGCTGGCCCAGCCCATCAGTGGCAGCGGTGCGCTGGAACAGGCCGGCAGCGGCCGCCTGACACTGGCCGGCAGCAACAAGACCTACACCGGTGCCACGCGCGTGAGCGCGGGCGAACTGGCCACCGCCAATGCCGACGCCTTGCCCGACACCACAGCCGTCAGCGTGACCGCAGGCGCGGCGCTGCTGCTGGGCGGGCAGGAGACGGTGGGCAGCATCACCACCAGCGGCCGCACCACGCTGGCCGGCAACCTGACGGCACGCGACGACCTGCAGTTCAGCGGGCCGGTGGTGGCCGCCGACAGCGCAGCGCTGCAACTGAGCGCACGCCGCATCGACGCCCGCCACGCCGACAACCGCTGGGGCCCGCTGTCGGTGTTGACGCGCGACACCGTCACGCTGAGTGCCGGCACCACCGGTGGCGCCGGCGCAGAAGGCGCTGCGCTGCGCGCGCTGGAGATCACCGGTCTGATCGCCGGCACCGGCGGCAGCGTCGAAGCGGGCACGCTGAATCTCAGTGGCAACACCACCGTGGGCAGCGGCACGCTGTCGCTGCTGGCCAGCGGCGCCCTGCAGGGCGGTACGCCTGCGGCGGGCTCTGCACCCGACTGGGCTGGCAAGGTGGCCACGGCACTGCCAATGGTGCCAGCGCAGGCGGTGGTGACGCAGACCGCAGGCCGCATAGACGTGCCCACTGGCGCACAGCTGCAGGTGCAGGCCACGCAAGGCGGCTCGGTGCTGCTGGCGCAGGACGCCAACCGCTTTGCGGGCGGCCTTCAGGTGTTGTCGGGTGCCGCCTTCGGCACACCGTGGGCGGCGCGCGCGCAAACAGCCAACGTACCGGGGCTGGGGCCACTGAACGCGGCGGTGCAAGGACTGGTGCAGGTGCATGGCAGCACACTGAATGTGGGCGGCCGCGGCATCGAGGCCGACGTGGTTTCGCTGCGCGCCACCACACTCGCCACACCGGCCGCACTGGCCGCCACCGGGGCCGCTGCACCGCCCACCATCGTGGCGCGTTTGCCGTTCGACAACTCGGTGGGCACGGCACAGTCGCTGCCAGCGCTGACGCTGTGGCTGAACGATGGCGCCTTCGTGTTGAGCAACCCCTTTGGCGCCAACAACGGCGGCGAAGTGCGCATCAACGTGGGCAGCCGGGCCTTCGGCACCGGCCGCGACCTGGCACTGGACGCCGGCTACATCAACGTGCTGCCGCGCGGACGCGGGCAGGGCATCACCGCGGTGCAGCTGGCCGGGCCGCAGGTCAGCGGCAACGGTTACCGGTTTTTCTCTGACGGTGCCGGCGTGCAGGGCGAGATACCGGTGTTCTACAACGGTGTGCTGCCCAACACGCCGCAGGTTGAAAGCTCGCTGTCGGCCACGGTGGCCGTATCAGAAGGTGCACGGCGTGAACGTTTTGAAGAAGCCGTGCGCACCGAAAACGTGGCCGTGCGGCTGCGCTCGGGCGTGATCGCCGAAGTGGGCCCCGGCCGCCCGGCCACGCAGGGCGCACTGGGCGCCCGACCACCCCCCAACTGCCCGCCCAGCGCCGGCACGCTGGGCTGCGAAGGACCTGCGCGTTGAAGTTCAAGACACCCCCACATCCCTCGCAACTGCAGTCCGGCACGGCGCCGGGCACCCCCGGCGTGCAGCGCCGACACTGGTTGCAAAGGCTGGCCGCCAGCGCCGGCCTGCCGCTGCGCGCGCTGTGGCCGCTGGCCGCCGGTGCGCCGCTGCAGGCCCTGGCGCAGGGCGCGGCAGACACCACTGGCAGCGACGAACCGCCCCGGCTGGCGCTGCTGCTGGGCAACCGCGATTACCCCGGCGGCGAAGACCTGCCGCCCATCCACAAGAACGTGCGCGACCTGGGCGCCGCGTTGCGCCGGCGCGGCTTTGTGGTCAGCGAAGGGCTGGACCTGTCACTGGAACAAGCCCGCCAGGCGATGGCCGAGTTCGCCGCCCGCGTGCGTGCCGCGCCGCCGCAATGCACGGCCCTGTTCTACTTTTCCGGCCACGGCGCACAGGTGGACGCCGAGAACCTGCTGGTTTCGGCACGGCTGAACCCCAAGTCGCGAGCCGACGTGCTGGCGCGCAACAGCATGGCCTTCACGGGCGACGTGATGGGCCTGTTGCCGCAGCGGCCCGGCGGCCTGACCATCACCATCATCGACGCCTGCCGGACTTCGCTGCGCGAAGTGGCGCGGGGCGAGGGGCTGAACCAGGTGGAAGCGCCGCCGGGCACGCTGATCGCCTTTGCCACCGGCGCCGGGCGCCCGGCCATTGCACCGGCCGACGACAGCCGCAACACCTTCTACACCGCTTCGCTGGTGAAGCTGCTGGAACAGTCGTCGGGTGAGATTTCTTTCTCCGACCTGTTCCGGCTGGTGAAGCTGGACGTGCAGCAGACCATGCTGAACCACCCGGTGGCGCTGCTGCGCCAGTTTGCGCAATTCCCGTTCATTGCCGAGAACACCCGCGTCAACCGCCGGCTGTCGCCGGCGCGGGCGGCAAGCGCTGCAGGACGGGCGCCGGCGGAAGGGGCTGCTGCACCCGCTGCACCCGCTGTGCCGGCCTCGGGCGCTGCAGTTGCTGCGGCTGCTGCAGCCGATTCAGCAGCCTCGGCTGCCGAGAGCGCGGCCCGCGAAGCAGCCGACTGGGCGCGCCTGCAAAGCAGCGTCTGGCCCGGCGACGTGCTGCAGGCGGCCACCGACTACCTGGCCCGCTACCCGCAAAGCCCGCGGGCCGGCAGCGCCGTGGTGGCACGCGAAGGTGCGCGCGAGGCGGCGCAGATATTGGCGCGCAACGACGTGCGGCTGTTCCGCAGCGCCTTCCAGCCGGCCGCTGTGGCCGCCGCCGACCCCTACGCCGCCACCCCGGCACCGGCCGCCGAACCCTTGGCCCCCGACTTGCTGAAAGCCGGCCGGGGCGACAAGGACGCCGCCGCCCGCGTGGCGCGCAGCTGGGGCCGCCAGTCGGGCCGCTGGAATTCGGGCCGCTACGAAGGCTGGCTGCAGTACGCCGCCGCGCTGGGCAACGGCATTGCCAGCTACGAGCTGGCGCTGCACTACCGGCGCAGCGACCAGCCGCTGCTGGCGGCTCAGATGGAAGAGCGCGCGCGCGACCTGGGCTACACGCCACCGCCTTCGCTGGACAACAGCCGCAAGTAGGCCCCGGGGCCGCCACCGGGCCCGGGGCGCCCCAACGGCGCGCCCAGGCCCCCCTTCAGCCAGCGCGCGCAGTGCCGATCACGCCAAGGCGCGCAGCCATGACTTGCACATCCGGCCAGCCCCCGCTTGGCCGGCTGCACGCGCTGCCCAGGCCCGCCCGCCGCCCCACCCGTCCGTGACATCCGTCACGAGCGGCGACCCGGCCCGTTCCGGGCCCCGCGGCCGGCCGCAGATAAGCGGGTGCTTTGCAGCCCTTACATCCCGCCGCCTCAAGTTCAGTGGGGCAGTCCCGATATGCCGAAGACATGAACCGGGAACCGGCGTGGCTGCGCGTGCAGCCAGCCTTCCACCCCGGTCGGCACGAAGGACTGATCCATGGCCACCAATATCCCGAATCTGACCACCTCGCAAATCGCCGTCCTGTCGACGTCGGCGATAGCCGCGCTGACCACCGAAGACTGGGCAGCCTTCAGTGTGGACCAGATCGCAGCGCTGACCGTGGGCCAGATGTCGGCGATCTCGACCACGGGTCTGCGGGCATTGAGCACCACGATGGTGGCCGCCTTCGAGACGCAGGACATTGCTGCGCTCACCGGCACCCAGACCGCGGCCTTGGCCACGTCGGCCATCAAGGCCCTGGGCACGGCGCAGGTGCAGGCGCTGACTTCGGCCCAGATCGGCGCGCTCACCACGGCCCAGGTCCGGGCGCTGGAAACCAGCGACTTCGCCGTCATCAGCACGCAGTCCATCAGCGCGCTGACGCAAAGCCAGATCGCGGCCATGGCCACGGCCCAGGTGGCGGCTCTTCAAGAAGGCCAGGTCGCTGCACTGCGCACTTCGCAGATCCAGGCCCTGAGCGCAGGCCAGATCATGGCGCTGTCGTCGGCCGACTTTGCGGCCATGGGCTCGGCCCAGATAGGCGCGCTGACCACGGCGCAATTGCGCGCCATCACCACCACGCAATTGCAGGGCATTGACTCGGCCGACATCGTTGCGCTGGGCACCACCGGCGTGGCCGCCCTGGGCAACGCCCAGGTGGCCTCGCTCACCGCCGGCCAGGTGCAGGGCCTGAGCACGGCACAGGTGGCTTCGCTGAGCACCGCGCAGGTCAGCGCGTTAGGCACCACGCAGGCCGCAGCCTTGCAGACGGCCGACCTGGCCGTCATGTCCACGGCACAGGTCCGCGCCATTTCCAGCCTGGCCATGACGGCCTTCGAAAGCGCGGCGCTGCAGGCTTTCAGCAGCACGCAAGTGGCGGCGCTGACCACGGCCCAGGTGCGCGCCATCGCCACCGACGCCATCAGCGGCCTGGACACCGGCGACCTGCGCGCGCTGGCTTCAGAGCAGCTGCGCCAGATCACTGCTGACCAGGTGGGTGCGCTGAGTTCGGCGCAGGTGATGGCGCTGAGCACCAGCCAGGTGGCCACGCTCAGCAGCGCACAGGTGCGCGGCCTGGAGACCACCGACCTGGCCGCGATGAGCACCACCCAGCTCGCAGCCCTGGGCACGGCGCCGGTGTCGGCGCTGAGCTCGGCGCAGCTGGACAGCCTGTCCACCAACCAGATCGCCAGCCTAAGCACCGCGCAACTGGCAGCGCTGAGCAGCAGCGCCACCGTGGCGCTGACCAGCGACGACCTCAACGCGCTGACCAGCGGCCAGATGGCCGCGCTCAGTTCCACCCAGCTGGGCGCCATCGGCACTTCGGTGCTGGCCGCCATGGACAGCGCTTCGCTGGCCGCACTCAGCACCCGCCAGCTGAACGCGCTGAGCACCGGTGACTTCGCGTCGCTGACCAGCA
Source organism: Burkholderiales bacterium (assembly GCA_043717565.1). Taxonomy (GTDB): domain Bacteria; phylum Pseudomonadota; class Gammaproteobacteria; order Burkholderiales; family Burkholderiaceae_C; genus Rubrivivax. The sequence continues at coordinate 22,194 of JAYSXE010000245.1, read as the reverse complement.
CGCAGCTGGGGCAGTTGTCCACCACGCAGATTTCCAGCCTCGCCAGCCGCTACATCGCCACGCTGGACGCCACCGAACTGGCTGCCCTGGGCACGGCGCAGATGGCCGCACTGACCACCACCCAGGTGGCCAGCCTGGGCACGACCCAGGTGGCCGCGCTGCAGACCGACGATCTGGCCGCGTTGGGCACGGCCCAGGTGCGCTCGCTGGGCACCGCCGCGCTGGCCGCGCTGGACGCCACTTCCGTGGCAGCGCTGAGCACCCGCCAGGTGGCTGCACTCAGCACCGGGCAGATCGCCGGCCTGCAGACCGCCGACATCGTGGCCCTGGGCAGCGCCCAGGTCGCGTCGCTGGGCACGGCGCAGCTGCGCGCGCTGTCGACGGCGCAGTTCAGTGCGCTGGAAACCGACCAGATCGCCGCGCTGACGACGGCGCAGATCCAGGCGCTGACGACGGCCCAGGTGACCACGCTGGCCGATCTGAGCAGCGTGCAGTTTGCGGCCCTCACCACCGGCCAGATTGGCGCGCTGGGCACCACCATGGTGGCCGGCATGGCCACGTCCAGCGTGGCCGCGCTGACCACTGACCAGGTGCGCTCGTTGTCCAGCGCCACCATCGCTGCGCTGGGCACGGCACAAGTGCAGGCGCTGAGCACGGCGCAGGTGGCTGCACTGTCCAGCTCGCAGGTGCGTGCGCTGGAAACCGCCGACATCGCGGCGCTGCAGACCGCCGACCTGGCCGCCATGACCACGGGCCAGATCCAGGCCCTGGGCACCAGCCAACTGCGTGCGCTGGACGACAGCCAGCTGGCCGCACTGACCACCAACCAGCTGCGTGCGCTGACCACGGCGCAGGTTGCTTCGCTGGCCACGTCTGACCTGAACGCGCTGACCAGCGCGCAGCTGGCTTCGCTGAGCGTGACGCAGATCGCCGCGCTGACCACCGCGCAGGTGGTGAACCTGGACAGCGACAGCATCACCGCGCTGACCGGCGAGCAGCTGCGCGCGTTGAGCACCGCCACCATCGCCAGCCTGGACGCCGCCGACCTGCAGGCGCTGACCACGGCGCAGGTGGCGCAGCTGTCCACGGCGCAGGTGCGCGCCATCCAGACGGTGGACCTGGTGGCGATGGAAACCGCCGACCTGGCCGCCTTCACCACCAGCCAGATGCAGGCCCTGGGCACCACGCAACTGCAGGCCCTGAGCACCACGGAAAGTGCCGCATTCACCACGCAGCAGATCCAGGCGCTGAGCTCGGCCCAGATTGCCGCGCTGGACAGCCTGACCAGCCAGCAGCTGGCCGCGCTGAGCACCAGCCAGCTGCCGGGCCTGGGTGCAGGGCAGATCAACGAAGTCAGCACCACCGACCTGGCCGCCATGGGCACGCAGCAACTGCGCAGCCTGGGCACGGCCGCCGTTGCGGCGCTGGCCACCAGCGCGCTGGATGCGCTGACGAGCACGCAGCTGAATGCGCTGACCACATCGCAAGTGGCCGCATTCACCAACACCCAGCTGGGTTCGCTGACGAGCAGTGACTTCGCAGCGCTCAGCACCGGGCAAGTGCGGGCGCTGCAGACCGACCAGCTCGCCGCCCTGACCGACAGCCAGTTGCAGATGCTGAGCACGGCGCAGGTCGCCGCGCTGAGCAGCGCGCAGATGGCGAGCCTGAGCGACAACATCAACGACCTGACGTCGGCCCAGCAACGCGCGCTGACCGCCACCCAGATCGCACAGCTGACCACCGCGCAGGTGGCTGGCATGGGCAGCAGCAACATCCAGGCGCTGACCACCAACCAGATTGCCGCGCTGGCCACCGCCGCCATCGCCGGCATGGACGCCGCCGACCTGCAGGCGTTGACCACCGCACAGGCGCGTGCGCTGCTGGCCACGCAAGTGCGCGCCATCGAGACCGCCGACCTGGCGCAGATGGAAACCGCCGACGTCGCGGCTTTCAGCGAAACGCAGATCCGTGCGCTGACCACCGCGCAGGTGGCTGCACTGACCGACGACCAGATCGCCGCGATGACGTCCACCCAGGTGGCCGCCATGAACGCGGGCCAGGTGACCGAACTGATCGGCGGCAGCCTGGCCAGCATGGGCAGTGCGCAGATCGCCGGCCTGAGCCTCAGCGCCATTGCCGGCCTTTCCACCGCACAGGCCGCCGCACTCACCACCACCCAGGTGAGCGCCTTGACGCTGGCCCAGGTTGCCGCGCTGGAAACGGCCGACCTGGCGGCGCTGGACGCCACGCAGGTGGGCTCGCTGCGCACCGCGCAACTGGCCGCGCTGTCCACCGCCCAGCTCGGCGCCCTGGGCACCACGGTGCTGGAAGCGCTGAGCTCCACGCAGTTTGCGGCGCTGTCGCCCACCCAGCTGGCCAGCCTGAGCGCCAATGAACTGGACGCGCTGGGTACGCGCGCCTTCGCCGCCTTCAGCAGCACCCAGGTGGTGGGCTTCAGCACGGCGCAGATGGCCGGCATCGACACCGCCAACCTGGTGCAGCTGTCCAGCACGGCCTTGAACGCACTGACGGCCAACCAGCTGGCCGCACTGACCGAAGCGTCGGTGGCTGCACTGACAACGGCGCAGATCGCCGCACTGGGCACCGGGCAGGTGCGGGGCCTGAGCACGGCACAGGTTGCAGCGCTGGAAACGGCCGACCTGGTGGTGATGAACACCGCGCAACTGCGCACCATGAGTTCGGCGCAGATCAACGCGCTGACCGACGCACAACTGCAGGCCCTGGGCACCACGCAATTGGCCGCCCTGAGCACCGGCCAGGTGGCCGCGCTCGGCTCCAGCGGCCTGAATGCATTGGACGCCAGCCAGATCGCCGCGCTGACCACCACACAAATGGCCAGCCTGGCCAGCGCCACCGTCGGCCGCATGGAAACGGCCGACCTGGCCGCCTTGTCCACCAGCCAGCTGGCCGCCATCAGCAGCGCCGGCATCGGCGCGCTGGGCAGCACCGAACTGGGTGCACTGGGCACCACGCAAATCGCCGCGCTGACCAATGCGCAGGTGCGTGCCGTGGACACCGACAGCCTGGCCGCCCTGGGCACCACCAGCCTGGCGGCCCTGCGCACGCAACAGGTGCAGTCGCTCAGCACCGCACAGCTCGACGCGCTGGGCACCACGCAACTGGTGGCCCTGGGCACCACGCAAGTCGCCGCGCTGTCCACCGGTCAGGTGGCCAGCCTCGCCGGCGCCGACCTGGCGTCACTGAACCCGTCTCAATTGGCCGCCCTGGGCACGGCACAGGTGCGCGCACTGACCAGCGCACAACTGGCCGCGCTGGACTCGGCGGACATCACCGCGCTGGGCACACAGCAGATCGAAGCCCTGTCCAGCGCCGCCATGGCCGGCATGGGCACCAGCCAGCTGGCCGCGCTGAGCACCGCACAACTCACCACGCTGAGCACCACGCAGCTGCGCGCCATTGAAAGCGCCGACATGGCGGGCCTGGGCAGCACACAGCTGGCCGCGCTGGGCACCAACCAGCTGCGCGCCTTCACCACCGCACAGATCGCGGCCCTGGACAGCACGCAATTGGCCGAGCTGTCCACCCACCAGCTGGCGGCGCTGACCACCAGCCAGGTGGCCGCCATCGAAACCGCCGACCTCGCCGGCCTGACCACCACGCAGTTTGCGGCGCTCACCAGCGCACAGGTCGCCGCGCTGGGCACCGCACAGGTGGCCGGGCTGCAGACCGCCGACCTGGCGACGCTGGACACGGAACAGTTCCGCGCCTTCACCAGCAGCGCCATCGCCGCAATGGGCACGGACCAGTTGGCCGCGCTGACCTCTTTGCAACTGGGCAGCCTGAGCACGGCACAGGTCAAGGGCCTGGACGTCGACAGCCTGACTTCACTGTCCACCACCACGCTGGCCGCAATGTCCACCGCCAGCGTTCGGGCGCTCACGGCCGAGCAGCTGGAAGCACTGGGAACCGCCCAACTCGCCAGCCTGACCACCGCGCAGGTGGCCGCGTTCAGCTCGGGCCAGCTGGCTTCGCTGACCAACAACGACCTGAATGCACTGACCACCGCGCAGTTCGCCGCGCTCACCACCACGCAGCTGCGTTCACTGTCGACGACCCAGGTGTCGTTGCTGGACACCGCCGACTTGGCGGCACTGGGCAGCGATCAGATCCGTTCCCTCAGCAGCTCGCAGATGGTGGCGCTGGAAGGCGCGCAACTGCAAGGCCTGTCCACCGCCCAGGTGGCGGCGCTGAGCACGGGCCAGGTGCGCGCCATCGAGGCCGGTGACCTGGCCGCCATGCAGACGGCCGACATCGCCGCGCTGACCAGCGCGCAGTTCGCCGCGCTGTCCACCATGCAGCTTGATGCCTTGACGGCCGACCAGCTGAGCGTGCTGACCGCGGGCCAGATCGGTGCGCTGTCGGCAGCGCAGTTCGCGGTGTTCGACGCTGACGACATCGCCGCCTTCGGCACCACGCAGATTGCGGGCCTGACCACGGCGCAACTGGCCAGCCTGACGACGTCACAGATGGCGTCGATCGACGCCGCCGACCTGGCGGCGCTGGGCACGGCGCAGATCGCTTCACTGTCCACGGCCTTCATCGCCGGCCTGTCGGGCGCGGCCGTGGCCGGCCTGACCACGTCGCAGGTGCAGGCGCTGACCACCTCACAGGTGGCGGCGCTGGAAGTGGACGACATCGCGCAGCTGGAAACCGCCGACCTGGTGGTGATGAGCAGTGCCCAATTGCGCGCACTGACAACCGGCCAGATGGAAGCCCTGGTGGCCGACCAGGTGGCCGCACTGACGACCAGCCAGGTGGCCGGCCTGCGCACCGCGCAGGTGGCTGCACTCGAAGCGGCCGACCTGGCCGCGCTGGGCACGGCGCAGTTCGCCGCGCTCACCACGCAGCAGGTGGCTGCCTTCACCACGGCACAGGCTGCGGCGCTGGAAACGGCCGACCTGGCTGCGCTGTCCACCGCACAGATGCGTGCGCTGGACGCTGACAACGTGGCTTCGCTCAGCGGCGCGCAGGTGGCTGCCGTCACCACGGCGCAAGCTGCTGCGCTGGGCACTGCCCAGGCCGCCGCCATCAACGCCGACGTCATCTCCAGCATGGATACCGCCGACCTGGCCGCACTGGCCACGCAGGCGGTGGCCGCACTGTCCACCGCGCAACTGGCTGCACTGGGCACCACGCAGCTGGCCAACCTGACCACGGCCCAGGTGGCCGCCATGACCACCAGCCAGCTGGCCAGCCTGGAAGCCGCCGACCTGGCTGCTCTGGGCACGGCACAGTTCGCCAGCCTGACCACGGCGCAGGTGGCAGCCCTCACATCGGCACAACTGGCGGGCCTGGAAACTGCCGACGTGGCAGCCTTGACCACCGTGCAACTGCGCGCGCTGCCCGCCGGCCAGGTGGCCGAGCTGACGGCAGCCGCCGTGCAGGGCATGACCACGGCGCAGGTGGCCTCGCTCAGCACCGCCCAGATGGCGGCGCTGACCACCACGCAACTGGCCGAAATGGAAACGGCCGACCTGGCCGCACTGAACGTGGCCCAGCTGTCGGCGCTGAGCACCACGCAGATGGGTGCGCTGTCCACCACGCAGACGGCTGCACTGGGCACGTTGCAGATCGCCGCCACCAGCACGGCGCAGATCGCCGCCATGACGGTTGAAGCCGTGGCCGCGCTGTCCACCGCGCAGTTTGCAGCGCTGAACACGGCGCAGATCGCCGCCTTCAGCAGCACGCAGGCCGCGGCCATGGAAGCCGACGACGTGGCGGCGCTGAACACGCGCCAGTTCGCCGCCTTCTCGGCCGAGAACGTGGCTGCGCTGCAGACCGCAGCGATTGCCGCGCTGGGCACCAGCACCTTCGCAGCGATGAGCACCGCACAGCTGGCCGCGCTGACGCTGGCCCAGGTGCCGGCGCTTGAAACCGCCGACCTGGCCGCCATGGGCACCCGCCAGCTGGCTTCGCTGTCCACGGCGCAACTGGCCGAAATGGGCACCGCACAACTGGCCTCGCTGAGCACCCGCCAGGTGGCCGGCCTGACCACCGTGCAGATTGCCAGCCTGGACCCTGCCGACCTGGCTTCACTGGGCACCAGCCAGATGGCTGCACTGACCACGGCGCAGATGGCGGCCATCACATCGGCCCAGATCGCGGCCCTGGAAACCGCCGACCTCGAAGCCTTCAGCACCGCACAAGTGCGCGCGCTGTCTGCCGACGCGGTGGCCAACTTCAGCACCGCCGCTGCGGTGGCACTGTCCACGGCACAAGCGGCCGCCCTCAGCAGCAGCCAATTGCAGGCGCTGAGCGCTGACAACCTGGCCGTGCTGCAGACGGCCGACCTGGCCGCCATCGGCCCGGTGCAGATGGCCGCGTTCAGCACCAGCCAGCTCGACGCACTGGGCACCACCCAGCTGGCCAGCCTGACCACGGCCCAAGTGGCCGCACTGACCACCGCGCAGATTGCCAGCCTGGAAGCCAGTGACCTGGCCGCCCTGGGCACGGCGCAATTCGCCGCCCTGACCACCGCGCAGATTGCCGCGCTGACCACCACCCAGGCCGCTGCGCTGGAAGGTGAGGACCTGGCCGCGCTGCGCACCAACCAGATGCGGGCGCTGACCGCTGAGGCCATCATGGAACTGAGCAGCGCGGCCATCGCCGGGCTGACCAGCGCGCAGGCCGCTGCGCTGAGCACGTCGCAACTGGCCGCACTGTCCACCACCGTGATGGCGGCGCTGGAAACCACCGACCTGGCCGCCATGACCACCGGCCAGATCGCCGCGTTGTCGCTGGACCAGCTGGCCGCGCTGGACACGCTGCAGCTGGCCAGCCTGACCACCCGCCAGGTGGGCGCGTTGACGCTGGCGCAGTTCGAAAGCCTGGAAGGCAGCGACCTCGCCGCCTTCACCACGGCGCAGTTTGCGGCCTTCACCACCGCCCAACTGGCTGCGCTGACCACGGCGCAGGCCGCGGCGCTGGAAGCCGAAGACGTGGCCGCACTGCGCACCAGCCAGGTGCAGGCACTGTCGGCCACCACGATTGCCGAGATGTCGACCGCCGCCTGGGCCGCGCTGACCACCGCACAGGTGGGCGCGCTGACCACCACGCAGCTCGAATCGCTGAGCACCACCACGCTGCTGGCGATGGAAACCGCCGACCTGGCGGCCCTGCGCACGGCGCAGATCGCCGCGCTGTCCACGGCGCAGATCGACGCTCTGGGCACCGCACAGCTGGACAACCTGGGCACGGCCCAGATCGCCGCGCTGACCACCACGCAGATCCAGACGCTGGCCGCTGACGACCTGGCCGCGCTGGGCACCACGCGGTTTGCCGCGCTGACCACCACGCAGATCGACGCCTTCACCACGGCGCAGGCCGCGGCCATCGAGGCCGCCGACATCGCCGTGCTGCGCACGTCGCAGGTGCGCGCGCTGTCGGCCGACAGCATCACCAGCCTTTCCACTGCCGCACTGGCCGCGCTGACCACAGCGCAAGCTGCCGCGCTGACCAGCGCACAGGTGGCCGCGCTGTCCACCACCACGCTGGCCGAACTGCAGGTGGCCGACCTGGCCGCGCTGGGCACGGCACAGCTTAACGCGCTGAGCGCCGCGCAGCTGGACGTGCTGGGCACGGCACAGTTGCAGGCGCTGACCACGGCCCAGCTGGCCGGCCTGTCCACCACGCTGCTGGTGGAGATGAGCGCCGCTGACCTGGCCACGCTGACCACCGGCCAGTTTGCGGCGCTGCGCACGGCGCAGATCGCCGCGCTGACCACCGCACAGGTGGCCGGCCTGGAAACGGCCGACCTGGCCGCACTGTCCACCGCGCAGGTGCGTGCACTGACGGTTGAAAACGTGCTGGAACTGAACGCCGACAGCATCGCTGCGCTGACCACCGCACAGGTGGCTGCGCTGTCGACCACGCAGCTGGAAGCCCTGTCCACCAGCCAGGTGGCGGCGCTGGAAACCAACGACGTGGCCGCGCTGACCACGCGCCAGGTGCAGGCCCTGACCACCGCGCTGCTGGAAGCCCTGTCCACCAGCCAGGTGGCGGCCTTTGGCACCACGCAGCTGGTGGCCATGACCAGCGCGCAGATCAACGCCCTGGGCGCCAGCTATGCCGATGCGCTGACCACGGCCCAGCTTGCAGCGCTGGGCACGGCGCAGATCGCGGCGCTGACCAGCGCGCAAGCCGCTTCGCTGGAAACGGCAGACATCGCCGCGCTCAGCACCGCGCAGACGCGGGCCTTCACGGCCGACGCGCTGGCTTCGCTGAGCAGCACCGTCGTGCAGGCGCTGTCCACCAGCCAGGTGGGTGCATTCACCACCGCGCAGATCAGCGAGCTCAGCACCACCATGCTGGCGGTGCTGGAAACGCGTGACCTGGCGACGTGGGGCCGCGACCAGCTGGCCGCGCTGTCGACCACACAGATGGACGCGCTGACCACCACGCAACTGGCCAGCCTGGGCACCACGCAGGTGGCCGCGCTGAGCACGCGCCTGATCGCCGGCCTGGCCGACACCGACCTGGCCGCACTGGGCACCACGCAGTTCGCAGCCCTGACCACGGCCCAGGTGGCAGCCATCACCGCCAGCCAGGCCGCAGCGCTGGATACCGCCGACCTGGCGGCGCTGGACACGGCCCAGGTGCGCGCGCTCAGCGTCGACGCCATCGCCGCCCTGGGTACTGCAGCCACCGCCGCCTTCACCACCAGCCAGATCGCCGCGCTGACCACCACCCAGGTGGTGGCCATCACCGAAGAGAACCTGGCCGCGATCGAGACCACCGACCTGGCCGCCATGGGCACCGCCCAGCTGGCTGCGCTGGGTGCCAACGGCCTGAACCTGCTGAGCAGCACGCAGCTAACGGCCTTGACCACCACGCAGGTGAACGCGCTCACCGCCGACGCCGTGGCCAACCTGGCCAGCGACAAGCTCAACGCGCTGACCACCAGCCAGTTTGCAGCCCTGCGCACGGCCCAGGTGGCCGCGATGACCGACGACCAGGTGGCCAACCTGCAGACCGCCGACCTGGCCGCGCTGGGCACGGCCCAGGTGCGCGCGCTCAGCGCCACGCAAGTTGCTTCGCTGACCGAGGCCCAGGCCGCCGCGCTGACGACCAGCCAGCTGGTGGCCCTGAGCACCACGCAAATGCAGAACCTGGAAGCGGCCGACTTCGCCGCCATGGGCACCACGCAGTTCGCCGCACTGACCACGGCCCAGATGCGCAGCCTGACGCTGGAACAGGTGGCCGCGTTGCAGACCGCCGACGTGGCCGCGCTCGACAGCGCCCAGGTGCGCGCACTGACCGCTGACGCCATCGCCACGCTGTCGCCCGACATGATGGCCGCCATGACCAGCAGCCAGGTGGCCGCACTCAGCACCGGGCAGGTGGTGGCCATCGACGCCGCCAGCCTGGCCGCCATGGAAAGCGGCGACCTGGCGGTGATGAGCACGGCCCAGGTGCGTGCCTTCACGCAGGACCAGATGGCCGCGCTGGTGACCAGCCAGCTGGCCGGCCTGACCACCGCGCAGGTGGCAGCCTTCAGCAGCACCCAGCTCACCGCCATCGCCCCTGAAAGCCTGCCCGCTTTCGGCACCAGCCAGTTTGCTGCGCTGTCCACACGCCAGGTGGCAGGGCTGACGCAGGACCAGGTGACCAACCTGCAGACCGCCGACCTGGCAGCCCTGTCCACCACCCAGCTGCGCGCGCTGACGGCCGACCAGATCGTGGCCCTGTCCACGACGCAGGTGACCGCACTGACCGCCACCCAGGTGGCCAGCCTGACCAGCAGCCAGATCGTGGCGCTGGAAGCGGCCGACCTGTCGGCCATGGACACCGGGCAGTTCGCCGCATTGACCACCGGGCAGGTGGCCGCCATCAGCGACTCGCAAGCCTCGGCCTTTGAAACCGCCGACTTGGCCGCGCTGTCCACGGCCCAGCTGGTGGCGCTCAGCACCACGGCCATCGGGGCGCTGGAAACGCGCAGCCTGGCCGCCCTGAGCAACACCCAGGTGCAGGCGCTGACAACGGCCCAGGTGGCCAGCATCGAGGCTACCGACCTGGCCGCGATGGGCACCAGCCAGTACGCCGTGCTGACCACGGCGCAGATGGCGGCCCTGACCGACGGCCAGGTGGCCGGGCTGGAGACCGTGGACCAGGCCGTGTTGTCCGTGGCCCAGCTGGCGGCCATTGGCACCACGCAGATCCAGGCGCTGCAGGCCGACAACATCGCCGCACTCACCACCACGCAGATCGCGGGCCTGACGACGGCACAGATCGGCGCTTTCAGCCCCACCGCACTGTCCAGCCTGAGCACGGCGCAGTTTGCGGCACTGACCACGTCGCAGGTCGACGCGCTGTCGGCTGCGCAGGTGGCCGCGCTTGAAACCGCCGACCTGGAAGCCCTGTCTGCCGACCGCATTGCGGCGCTGCGCACCAGCGCCATCGTGGCCCTGACCACGGCTGGCGTGACGGCGCTGTCCACCAGCCAGGTGGAGGCCCTGACCACAGCGCAGGTGCGGGCCCTGGAAGCCAGCGACCTGGCCTTGATGTCCACCGCGAACCTGAACATGCTGGGCACCGCGCAGATCGCCGGGCTGACCATCGGCCAGGTGGCCGCACTGACGACCACGCAGCTGTCCAGCCTGGGCACGGCGCAGATCACGGTGCTGGGTTCCAGCCAGATCCGCGCCATCAGCAACAGCGACCTGGCGACCCTGGGCACCGCGCAGTTCGCGGCGCTGACAACCGCCCAGGTGGCGGCCCTGACCACGGCACAGATCGTCAACCTGGAAACTGCCGACCTGGCCGCACTTGGCACCAGCCAGACCGCCGCCATCGCCACCAGCAGCCTGGTGGAAATGTCGGCAGCGCAGATCAGCGGGCTGACCTCCAGCCAGGTGGTCGGGCTGACGCTGCAGCAGGTGCGTGCGCTCACCACCGCACAGGTGGCGGCGCTGGAAACGGCCGACCTGGCCGCGATGGGCACCACCCAGGTGGACGCTTTCAGCACCGCACAACTGGCGGCCCTGGGCACCAGCCAGCTGGACGCGCTGACCACCAGCCAGCTGGTGGAACTGAGCACCGCCCAGCTGGGCGCCATCGCCGCGGCCGACCTGGCGCTGCTGGGCACCACCCAGTGGGTTGCGCTGAGCACCGGCCAGATCGCCGGCCTGACCAGCGCCCATGTGGCGGTGATGGACACGGCCGACCTCGAGGCCCTGTCGGCCGCGCAGGTGGCCGCACTGTCCACCGCAGCCATCGCCGCGCTGGGCACCAGCCACATCGAAGCCATGACCACCACGCACCTGGCCGCGCTGAGCACGGCGCAGATCCGCGCCATCGAGACCAGCGACCTGGCTGCCATGCAGACCGCCGACCTGAATGCACTGACGGTGGCGCAGCTCAACGCCATGAGCACCGCCCAAGCCGCGGCGCTGACGACCAGCCAGCTCGATTCGCTGAGCACCACGCTGATCATGGGCCTGGGCACGACGCAGATCGCCGCCATCGCCGCCGGCGACCTGGCGGAACTGGGCACCAGCGCCTTCAGCGTGCTCAGCGCCAACCAAGTGGCCGGCTTGACCACGGCACAAGTCGCCGCCCTGCAGACGGCCGACCTGGACGTGTTCACGGCCACGCAGATCCGCGCCATCAGCACCGCCGGCATCGAAGCCATGGACGCCACACAACTGGCGGCACTGTCCACCGGGCAGGTGGCTTCGCTGACCACCAGCCAGATCGCGGCCATTGAAAACGCCGACCTCGCGGGCATGGACACCGCCGACCTGGCCGCGCTGACCGCGGCCCAGGTGCGCGCGCTGGCCACTGACCAGATCCGCTCGCTCACCGTCAGCCAGCTCGTCAGCCTGACCGCCACACAACTGGCGGCCTTCACCACCGAGCAGTTGTCGGTGATGGGCACCGGCGACCTGAACAGCCTGACCACCGACCAGTGGGACGCCTTCACCAGCGGCCAGATTGCGGCGCTGACCGACCTGCAGGTGGCCAACCTGGAGACCGACGACCTGGCCGCGCTGCGCACCAGCCAGATCCGCGCGCTGGACAGCAGTGCCATTGCCGCACTGACCGAGTCACAGGTGATGGCGCTGACGTCCACCCAGGTGGCCAGCCTCACCACCGCGCAGGTGGCGGCACTGCAGACCGCTGACGTGCGGGCATTGGAAACGGCCGACCTCGCGGCCATGGGCACCAGCCAGATCCGCGCCTTCACCGCCACCCAATTGGCGGCGCTGGACACCACGCAGCTGGAGAGTTTGAGCACCGCGCAGGTGGCCGCCATCGGCACCGCGCAGCTGGGCGCCATTGCCGCTGCCGACCTGAACACGCTGTCCACGACGCAGTTCGCAGCGCTGCGCACGTCGCAGGTGGCGGCGCTGAGCACCACGCAGATCAACAGCCTGCAAACCGACGACCTGCAAGCCTTCAGCACCAGCCAGGTGCGCGCGATCAGCACCGCCGGCATGGCGTCGCTGACCGCGGCTTCGCTGCAGGCGCTGAGCGGCGACCAGGTGGTGGCCTTGAGCAGCAGCCAGGTGCGGGCCCTGTCCACCACCGCGCTGACGGCACTGGAAACCGCCGACCTGGCGGCCATGACCACCGGCCAGGTCACCGCGTTCAGCGGCGACCAGCTGGGCGCCATGGACAGCGGCCAACTGGCGGCGCTGACCACGCGGCAGGTGAATGCGCTGTCCATCGGCCAGCTCAGCACACTGTCGGCGGCTGACCTGACCAGCTTCACGTCGGCGCAGTTCGCCGCCTTCAGCACCGGCCAGGTGGCCGTGTTCAGCACCACGCAGATTGCCGGCCTGGAAGCGCAGGACGTGGCCGCGCTGGGCACCAGCCAGATCCGTGCGATGGGCACCTCGGCCATCGAGGCCCTGGGCACCAGCAGCATCGCGGCGCTGACGACGGCGCAGGTCTATGCGCTGACGTCCACCCAGGTGCGGGCGCTGGAAACCAACGACATCCAGGCGCTGGAAACCACCGACGTGGCGGCGCTGTCCACGGGCCAGATCGTGGCCTTCAGCACCACGCAGTTCGACGCCTTCACCACCAGCCAGCTGAACGCGCTGACCACCGCACAGGTGGCGGCGTTGACCACGGCGCAGCTGGAGGTGCTGAGCGGTGCCGATCTGTCGGCGCTGGACGCTGATGCCATTGCGGCACTGCGCACGTCGCAGGTCGCTGCGCTGAGCACCACGCAGCTCAACAGCATGGACACCGTTGACCTGGCGGCCTTCACCACCGCACAGGTGCGTGCCTTCACCACCGCGCAGCTGGAATCGATGGAGGCCAGCGACTTGAACGCCCTGACCACGGCGCAGTGGAACGCACTGACGACCGCGCAGCTGGCCGCCATCGAAACGGCCGACTTCTCGGCCATGCAGACGGCCGACCTGGCCGCCCTGAGCACGGGCCAGATTGCGTCGCTGAGCATCGAGCACATCGACGCGCTGGAAACCACGCAGATCTCGGTGCTGACCAACACGCAGGTGGGGGCCTTGACCACCACGCAGCTGGTCAGCTTCGACAACAGCGAGCTCGGTGCCTTCACCACGGCGCAGTTCGCTGCGCTGCGCACGGCGCAGATCGCTGCGCTGACGGGCGACCAGATCACGGGCCTGGCCACCCACGACATCGTGGCGCTGACCACCGCCCAGGCGCGTGCGTTGACGGCCGACCAGATCGTGGCGCTGACCACCGAGCATGTGGTGGCCTTCGAGACGACCGACCTGGCAGCGATGACGATGACCCAGTACAACGCCTTCCAGGCCGAGGACTGGGCCGCCATGAGCGTGCTGCAGTTTGCCGCGCTGCAGAGCGTGACGCCGATCGTGCTGGACCTCGACCGCAACGGCATCCAGACGCTGGCCGCATCGCAGGGCGTGAACTTCGACCTCACGGGCACCGGCCAGCAAGCACAGGTGGGCTGGGTGGCGGGCAACGACGGCCTGCTGGTGCGCGACATCAACCACGACGGCGTCATCAACGACGGCAAGGAACTGTTTGGTGGCGCCACGCAGCTGGGCAACGGCCAGCGCGCCGGCAACGGCTTTGCAGCCCTGGCCGAGCTGGACAGCAACCACGACGGCAAGGTCAACGCCAGCGACGCAGCGTTCAACGAACTGCAGGTGTGGGTGGACAGCAACCGCGACGGCGTCACCGACGCGGGTGAGCTGCGCGGCCTGGTGCAGTCGGGTGTGGCCGAGTTGAACCTGGACTTCAGCAAGGGCACGGAAACCGACAACGGCAACCTGCTGGGCATGGTGGGCAGCTACACCGCCACCGACGGCAGCGCGCAGGCGATGGTGGACGTGTGGTTTGCCAAGGAGGGCAGTGCCGCTGCACCCACGCTGAACGAGCTGCTGGTGGCCGACGCCGGCCACCTGCTGGCCGAGCCGGCAGAACCCGCGGCGAAGGCCGGCGACAAGACAGCCAACGCCACCGGCGGCAGCCTGCCCCGCAGCGGCCTGAACGACGAAGACTGGCTGCGCCAGCAGAACCTGCTGATCTGACGGTCACGGCGCGGGGCGGGCGAGCCCCGCGCCAGCCCGGCCGCCTGCGCGACCGGGCCGTGGGTTTCAGCCTTGCGAAGGATTCGTCGCGGGGTTGAAACCTGCGGGCTTTGGCGCTTGCGGTGCTGTCATCGGTGCCGCCGTTGCCGCCATCGGTGCCGGCAGTGGGACCGCCATCGGTGCCGGCAAGGCCAGGCCCTCGTGGCGGGCCACGCGTTCCAGCGCCAATTCAAACTGCGCCCGTGCGGTGGCCGCGGTGTGCCGAAGGTGGGCGTGCAGTTCGGCGTCGGCGGCCTGCCGGTTTTCGCAACTGGCGCTGTAGGCTTCAAAGTGCGCCAGCTGTAACAGCAGTTCGGCCACATGCCGCGGGCACTCGCAGGCCATGGCCGTGGAACGGCTGGCCAGGTCGGCCAACGTGGCGTCGTCCCAGCGGCGCGGTGGCACTGGCACGTTCGCGACCTGCGGCGGCGGAGCGCCCGTGTCGCTCTGCAGTGCCCGCTGCCAGCGCCCCTGCTGGCTGTTCAACCACTGCGCCAGCACCACATCGGGCTGCGGCTCGCGCAGCAAGGCCACGCCGGCCGCGGCCAGCGCTTCGCACACCGGGTCGGCCGCAAACCCGTACAACAAAGCCTGCGGAATGGCCACCCAGGCGGGTGGCGCCGCAGCCTGCCATTCGGCCCACCAGCCGCCATGCAGGTGCGGCTGCTGCCACAGCACCAGGTCGGGCAGCACACCCTGCAGCGCGGCGGTGGCTTGCGCCACGCTGGCAAAGGGCCCTGCCAGTTGCACGCCCGGCCCCAGCCGCTGCAGCAGCGCCGGCCGCTGCAGCCGCGCGCCCCAGCCCGGGCCAAGGGCGGCCACGCGCCAGGGGCGGGCCGGCGCTGCAGCCGGCATCCGCGGGTCGGCCGGGCTGTGCACACCTGCTGCGGTCTTGCGGCCCCGGCCCGCGTGCAGCGCCTGCGCCGATGCCACCGCAGCCTGCGTCTGGGCGTGCGTGGCCGCCACCTGCTGCAGTTGCGCGCTGTCCAGCGCCGCCAGGCTGCCGATGGTGTGGCCCTGCTCAGTCAGCTGTTTCAACAACAGCAGCCGCTGCACGTCGCCGGCGGCATAGCGGCGCTGGCCGCTGGGCGACGCCGGCGCCTGCGTCAGGCGGTACCGGCGCTCCCACACACGCAGCGTGGCCACCGGCATGCCCAGCATGCGCGCGACGGCGCCGCTGCGGTGCCAAGGCCCGGCGCCCGACGCGGCGGTAGGTGGGTCTGGCCGTTGTTCTGTCAGGGCTGAATCGCTCATGCCCCTATTTGACTCTGTTTTGAATCGTTTATCAACGGAGAATCTGCGAATCAACCGCTTTTGAATCGTGTGTGAAACCATGATGACCTCGTAGTCGGTACAATCGATCCTATGCTGAGAGATCCCCAACAACATGTGGCCGTGGTCGGCGCCGGTCTGGCCGGTGCCACCTGCGCGCAGGCCCTGGCCGAGGCTGGGCACCGGGTGCACCTGTTTGACAAATCGCGAGGGCCCGGCGGGCGCATGGCCACCCGCCGGCTGCAGTGGGCTGACGCGACGGGCCAAACGCACAGCGCGTCGCTGGACCACGGCGCCGTGGCCGTCACGGCACACACAGCCCCGTTTCAGGCCTTTGTGCAGCAGGCGGTGCAGGGCGGCAGCCTGTTGCCTTGGGCACCCCGGCTGGCGCCCGGCAGCCTGCCGCTGGACCACGACGGCCCGCACTGGATACCCGCACCCGACGGGCCGGCGCTGTGCCGCCAGCTGCTGCAGGGGTTGCCCGCCACGTGGTCCTTCGCGGTCGACCGGCTTCACCACTTCGCCAGCGGCTGGCAGCTGCAAGCGGGCACCGCCATGCACCCCACGCCGTTTGACGCCGTGGTTCTGGCCCTGCCACCTGAACAGGCCACAGCGCTGCTGCAGCCGCACCACAGCGACTGGGCGCGCCACGCCGCCCTGGTGACCATGCAGCCCTGCTGGACACTGATGGGCATGGCCGAAAGCCCCGCGCACGCCGACGCAGCGCAAGCCGACGTGCTGCGCCCGGCCACCGGCCCGCTGCACTGGCTGCTGCGCAACGACCAGCGGCCGGGCCGCAGCGCACCGCCGGGCCAGGCCCATTGGGTGGCGCACGCCCACGCAGGCTGGAGCCGCCGCCACTTGGACGACCCGGCCGAAACCGTGCAGCAAGCGTTGCAGGCCGCCATCGCCCAGGCCCTGGGCCAGCCGGTGAACTGGCTGCACAGCACCGTGCACCGCTGGCGTTATGCGCGGCGGCCGCCAGTGCACCCAGCGCAGCACCCGATGGGCAGCCCCTGCTGGTGGCAGGCACCGCTGGGGCTGGGCGTGTGTGGCGACTTCCTGGGCGGCCATGGGGTGGAGGGCGCTTGGCTGTCCGCCCAGGCCCTGGCGGGCCGCATGTTGATGGGCACCCCCACCGCCTCCGCGACGGCGACGGCGACGGGCGCGCGTGCCGCCGCTGCAACAACAGGGCTGCCCGCGTGAAACAAACCTCCCGCTCAAACACCGGTTTCCGCGGCAACAAGGCCGGGCTGCCCAGCAAGCCCTGCACGCGCTGCGGGCGACCGATGGTCTGGCGCCGGCACTGGGCCCGCAACTGGGACGACGTGAAGTACTGTTCCGAAGCCTGCCGCAGCAACAAGGCCGCCGCCCATGGCTGAGCTGCGCACCCTGGTGCTGGTGCTGGGCGACCAACTGGACCTGCAAGCCGCGGCCTTCGACGGTTTCGACCCCGCGCAAGACGCCGTGTGGATGGCCGAAGTGGCCGAAGAGTCCACCCATGTGTGGTCCAGCAAGCCGCGCACGGCGCTGTTCCTGGCGGCCATGCGCCACTTCGCAAAGGCGCTGCGTGGTGAGGGGCGCACGGTTCACTACACCGCGATGGACCCCGCGATAAACCCCGCGATGGACCTCTCCCCCGGCGCGGGCAGTCTGGCCACGCAACTGCACGCCGACCTGCAGCGCCTGAAGCCCCAGCAACTGGTGATGACGGCCCCCGGCGACTGGCGCGTGCTTCAGGCCTTGAAGGCCGCGGCCGAACAAGCCGGCCTGCCGCTGGATGTGCGCGAAGACCGTCACTTCTACTGCACCGTGCGCGACTTTGCGGCCCACGCCAAAGGCCGCAAGCAGTTGCGCATGGAGTACTTCTACCGTGAACAGCGCAAGCACCACGGCGTGTTGATGCAGTCCGGTGAAGCCGGTGGTGCCGACCAGCCCGAAGGCGGCCAGTGGAACTTCGACGCCGACAACCGCGAAGCCTTCGGCCCCAGCGGCCCGGGCGCCGTGCCGCCGCGCAGCACGTTCGAGCCCGACGCCACCACGCGCGAAGTCATTCAGCTGGTGAACACCCGGTTCGCCGCGCACCCGGGTGAACTTCAACACTTCGCGTGGCCCGTCACGCGTGAACAGGCGCTGCAGGCGCTGCAGGCCTTCATCAGCCAGCGCCTGCCGCTGTTCGGCCGCTACCAAGACGCCATGTGGCCAGGCGACCCCTGGCTGTACCACGCGCACCTGTCGGCGGCATTGAACCTGAAGCTGCTGAACCCGCGCGAGGTGGTGGCCGCGGCCGAGGCGGCCTACCGCGCCGGCCACGTGCCGCTGGCCAGCGCCGAGGGTTTCATCCGGCAGATTCTGGGCTGGCGCGAATACGTGCGCGGTGTGTACTGGACGCAGATGCCGGCCTACGCCGAGCGCAATGCGCTGGGCGCAGAAGCCGACCTGCCGGCCTGGTACTGGACCGGCGACACCGACATGGCCTGCCTGCGCGACGCGCTGCAGCAGACGCTGGTGCACGGCTACGCCAACCACATCCAGCGCCTGATGGTGACCGGCCTGTTCACGCTGATGTTGGGCGTGCAGCCGCAGCAGGTGCACGCCTGGTACCTGGCGGTGTATGTCGACGCGGTGGAATGGGTGGAACTGCCCAACACGCAGGGCATGAGCCAGTACGCCGACGGTGGCGTGATGGCGAGCAAGCCCTATGTGGCCACCGGCAAGTACATCCAGCGCATGAGCCCGCACTGCAAGGGCTGCCGCTACGACCCGGCCCAGCGCAGCGGCGAAAAGGCCTGCCCCTTCACCACGCTGTACTGGGACTTCCTGGTGCGCCACGAAAAGCTGCTGGCCCGCAACCCGCGCATGGCGCTGCAGGTGAAAAACGTGGCCCGGCTCACTGACGAACAGAAGCTCGCCGTGCAAGAACGCAGCGCCGACATCCGCAGCGGCGCCGTGGGCTGCAGCGCGGCCGCGAAAAAACCGGTTCAGCATGGCTGAAGACACCACCACGCCGCCGGGCCTGTTCGACGACGCTGAAGCGGGCGACGCCGAGCGCGTGCTGCACACCACCTACCCGCCCACCGTGGCCGCCGCCCATGCACGCGTGGCCGCCGTGCACCCGTCGGCCTACGCCCGCACACGCAACGCGCTGGACGGCGCTGTCAGCGGCCTGTCGCCGTACATCACCCACGGTTTCGTGAACCTGGCCGACGTGCTGGCCGGCGTGTCGGCGCGCCACGCGCTGGACGTGCAGCACAAGTTTGTCTACGAACTGGGCTGGCGCGAATACTTCCGCCACGTCTGGCAACACCGCGGCGATGGCGTCCTGCAGTCGCTGCACGAAGGCGTGCTGCCCGAATCGGCCTACGCCACCGAGGTGCCGTCCGACATGCGGCAGGCCTGCACCGGCGTGCCGGCGGTGGACGAAGCGGTGCGCACGCTGTACCGCACCGCCATGCTGCACAACCACGCCCGCATGTGGCTGGCCAGCTACGTGGTGCACCTGCGCAAGGTGCACTGGCGCGCCGGCGCCGACTGGTTGTACAGCCACCTGCTGGACGGTGACCTGGCCAGCAACCACCTGAGCTGGCAGTGGGTGGCCGGCACCGGCAGCAGCAAGCCCTACCTGTTCAACGCCGACAACGTGGCGCGTTATGCACCCCCGGCGTGGCACAGCCCGGGCACGGTGGTTGACGCCGACTATGAAACCCTGGACCGGCTGGCGCGCCAGCCGGCAGCAGGCCGCGTGCGCGGCGGCGCCCGGGCGCACGCCGCAATCCCCACGGCCGAACCGGCCCTGCTTTCAGCACCACCCGCACCGCTGCACTTCACCCCGCCCAGCGCCAGCGACGTGGCCGGCCGCGACGTGTGGCTGCTGCACCCCTGGAACCTGGGCGAGCCGCCCGCCGCGCTGCCCGAAGGCGCACTGGTGCTGGCCGTGCTGGCAGCAGAGTTCCACACCGCCTGGCCCTGGAGCCCCCTGCGTTGGCACTTCGTGGGCCAGCGCATGGCCCAGCGCGCGCAGGTGCACTGGTACGGCAACGCCAAGCAGGTGGGCGCAGCGCTGGCCGGCGCGCGCAGTGTGCGCAGCGTGGCCGACCCGCACCTGGCACCCTGGCTGCCGCAGTGGGCCGACTGCCTGCCAGCGCCGGCGCTGTTCCCCGCCGTGGCGCGGCGTTGTGATTCGTTTTCGCAGTGGTGGTCACGCGCGTCACGCGGCCTGGAATCGCCGCAAGACCTGTTGGCCGTGAACCAGGCACCCGCATGGTGAACCCGCACACCCCACCGGTGGGTGCCGCCACGGCACCGGGCGCTGCGCAGGCCGACGAAAGCGCGGTTGGTGGCAACGCACCCGGCAGCGCCCCCGCTGCCGAAGTGCAACCCGCATTGACCGTGCTGTACGACGGTGCCTGCCCGCTGTGCAGGCGTGAAATCGGGGTCTACCGCGGCCTGAAAGCCCGCCAGCCCATCTGCTTTGCCGACGTCAGCGGCGCACACGCACCCCTGCCGCCGCACACCACGCGCGCGCAGTTGATGGCGCGCTTCCACGTGCTGCGCGCAGACCGCAGCCTGCTCAGCGGTGCGCAGGCCTTTCTGGCGCTGTGGGCCACGCTGCCCGGCTGGCGCTGGCTGGCGCGCGCCGGCCGCCTGCCCGGCGCAGCCTGGGTGATGGAACGCGCCTACGTCGCTTTTCTGCGCTGGCGCCCTGCCCTGCAACGCTGGGCTGCACGCTGGCCCGGCCGCACCGATTGAACGGCCTGCCGCCACCCGCAACACCCACCGCGCTGGTGTGGTTCAAGCGTGATTTGCGACTGCGCGACCACGCGCCGCTGGCCGAAGCCGCGCAGTTCGAACAGGCGCTGGCGCTGGTGGTGCTGGAACCGGAATGGCTGCACAGCCCCGAATGCGACCCGCGGCAGGTGGCCTTTCTGCTGGAAAACACCCGCCGGCTGCAACACGACCTGGCCGCGCGCGGCCTGCCGCTGCTGGTGCGCATCGGCAGCATGCCGGCTGTACTGCAGGACCTGCGGCAGCAACTGCCCTTCACCCACCTGCTCAGCCACGAAGAAACCGGCACCGGCTGGAGCTACGACCGCGACCGCGCCGTGGCCGCGTGGTGCCGCAGCGCTGGCGTGCAGTGGGCCGAATGGCCACAGACCGGCGTGGTGCGGCGCCTGCGCAGCCGCACCGGCTGGGCCGCGCGCTGGGAACAGCGCATGAACGCTGCAGAAGTTCAACCGCCCGCCGGCTTCAAGGCAGCCCGCGGCTTTTCAGCCGCTGCACTGCCGCCCGTGCCCACGCTGACCGAACTGAACCTGCCCGCGGCGGCTGCTGCCGCACCGGGCATGCCGGCCGCCGGCGAAACCGCCGCCTGGGACACGCTGGGCAGCTTTGTGGCCGGCCGCGGGCGCGACTACCGGCGCGCCTTGTCCAGCCCGCTCACGGCCACCGGAGGCTGCAGCCGGCTCAGCGCGCACCTGGCTTTCGGCACCATTTCCATGCGCTGCGTGCACCAGGCCACGCAGGCGAAGATCGCCACCACGCCGGACCGCAGCCTGGCGTACGGCCTGGGCGGCTTCGCCAGCCGGCTGCGCTGGCACTGCCACTTCATGCAGAAACTGGAAGACGAACCCGGGCTGGAATTCAGGAACCTGGCGCGCACCGTGGACGGCCTGCGCCCCGGCGACGGCGTGAACGCCGAGGCGGTGAACACTGAACACTTGCAGGCCTGGTGTGAAGGCCGCACCGGCTACCCGATGGTGGACGCCTGCATGCGCCAGCTGTGCACCACCGGCTGGCTGAACTTTCGCATGCGCGCCATGCTGGTCAGCTTTGCCGCCTACCACCTGGGGCTGCACTGGCGCCTGCCGGGCCTGCACCTGGCACGGCAGTTCCTGGACTTCGAGCCCGGCATCCACTGGTCGCAGATGCAGATGCAGTCCGGCACCACCGGCATCAACACGCTGCGCATCTACTCGCCCGCCAAGCAGGCTCAAGACCAGGACCCGCAAGGCCTGTACGTGCGGCAGTGGGTGCCCGAATTCGGCAGCAAGGCCTACCCGGCCCCCATCGTGGAAGAACGCAGCGCACTGGCCGCCATCAAGGCGCAGCTGTACGGCCTGCGCAAGACCGGTGAAGCGCAGGCTGAAGCGCAGGGCATCCAGCACAAGCACGGCTCGCGCAAGAGCGGACTGCCCGCCACCACGGCGCGCAAGCGGCGCGCAACGCCGGCCCCAGACGGCCAAGGCCAGTTGTTCTAATCTTACTGTGTCACAAGAGAAGTTTCGCGCTTGCTCTGCCGCAGCAGGGGCACTGCCCGAGTCGCGCGATCAGTTCGTAGCTGAGGCTATGGCGT
>JAYSXE010000244.1:0-14898 GCA_043717565.1 Burkholderiales bacterium | reverse complement strand
GATCGGCAGCGGCCTGCGCTACGACCTGGCGGTGCAGAGCCCGGAATATGTGAAGGAGCTGGTCACGCACCACGTGGGCGGCTACCTGAAGATCGCGCCCGAGCACACCGAGGGCGGCCCGCTGTCGAAGATGATGAAGCCGGGCATCGGCAGCTACGACCGCTTCAAGCAGATGTTCGAGCAGTACAGCGCCGAGGCTGGCAAGAAGCAGTACCTCATTCCGTACTTCATCGCCGCCCACCCCGGCACCAGCGACGAAGACATGATGAACCTGGCCATCTGGCTCAAGCGCAACGGCTTCAAGGCCGACCAGGTGCAGACCTTCTACCCCAGCCCGATGGCCACGGCCACGGCGATGTACCACAGCAACCTGAACCCGCTGAAGGGCATCAGCCGGCAGCTGGACGGCCCCGGCGCGCGCGCCGAGCGCGTGGACATCGTGCGCGGCGAAAAGCGCCGCCGCCTGCACAAGGCCTTCCTGCGCTGGCACGACCCGCAGAACTGGCCGCTGCTGCGCGAGGCACTGAAGAAGATGGGCCGCGCCGACCTGATCGGCAACGGCAAGCATCAGCTGATACCCACCTACCAGCCGGCGGCCGGCACCGGCTATGTGAGCGCGCGCCGCAAGAACAGCACAGCCGAGGGTTCGCGCACGTCCACGGTGACGCAGGGCCGCGTGCTGACGCAGCACACCGGGCTGCCGCCGCGCAACACGGGTGCTGCAGTTCTGCCCAGGCCCAAGACCAAGCGGCGCTGAGGCCTGGCACGTGCCGGGCATCGATCCCTTGCTTGCGGGGTGGGACATACCGCAGGTGCGCCCCCCAAAACGACAGTTTCCCAGGGTGCGCGTGGTATTTTCCCGGGTCCGAACAAAACACCTCCCGGAGACCCGCATGTCAGAAAATTTCAAGCACCAACTGTGCGCTATCGCCTTGGTTGTCGGCTCGCTGGGCGCGATGTCGGCCCATGCCGCCCCCTATTCGAGCATGACCACGTTTGGCGACAGCCTGTCTGACACCGGCAATGTGCTGGCGCTGACCACGGCTTTCACCGCCTTTCCGTTCCCCGTGTACCCGGGTGCTGAGGGTCGATTCTCCAACGGGCCGGCCTGGGTTGAAGCTCTGGCTGCCGGGCTGGGCGTGCCCAACGGCGCGAAGTCTGCCAACCTGCTGCTGACGTCGGCCACCACGGTGTCCCCGATTGGCGCGCAAGGTGGCATGAACTTCGCCTATGGCGGTGCGCGCACCGGGCTGGGTGGTTCGGCCGGCGCCACCACTGGCTTGCTGGGCCAGTTGGCGGCCTGGAACGGGGCCGGTTTCACATCGTCGCTGTCACGTGCTGCCGATCCAAATGGCCTGTACGTGGTGGTGATTGGCGGCAACGACCTGCGCGACGCCCGCACGGCCCACCCTGGGGCCGGTGCCATCGATGCGAGTGCCCGCACCCAGGCGGCAGGCCAAGCGGTGCAAGGGCTGCTCAACTCGGTGGGCCTGCTGGCGCAGGCCGGCGCAAGGCACTTCCTGCTGGCCACCATGCCCGACCTGGGCAGCACGCCAGAGGCCGCCGCGTTGAACGTGGTGGGCGCCTCGACCGATGCGACCGTGAAGTTCAACACCGCGCTGCGTGCCGGGTCCACGGCCTTCGACAGCCTGTACATGGGCTTGTTTGGCGTGGATCTGGACATCCGAATGGTCGACTTCTACGGCCTGGGCCAGGACATCATCGTCGACGCCACCACCAACGGCGGTGCCCGGTTTGGCATCACCAACATCACCACGCCTTGCCTGACCAAGGGCGCATTCTCGGGTCAGTACTACGCTCCCGACGCCGTGGCCACCAACTGCGACAGCGCTGCCAGCTCTGACGACCTGCACCCGTCGGCCAAGCTGAACAGCCTGTTCGGCGCTGCGGCTTTGGCCGTGGCCGTGCCCGAGACGCCCACGGTGCCGCTGGTGGCGCTGGCCCTGGCTGTGCTGGTGGCCACGCGCCGCCGCGCGGCCACTGCGGCGGCCTGAAGCACGCCGAAGACCTGGTCTGTTGAGAGGCCCGCCTTGCCGGGGCTCTGAGCAGTGCGCCACGCCCGGTTGATCAGGGCGTGGCGTTTTTTATGGGCGTGTCCCTTGGGTGGGTCAGAATGGGGCTATGGCCGCAAGCAGTCTTCTCGCCCTGATCGACGACATCGCCACCATCCTGGACGATGTGGCAATCCTCAGCAAGGTTGCGGCCAAGAAGACCGCGGGGGTGCTGGGCGACGACCTGGCGTTGAATGCCCAGCAGGTGGCCGGCGTCAGCGCAGCCCGCGAACTGCCCGTGGTGTGGGCCGTGGCCAAGGGCTCGTTCATCAACAAGGCCATCCTGGTCCCCGCGGCGCTGGCCATCAGCGCCTTTGCGCCTTGGCTGGTGACACCGCTGTTGATGTTGGGCGGCGCCTTTCTGTGCTTTGAAGGCGCAGAAAAACTGGCGCACAAGTTCCTGCACAGCAAGAACGAAATTGACGAGCGGCATGCCGAGCTGGCGCAGGCGCTGCAAGACCCCGCCGTGGACCTGGTGGCGCTGGAGAAGGACAAGATCAAGGGCGCGGTTCGCACCGACTTCATTCTCAGCGCCGAGATCATCGCCATCACGTTGGGCATCGTGGCCGGGCAGCCGCTGCCCACGCAACTGGCGGTGCTCAGCGCCATGGCTGTGGTGATGACTGTGGGCGTGTACGGCTTTGTCGCCGGCATCGTGAAGCTGGACGACCTGGGCCTGTGGATGAGCCAGAGCGCGGGCCGTTTGAAGCAAGCCGTCGGTCGCGGGATTCTGCGCACGGCGCCGCTGTTGATGAAGGCCCTGTCGGTGGCCGGCACGGTGGCCATGTTCTTGGTGGGCGGTGGCATCCTGGTGCACGGCTGGCCGGCGCTGCAGCGGGCCGTTGAACACGCGGCCACCGGGCTGGGCAGCGTGGCCGCCGCGGTGCTGCCCACGCTGGCCGACGGCATCGTCGGCCTGGTGACGGGCGCACTGCTGGTGGTGGCGGTGACGCTGTTCCAGAAGCTGCGCAAGGCCTGAAAAAAAAGCCCCTGCAGTGGCTTGCCGAGGCTGTGGTGAGCGCCCTACCGCGCGCCCTACTGCGCGCCCATTCGCGCGCCCATTCGCGCGCCCCTTTTGCGAGCGCTGCCGGGTGACCCGATGAGCGCGCCGCCGGGGGCGGCGTGTCAGCGCGGCGAAATCGCCAGCAACTCCACCTCGAAGTGCAGCACGCTGTTGGGCGGTATCGGGCCGCCCGGCGTGCCGCGATCGCCGTAAGCGGTGGCGGCGGGGCAGGTGAGTTGGGCCTTGCCGCCCACCTTCATCAGCTGCACCCCTTCGGTCCAGCACTTGATGACGCGGTTCAGCGGAAAGCTGGCCGGCTCACCACGCTTGTGCGAATTGTCGAACTCCTTGCCGTCGACGAAGGTGCCGCGGTAGTGCACGCGCACCGTGTCGGTGGCCAGCGGTGAACCGCCGTCACCGTTTTTCAGGCTGCGATAAACCAGACCGCTGGCCGTGACCACAGCGCCTTTCTCTTTTGCTGCGTTGGCCAAGGCATCGGCTTGCGCGTGGGCTGCGCCGCTGAACAGACTGGCCAGCAGCACCGGCACCAGCAGCAGGGGTGGCAGAGCGCGGCGCATCAGGTGCGGGCGTGCTTGTTGATCAACGACTTGGCCGAATCCAGCAAGGCCTTGCCGTTGAAGCCGCGCTTGTTCATGTCGGCCACCCATTCGTCGTCGATCTGCGAAGACAGCTTCACGAATTCAGCCGTCTGTTCAGCGGTGAAGGTGTAGAGCGTGTTGTTGCGGTCGGTGGCGCTCTTGCGGCCGTTGGGGTCGTTGCTCTGTTGCGTCTTGCCCAGCCAGGCCGACGTGGCGAGCCCCGAATTGGCGTCGATGACCTTCTTCAGGTCGGGCGCCAGGCCTTCGTACTTGGCCTTGTTCATGGCCATCACGAAGGTGGTGGTGTACAGGGCCGGGCTGGTGGCCGGGAATTCGCTGTGGAACTTGGTCAGCTCGTGCACCTTCACCGAAGGCACCACTTCCCACGGGATGGCACAACCGTCGATGGTGCCCTTGCTCAGCGCGTCGGGAATCTGCGGCAGCGGCATGCCCACCGGCGTGGCGCCCACGCTGGCCAGCAGCTTGGTGACCTGGCGGGTGGGGCCGCGCATCTTCAGGCCCTTCAGGTCGGCCGCGCTCTTGATCTGCTTGTTGGCGGTGTGGAACATGCCCGGGCCGTGCACCTGCAGCGCCAGCACCTGGGTTTCCTTGAACTCGTCGGGGCACTGCGTCTGGAAGTATTCCCAATAGGCCTTGGACGTGGCTTCGGCGTTGTTCATCATGAACGGCAGCTCGAACACTTCGATGCGCGGGAAGCGGCCGGCCGTGTTGCCGGGCAACGTCCACACCACGTCGACCACGCCGTCGCGTGCCTGGTCGTACAGCTGCACGGGAGTGCCGCCCAACTGCATGGCCGGGTAGGCTTCAAACTTGATGCGGCCGCCGGAGTCTTTTTCCACCTTGTCCATCCAGGGCTTGTGCATGCTGAGCCACACATTGCTCATCGGGGCCATGAAGGTGTGGAACTTCAGTGTCACGCTCTGCTGGGCCAGGCCAGCCAGATGGGGCACACCCAGCGCGGCAGCGGCGGCGCCTTGGACGAAGGAACGGCGTTTCATGCAAATCTCCGGTTGGAATCGACAGGGGAACAAAGCACGTGAAGCTAACGGTCTCGGGGCCGCGCAGTGGTCAGGGTTTCACCCGACGTACTTCACCAGCCACAAGGAAATGGCCGGGAAGAACAGCAGCAGCAACGTGCGCAGGGTGTCGCTGATCAGGAAGGGCATCACGCCGCGGTAGCTTTCAGCGATGGGCACGTCCTTGGCCATGGCGTTGACGACGTAGACGTTCAGGCCCACCGGCGGCGCCAGCAGGCCGAAGCCCACCGTCATCAGCACCATGATGCCGAACCAGATGGCCACGCTTTCCTTGGCCATGCCGAAGTCAAGCCCCATCACCATGGGAAAGAAGATGGGGATGGTGAGCAGGATCATGCTGAGCTCGTCCATCACCGCGCCCAGCACCACATAGAACAGCAGGATGGCGCTGACCACCGCCAGCGGCGGCAGGCCCCAGCCTTGCACCACGCTGCTCAGCTGCGCCGGCACCTGCGTGAGTGCCAGCGCCGAGTTCATCAGGTCGGCGCCCAGGAAGATCATGAAGATCATGGCGCTGGACTCGGCGGTGGAATAGAAACACTGCTTGAAGCCGGCCCAGGTGATTTCGCGCTTCAGCAACGCAGCCACGAAGGTACTGGCCGCACCCACGGCCGCGCCTTCGGTGGGCGTGAACTTGCCGCCGTAGATGCCGCCGAACACGATGATGAAGATGATGGCGATGGGCACGATGCCCTTGAGCGATTCGACGCTGAACGTTTCTGCCACGTCGTGCTCGGGCGCCTGGCCCGGCACCAGCCGTACATAGATGGCCACCGCCAGCATGTAGCCCAGCATCGCGATGATGCCGGGCACCATGGCCGCGGCAAACAGCTTGGCGATGTTCTGTTCGGTCAGGATGGCGTAGATGACCAGCGGCACCGAAGGCGGTATCAAGATGCCCAGCGTGCCGCCGGCGGCCAGTGTGCCAGTGGCCAGGCGGCCCGAATAACCGTGCTTGCGCATCTCGGGCAGCGCCACCTGCGTGATGGTGGCGGCAGTGGCCACCGACGAGCCGCAGATGGCGCCAAAAGCCGCACTGGCCATGACGGCGGCCATGGCCAGCCCGCCCTTGAAGCGGCCCATGATGGCGGCCGCAAACTGGAACAGCGCACGCGAGATGCCGCCCTGGGTGGCGAAGTTGCCCATCAGGATGAACAGCGGTATGACGCTGAGGTCGTAGCTGGCGAAGCGCGCAAAGGCCTGCGTGTTCAGGAAGTTCGCCAGCGGCAGCCAGCCGGCCTGGAACACATAGCCCAGCGCGCCGGCGGCGAACATGGAAATGGCGATCGGCACGCGCAGTGCCATCAGCACCAGCATCACCGCAAAGATCAGCAGCGCCAGCGTGACGGGGCTCATGCGCTGGCTTCCGGATCAAAGCCCTTGGCGGCCTGTACCAGCGCAATGGCGACGGTCAGCGCCAGCGGCGGCACCATGGCCAGGTAGACGATCCATTCCGGAAAGCCCAGCATCATCGAACCCGAGCCGCTTTTCCAGGCGTTCAGGCCGCCCAGCGCGGTGCGCCACGTCATCAGGCCCATGGCCAGCGCCAGCAGCAGCGCGCCCAGGCGGTCCAGCCTTTGCTGGGTTTGCGGCGTGGCCTTGGTGGTGAAGAAGTCCACGATGATGTTGCCTCGCCGGTACTGGCACCAGGGCAGGAACAGCGCGATGGCGGCACCGGCGGCAGAGCCCGAGAGTTCAAAGTCGCCCGAGATCGTCCAGCCCACCGTGTTGCGGCCGATGACGCTGGCGCAGGTCATCAGCGTGATCACCGTCAGCAGCAAGCCGGCGGCGATGGCACAGGCCTGGGCCCCTGCTTTCAACCATTGCATGTGTAACTCCTGGGTCGGTGCCGGGGCAAAGCGCCTTCCTGCAGCCCGGATATTCTGATTCACCAGGCTTGGCGTGGATGTCAGCACAAAAACCTAGCGGTGGGGCCACCGGCCTGTGGTTGCACAGGCCGCGCGAAGCTGATGGCGCCTGCCGTGAGGGGTGGTGCAGACCCGCGCAGTCCGGTTGCGGACGGCTGCTGGCCGCCCCTTCGGCGCGCGGATCGCGCTGACGTCAGTAGCGCAAAAAATACTCGCGCCGCAGCCAGCCGGGCTGGTCTTCGGCGCTGGCGGCGCGGGCCAGTTCCTGGCGCTTGATGGTGTCGAACAGACCGGCCATCGGCGCCCCCAGGCCTTGCTGCAGGCAGGGGTCGGCGGCCAGTGCCTGCAGCGCGGCGTCCAGCGTGCCGGGCAGCGCACGGTCGGTGTGGTGGTAAGGGGTTTCGCTGGCGGCGCCGGGCTCGAGCCTGCGGTCGACGCCGTCCAGGCCGGCAAAAATTTGCGCGGCGATGTACAGATAGGGGTTGGCCAGGGGCTCGCCCAGGCGGTTTTCGATGCGCGTGCCCGCGTCGCCAGGGCCGCCCACCACGCGCAGCATGGCGCCACGGTTGTCCAGCCCCCAAACGGCTGCCTGCGGCGCCATCACGCTGCCCTGGTAGCGGCTGTAGGCCAGCAGCGTGGGGGCGCACAAGGCGGTCATGCCCTGCGCGTGTTCCAGCAGGCCGGCCAGCCAGTGAACGCCAGTGTCGCTGAGCGTGTGCCGGGCCTGGCCCGGCTCGGCGCCGCTGTACTCGCGCGCAAAGGCATTGCGGCCTTCGCTGTCGGCCAGCGAATGGTGCAGGTGCCAGCCACTGGCCACGCTGTGCGGCAATGGCGGACGGCACACAAAGCTGGCGTGGTAGCCGGCGCGCCGCAGCGCCTGGCGCACACCGTTGCGGAACATCAGCATGTGGTCGGCGGCGACCAGCGCATCTTGCACGTCGAACACGGCCTCGAACTGGCTGGGGCCCAGTTCCACTTCCAGCGAACGCAGTGGCAGGCCCAGACCGCAGGCGGTGTGGCGCACGATGGCCAGCGCTTCGTCGGCCATGTCGGCCCAGTTGTCGGCCAGCAGGTTGTAGCCCGGGTGCAGCAGCGCCACCGTGGGGGGCTCGGCGGGCCAGCCGGCGTGCTCAGCGGCGAGTTGCGCGTCCACGATGCGGTGGATGTGAAATTCCACTTCCAACCCGCAGCGCAGGCGCCAGCCGCGCTGTTGCAGTTGTGCCAGCGCGCGCTGCAGCACCTGCCGCGGGTCGATGGGCACCGGGGCGCCGCTGGGCAGCAGCAGGTCGGCGTGCACCCAGGCGGTGCCCGGCGCCCACGGCAGGCTGGTCAGCGTGCCGGGGTCGGGCAACAGCAGCAGGTTGGCAGCGCCTTGCAGGCCGTGCAGCGCTGCGGGCGCGCCGGGCTCGAAGACCTTGTAGGCGGTGCGGTCCGAGCTGTCCTTCATCAGCACGGTGCTGACCAGGCCGATGCCGTGTTCAAACGCATCGGCCAGCACCTGCGGCCCGTTTTGTGTCACCAGCGCCTTGCTGCGGAAGCTGCCGTGCAGGTCGCCCCAGATCACCCGCACCGTGTGCAAGCCCGCTTGCTGCACGCGCTGCAGCGCGGCCTGCACGGCAGCCTGCCTGGCGGCGTTGTCGACGCTCGCGCCTGCGGCCAGCCGCGGTGTCGAGGCGCCAGGTGCTGTCATACCGCCTGGGTGTGCGGGGCCAGCCACGGGGCGGCCCGGCGGCGGTCTTCGCAGGCGTTGCGCCAGGTGCTGTCCCACGCTTGCGCGGGGGCGATGCAGTCCATGGTGTCGGGCCCGGTGCGGGCGGCGGCCTGCTCGGCAGTCAGCACGCCGGGTGGCGTGCCACCGGCCTGCACGGTGTCGATGGCACTGCGCAGCAGGCGCCGCCAGGCCATGATGGCCTTGTCGCTTTGCCCCAGGTGTTCGCGCGTGCGGTCCTGCACCGCGCCCATGCTTTCCACCGCCCATTGGTCGTGCAGGTTGATGTCGTCTTCACCCATGCCCAGGAAGGTGCGCGTGCGCTGTTCTTCGGGGTTGTGGTTCCAGTGGTTGTGGCGGCCGTTTTTCGGCACGTAGTCGGGCAGCGTCATGTGCGCGAGACGCTGGCTGCGCATGGTTTCATGGTCTAGCGGTTCGGCGTAACTGGTGAAGAAGCTGTACCAATAGGTGTGCATGTCGTCCACCGGCACATGCAGCTGCGTGATGGTGATGGTGGGCGACAGTGGAATGACGAAGGTGTGCGGAAAGGCCGCGTGCGTGACGCGCACGTGCGTCAGCTGGTCGTTCATCGCCCGCAGCGCGGTCAGCCGCATCAGGCCTTCGGCGGTGTCTTCCAGCCGGATCTCGGGGCTGCAGAACTCGCGCATCACGCGTGTCATGGGCCAGCGCTGGCCGTCCACCTCGCCCACGCTCTCAGCACGGAACTGGCGGCCATAGTTTTTACCGTGAATGGCGCCTTCCACCGGCGCGTCTTGCAAGTAGCGGTGCAGGAAGCTGGGGTGCGCCGGGTCGATGCCCACTTCCATCGCCTGCAGCCAGTTGCAGTTCCACAGCCCCTTGAAGGCGAAGCTGTGGCTGGCCGGGGCGGTGAAGGCGTCGAAGGCGGGCAGTTCGGGCAGCGCGTGGCCTTCGGGCCCCAGGCAGGCCCAGACGACGCCGCTGCGCACCTGCACCGGGTAGCTGCGCTGGCGCACGCGGTCGCACAGTCGGCTGGGCATGCCGTTGACGGGCGGTTCGGCCGGTGTTTCCAGGCAGCGGCCGTCGGCGGCAAACTTCCAGCCATGGAAGGGGCAGCGTATGCCGTCGCCTTCAAACCGCGCAAAGGCCAGGTCGGCACCGCGATGCGGGCAGTCGCGGTCGAGCAGGCCGAATCGGCCCTGCTCGTCCTTGAACAGCACCAGCGGCTGGCCCAGCAGCTGCACGGCCTTCAACGGGCGCATGGCCATTGCGGGGTCCAGCTGCGGGTTGAACTCGTCCAGCAGCGCCACCGGTTGCCAGTAGCGGCGCATCAGCTCGCCGCAAGGCGTGCCGGGGCCGATGCGGGTGAGTTTTTGATTGAGTTCGGCTTGCATGGCAGGGCCTGAGGTTGGGGCTGTGGCGGGCAGTCTATGGCGTTGCAGCCGGCCAGGGCCGTTGCATGCGTGGCAGTTTGCCGCAACGCCCGGGCAGCGCAGGTACCGGGCGGGTTGATGACAATGTGGCCCCCAACGACACCCGCCCAGCACCGTTCATGACCGTACCCCAGCAACGCAGCATCGGCCCCTTCACCACCCCGGCCATCGGCCTGGGTTGCATGAACCTCAGCCACGCCTATGGCCAGCCGCCCACGGCAGCGCAGGGCGAGGCGGTGCTGAACGCGGCCTTCGACGCCGGCGTGCGCCTCTTCGACACGGCTGCGCTGTACGGTTTCGGCGCCAATGAAAGCCTGGTGGGCCGGGTGATGAAGACACGGCGGCATGAGATCGTGCTGTGCAGCAAGGGCGGCATGGCCGGCGTGACGCAACCCGACGGCAGCACCAAGCGCGTGATCGACGGCCGCCCCGAAGCCATACGCCGCAACTGCGAGGACAGCCTCAAGCGCCTGGGCACCGACGTCATCGACCTGTGCTACCTGCACCGCTGGCACAAGCTGGGGCCTGACGCCGTGCCCATCGAAGACAGCGTGGGCGAACTGGCGCGGCTGGTGCAGGCCGGCAAGGTGCGCTGTATCGGGCTGAGCGAGGTGTCGGCCGCCACCTTGCGCCGCGCCCATGCCGTGCACCCCATTGCCGCGGTGCAGACCGAGTATTCGCTGTGGACCCGAAACCCTGAGATTGCCGTGCTGCAGGCCTGCCGCGACATCGGCGCTGCCTTTGTGGCCTTCAGCCCGGTGGGGCGGGGCTTCCTGACGAATACCCCGCCCGACGCCGCGCGGCTGGACGCCAAGGACATCCGCAACGGCATGCCGCGTTTTGCGCCCGACAAATACCCGGCCAACCTGGCGCTGCTGCACGGTGTGCGCGCCGTGGCCGCCGAGACGGGTTGCACTGTGGCGCAGCTGGCCCTGGCCTGGCTGCTGGCCCGCGGCGGGCATGTGCTGCCGATACCGGGCACCACCAGCATGGCGCATGCGCGCGAGAACACGGCGGCGGCTTCGCTGCGCCTCAGCGCGGCGCAGGTGGTGCGCCTGGACGCATTGGTCAACACGCACACGGTGGCGGGCGGCCGGTATTCGCTGCAGTCCGGCGCCGAAGTCGACACCGAGAATTTCTGACCATGGCCTGCGCTGCACGGTGGAAGTGACCTGCCCGATACGGGCAAGAAGCACGGCCCAAGGGCGGTGCGTCAAGCGACTCCTTCGCGCCCGCTGACAATCACTGCAAAACCACCTGGTGGGGGCCCCTGAGGGGCCGCCGGCCGGGCTGTTGGCAGGGCACAGCGCGGACCGCGCGTTGGCCCCCCAAACTTTGACGGAGCTTGAGCGTGGACGACATCAAGGCCTGGACGGGCCGCAGCGAAACGGTGCATGACAGCTTGGGGGCCACTCCCGTTCGGGCGCTGGCCGCGACGCTGGACCACCCGGCCCCTGATGTCGCGCCCGGCACACCGCTGCCGCCGCTGTGGCACTGGCTGTACTTTCTGCCGCTGCACCGCCAAAGCGAGATCGGCGCCGACGGCCATGCCCAGCGCGGTGGCTTCTTGCCGCCGGTGCCACTGCCGCGCCGCATGTGGGCCGGCAGCCAGTTCGAGTTTCGCGCGCCCCTGCACGTGGGCGACGCGGTGGCGCGCACCAGCACCATTGCCGATGTCACGCAAAAAGAAGGCCGCACCGGCCCGCTGGTGTTCGTGAAGGTGCGGCATGAACTGCGCTGCAACGGCGCTGCCGACCCTGCGGTGGTGGAGTTTCACGACATCGTCTATCGCGAAGCCAAGAAGTCCACCGAAGTGGAACCGCCCCCCGTGGACGCGCCCACCGGTGCCGCCTGGCAGCGCACCGTCGTGCCTGATGACGTGCTGCTGTTCCGGTACAGCGCGCTCACCTTCAACGGCCACCGCATCCATTACGACCGCAAGTACGTCACCGAAATCGAGGGCTACCCCGGACTGGTGGTGCACGGCCCGCTGATTGCCACGCTGCTGATGGACCTGCTCCGGCGTCATGCCCCCGGTGCCGAGGTGACCGCTTTCAGGTTCAAGGCGGTGCGGCCGACCTTTGATCTCAACCCCTTTCGGCTCAACGGCCAGCGTGATCGCAACACCGTCAAGCTGTGGGCGCAAGACCACGAGGGCTGGCTGACCATGGACGCCGTCGCCACGCTGAAGTGATGCGGTCTGCCGCACCACCCCAGGGCCGCACCAGCCCGATCTCAAGGAACACCATGCAACCCCTCAAGGGCCTGACCGTCGTCACCCTGGAACACGCCATCGCTGCGCCCTTTGCCACGCGGCAGCTGGCCGACCTGGGCGCCCGCGTCATCAAGATCGAACGTCCCCGCGTGGGCGACTTTGCACGTGGCTACGACCAGCGCGTGCGCGGCCTGGCCTCGCATTTTGTCTGGACCAACCGAAGCAAGGAAAGCCTGACGCTGGACGTCAAGTACCCGCGCGCAGCCGAGCTGCTGCTGCAGTTGATCGTCAGCAAGGCCGACTGCGTGGTGCAGAACCTGGCGCCCGGTGCCGCAGCGAGGCTGGGTGTTTCGTGGGAAGCGCTGAAAGAGCGCCGGCCCGACCTGATCGTTTGCGACATCTCGGGCTACGGCGACGACCCGGCCAACCCCGGCCCTTACCGCGACAAGAAGGCCTACGACCTGTTGATTCAAAGCGAAAGCGGTTTCGTCAGCATCACCGGCACGCCAGACGAGCCCAGCAAGGCGGGCCTGTCGATTGCCGATATCGCCGCCGGCATGTACGCCTACAGCAACATCCTGGCGGCGCTGCTGCAGCGGAACATCGACGGCCTGGGCCGCCGCATCGACCTGAGCATGCTTGAAGCCATGGGCGAGTGGATGGGGTACCCGCTGTACTATGCATTCGAAGGCGCCCAGCCGCCACCACGCGCCGGTGCCGCCCACGCCACCATTTACCCGTACGGCCCGTTTCCCTGCGGCGACGGCAAGACGGTGATGCTGGGCCTGCAGAACGAACGCGAATGGCTGCAGTTCTGCAATGTGGTGCTGCAGCATCCGGCGCTGGCGCAGGAAGAACGCTTCAAGGGCAATGCACAGCGCACCGCCAACCGCGAGCCGTTGCGCGCGCTGATCGTGCAGGCCTTTGCGGCGCTGACCTACGAACAGGTGGTGCAGCGCCTGGAAGGCGCGCAGATTGCCAACGCCGAACTGCGCGACATGGCCGGCCTGTGGCAGCACGAGCAACTGGCCGCACGCGGCCGCTGGCGTGAGGTGGCCACGCCAGCGGGCCCGGTGCCCACGCTGTTGCCCCCGGGCAGCTGGACCGACGGCGACCCGCAGCTCAACGCCGTGCCCGCACTGGGCCAGCACACCGACGCCTTGCTGGCCGAGCTGGGCGTCAGCGCCAGTGAAGTGGCTGAGCTGCGTGCAGCGCAGGCCATCTGATGCCAGGAGCCCGCCGATGAACCTGCCCCGCAGCTATTTGTTCGTTCCCGGCGACCGCCCGGAGCGCTTTGCCAAGGCCATGGCCAGCGGTGCCGACGCCGTGGTGCTGGACCTGGAAGACGCCGTGGCAGCCGCGGCGAAGGAAACCGCGCGCGAAGCCGTTTCCAACTTCGTGGCCGGCAGCGCCGAGCGCCACCGCCTGGTGCTTCGCGTCAACGCCGAAGACAGCCCGCATTTCGCCGCCGACTGCGCGCTGCTGGTCTACCACCCGGGCATGGCCCTGATGCTGCCCAAGGCACACACGCTGCCCGTGCTGAAGGCCTTGCAGGGCCTGCAGCCGGGCCTGCAGGTGCTGCCTTTGGTGGAGACGGCGGCTGGCGTATTGGCCGCGCAGGAACTGGCCGGTGCGCCGGGTGTGCAGCGCCTGGTGTTCGGCACGCTGGACTACGCGCTGGACATGGCGCTGGAAGGCGAACTGGCCACCACCGTGGGCCTGGACGCTGCCGCCAGCCGCCTGGCGCTGGTGTCGCGCGCGGCCGGCATCGCGTCGCCAGTGGCCGGCGTCACGCCCGCCATCGACGACGAAGCGCTGCTTCAAGCCGAGTGGGCCCGCGCGCGCGCCCACGGTTTCGGCGCCAAGCTGTGCATACACCCGCGCCAGGTCGCCGCCGTGCATGCAGCGCTGGTGCCCAGCGTTGAAGAACAGGCCTGGGCACGGCGCGTGCTGCAGGCGGCAGAAGGCGCAGCCGGCGCCGTGCAGCTGGACGGACGCATGGTAGACAAGCCCGTCATCGAACGCGCACGGCGGCTGTTGTCGCGCGTGCGTGGCTGACCCTCCCGCGGCGCCATCAGAACGCGGCTTGATCGGGCTACCGCCACCACCGTCTCATCCACTTTCAACAGCAACCGGAACACGACATGGCCGCCAGCATCATCGACAGCAGCATCTTCCAGGGCATCTTCAGCAGCGACGCCATGCGCCAGGTGTGGAGCGACGAAAACCGCACCGCCCAGTACATCGCCATCGAACGCGCGCTGGCCATCGTGCAGGCGCGCCTGGGCTTGATACCGCAGGAAGCTGCCGACGAGATTGTCAGCCACTGCCACATCGAACAGATCGACATGGCGCGCCTGCGCCAGCAGACTGAACGCATCGGTTACCCCATCCTGGGCGTGGTGACGCAGATCAACCAGCTGTGCCGCAACAAGCTGGGCGAATACGTGCACTGGGGTGCCACCACGCAGGACATCACCGACACCGCCACCGTGCTGCAAGTGCGCCAGGCGCTGGCGTTGGTGGAAGCCGACCTGACCCGCCTGGCGAACGCCTTGGCCAAGCTGGCCAAGGAACACCGGCTGACGCCGGTGATCGGCCGCAGCAACCTGCAGCAGGCCATACCCGTGACCTTCGGCTACAAGATGGCCGGCATCTTGAGCGCGGTGCAGCGCCACCAAGACCGGCTTCAGCAGCTGAAGGAACGTGTGCTGGTGGGCGAATTTGCCGGCGCCGCCGGCACGCTGGCCAGCCTGGAAACCGGCGCCATGGAAACGCAGGCCGGCCTGTGCGCCGAACTGGGCCTGCAGCAGCCCGTGATTGCCTGGCACACCATCCGCGACAACATCGCCGAGTGCGGCACTTTCCTGGGCCTGCTGGGCGGCACGCTGGGCAAGCTGAGCATGGACGTGAAGCTGATGATGCAGACCGAGGTGGCCGAGGTCTTCGAGCCCTACCACCAC
>JAYSXE010000243.1:0-6021 GCA_043717565.1 Burkholderiales bacterium | reverse complement strand
CCCACTCCTTCCCATCCCGAACAGGACAGTGAAACGCCTTTGCGCCGATGATAGTGCGGGTTCCCGTGTGAAAGTAGGACATTGTCAGGCTATTTATGCAGCAAAGGGCTCATTCCGAAAGGAATGGGCCCTTTTCTCTTTGGTGCGTCGATACTGCGGTGGTGATTCATTTCGGTATTCGAGCGTTTGGGTTTGGTTATATGACTCGGAATATCTCGGTTCAAGCCCAGGGCTAGAGCCAAGGCGAGAACCAGGAACAGAACGAGGACCAGAACCAGCGCCGAGGCGACAGTCAAGGCTAAAAACTCGCCCAAGGCAGAAGCTATTTCGGCCTTCGCGTCGCTTCGGTGCTCCGCCAGTGGACCTCAACTGCGCAATTCGCGCCGGAGTATTTTTCCGACGTTGCTCTTGGGCAGGTCGTCGCGGAATTCGATTACTTTTGGCCGTTTGTACGCGGTGAAATTGTCTCGGCAGTAGGCTGCCAAGTGCGATTCGCGCAAACCAGCGTCTTGCCGCACGACAACAAGCTTAACGCTTTCGCCTGACTTTTCATCGGGCACCCCTACAGCAGCACACTCGAGCACGCCGGGGTGCAGGTTGACGACCTGTTCGATCTCTGTGGGGTAAACATTGAAGCCCGAGACAAGAATCATGTCCTTCTTGCGGTCGACGATGCGAACGTAACCCCGCTCGTCCATGATGCCCACGTCTCCTGAGCGGAAAAAGCCGTCATCGGTCATAACCCGGGCGGTCTCCTCGGGCTGACGCCAGTAACCCTGCAT
Organism: Burkholderiales bacterium; assembly: GCA_043717565.1. GTDB lineage: Bacteria > Pseudomonadota > Gammaproteobacteria > Burkholderiales > Burkholderiaceae_C > Rubrivivax. The sequence goes on along the minus strand of JAYSXE010000243.1, from coordinate 5,239 downwards.
AACTTGCGGGCCCCGGATGCAGATTTCGCCCGCTGAACCTTGCGCAACATCGCGACCTTCGTCATCACGGATGGCAATCTCGGTCGACGGGACAGGCAGGCCGATGGTGCCGCTGAATTCCTGTACGTCCAGGCGGTTGCTGGTGGCAACCGGTGAGGTCTCTGAAAGACCATAACCTTCAAGGATGGGGCAGCCGGTGAGCTTCAGCCACTTTTCGGCGGTAGCGCGCTGAACCGCCATACCGCCGCCGTTGGAGACGACCAGCCCGGAAAAGTCGAGACGTCCGAAATCAGCGTCATTGCAAAGGGAATTGAACAGCGTGTTCACACCGGGGAACATGTTGATGCGGTGTCGACTCAACGCCTTCACGAAGCCTGCCGTGTCACGCGGGTTCGGCACCAGCAAGTTTTTCACGCCAAAGTGAGCACCCATCAACGCGCAAATTGTCAACGCGAAGATGTGATACAGCGGCAATGCACAAACGACCACCAACTGCTGCTGACCAACGCGGTCCAGCATGGGTTTGAACCAGGCTTCGCACTGCATCAGATTGGCCACGACATTTCGGTGCAACAGCGTGGCGCCCTTTGAGAGCCCCGTCGTTCCCCCGGTGTACTGCAGAAAGGCCACGGAATCTGCCGAAACATCGGCCCGGCGCAGCGACAGGCGTGAGCCTGCGTGTAGCGCCTGGCCAAACCGGTGGATGGTGTACCCATCGCCCATCGGCAGCCTGAACTCCGGCACCGCCCTTTTCAGGTGGCGAACTGCAAAGTCGATCCATTTGCCCTTCCAGAAGCCCAGCAGTTCACCCACAGAGGCCAGAACGATGTGTTTCACATCGGTTTCTGGCAGTGCTTCTTCCACCGTCGCGGCAAAGTTCTCCAGCACGATGAGCGTTGTGGTGCCTGAATCGCGCAACTGGTGCTTCAACTCACGTGCCGTGTACAGCGGGTTGATGTTGACGACCACATAGCCGGCCCGCAGCACCGCTGCCAGCGCAACCAGGTACTGGGGAATGTTGGGCATCATCAACCCAACCCTGGAGCCTGGTTCCAGGCCGAGCGACTGCAGCCACGCGCCCAGCGCCAGGGACAACTCGTCCACCGCGCTGTAACTCATGTTGCTGTCCATGCAGACCAGGGCGTCGCGGTCGGCGAAACGCTTGAATGCATGGTCCAGCACATCAACCAGCGTGCTGTATCGGTGCAGATCGGCCACTGCAGGCACGCCCGGTGGGTAATGGGCCAGCCAAGGATGGTTCACGCGCTTCCTCTGTTGACAGTCAAGGGCGTGCATGTTGCCTGGACAACGCCCTGCATGACCAGCGGACTTGCCCCAGGGGCTGCGACATCTGCAGTCTTGCGGTGCGCTCTGGAACCGGAGCCGCCGCCGGGTATGCGCTCAGTCCGGAAGAAGGCCGCCGCTAAAAAGCGAAGCCGCCAGTTGCCGTTCGCGCTCGCCAATGATCGCCAGGAACTGATCGGCCCCGCGCATGTCGCGAAAGGTATCAAACCCCTTCTCGAGAAATCGCTGCAAATCTGCCAGGCCTGCCGCAGCTGCCGGGCCACGCATGAAACGCAGGCTTTGCCGCAGCAAAGGCTTGCGCGTGTAGCGGTCGAGATCCAGGCCCACCTGCAGCATCAGCACAATCTGTTGCTCCCGGTCTTCCTGCGAAGTGGTGCGCCAGGCGCGGCTGTAGGCTGCCCCGGTGATGGTGCTGTTGTCCAGCACCTTCGCCATCGCACTGTCGAGCCGTTCCGACAGTGCGTGAAGCGCGCCCAACCGCCCTACTGTGGCGACGATTTCGTCGGGAAACAGCCGCACCATGGCCGGAACGATGCGCATGAACTGCCGGTCGCGTTCGCTGAAGTCTGCGGGCCCGTACAGGTCGTCCAGGAAAAACTGCGTCGCCGCTGCATACCGTGCCTGCTCCATCAGGTCGGCATAAGTCTTGGTGAAACGGCCGTGCTGGAAAGCTTTCACCGCAAGCACTTTCCGACCCAGTTCAGGGACAAGGATGCGCGCGGCGCGTTCGTTCATCACGGCCTGCAGTTGGGCCTGTATCGCGGCACCCGCGTCTTCCACGTCGGTCTCCAGGGGGGTCAGCCCTGCTCTCGCTGTGCCTAGTCCGAAACATCTAGAGGGCAGGGCCCCAATGATGCAACACTGAAGCGCATGGAAAGACGTCAATTGCTGAAGTTGAGTGCCGGAGCCGCGGCCGTGTTGTCGCTGGCAGCCGGCGCCGCCTGGTGGGTGTCTGAACCGACACGGGGGCCAGACGGGCGTCTTTCTACCGCCGCGCGCGCATTCTTCGTGGCGGTGGGCGGTGCCGTGCTGGGCAGTTCGCTGCCGGCTGCGGCCGATGCCCGCGCCGCGGCGCTGCAGGACTGGCTGGTGCGACTGGAGGCCACCATCGCCGGCATGCCGCCTGGCGTGCAGGCTGAAGTGGACCAGCTCATTTCACTGTTGACGCTGGCGCCAGGGCGCCTGGCGTTGACGGGCTTGGCGGACGATTGGACCGCCGCCAGCCCGGCACAGCTGCACGCCGCGCTGACGGGCATGCAACAGTCAGGCATGGCGTTGCGTCAGCAGGTTTTTCACGCCCTGCGCGACCTGACCAACGCCGCCTACTTTTCGGGCCCGGAAACCTGGGCGTCCATGGGCTACCCGGGCCCTTTGAAGGTTTGACACATGCAGGACGCTCAGTCAAGAACGCAACACGCGGACCCCATTGCTGAGGGCCTGGCCCGAGGATGGAAAGTGTTTGGCGGCAACCGTGCGGCCGCGCCTGCGGTGCTGAATTGCGATGTGGTGATCGTGGGTACCGGCGCGGGTGGCGGCATCACCGCCGAGTTGCTGACGGCCGCCGGGCTGAACGTGGTGCTGATCGAGGAAGGGCCGCTGAAAAGCAGCAGCGACTTCCGTCAGCTCGAATCGGAAGCGTACCCTTCGCTCTACCAGGAAAGCGCGGGCCGCAAGACGGCTGACAAGGCCATCAACATCCTGCAGGGCCGGTGCGTGGGCGGCTCGACCACGGTGAACTGGACCAGTTCATTCAGAACACCGTCGGCCACGCTGAACCACTGGCGCGAACGGTTCGAGCTGCCGGGCATGACGGACGATTTGATGTCGCCCTGGTTTCTGCAAGCTGAACAACGCTTGAACATTGGCCCCTGGCTGGCGCCGCCCAACGCCAACAACCAGCTGCTGAAGCTGGGCGCGGCCAAGCTGGGCATTCCGGCAGCGGCCATTCTGCGCAACGTCAAAGGTTGCTGGAATCTGGGCTCGTGCGGCATGGGCTGCCCCACCAATGCCAAGCAATCGATGCTGGTCACCACACTGCCCAAGGCGCTGGATGCCGGGGCAACGCTGCTGATACAGAGCCGTGCGCTGCAGGTGCTGCTGAAGGACGGCCATGCCGTGGGCGTGGAGTGTGAGTCCGTGGCCTTGAACGGGGCGGCGGTGAAGCCTTCTGCGGTGACCCGCGTGAATGCCCGGCATGTGGTGGTGGCCGGAGGCGCCATCAACTCACCCGCGCTGTTGATGCGGTCCAACATACCCGACCCGCACCAGGTGCTGGGCCGACGCACTTTCCTGCACCCGGTGGTTGCCAGCACGGCGCTGTTTGCCGACGCCGTGGAAGGCTGGGCCGGCGCGCCGCAGACCATCTACAGCGACCATTTCCTGGATGTCGCTCCAATCGACGGCCCCATGGGATACAAGCTCGAGGCGCCGCCCTTGCACCCGCTGATTGCGTCGACAGCTCTGCCCGGTTTTGGCGACGAGCAGGCCCAGGCCATGCGTGACTTTCCGCGCACGCAGGCGGTGCTTGCGCTGATGCGCGACGGCTTTCACGAGCAGTCGCCTGGCGGCAAGGTGACGCTGCAGGGCAACGGTTCCCCAGTGCTGGACTATCCGCTGAACGACTATCTGTGGGACGCCGCCCGGCGCGCGCTGCTCAGCATGGCGGAGATTCAGTTTGCAGCCGGCGCCCAACAGGTGACGCCCGTGCATCAGATGGCGCAGCACTACACCAGCTGGCAGCAGGCGCGCCAGGCCATTGCACAACTGCCGATGCGCGCCTATGTAACGCGGGTGCTGAGCGCCCACGTGATGGGGGGCTGCGGCATGGCCGGGCGCCCCGAGTTGGGGGTGGTGCGGCCCGACGGCCAGCACTGGCAGGTGCGCGGCTTGTCGGTACACGACGGCTCGCTGTTTCCCACCAGCATCGGCGCCAACCCGCAACTGTCGGTGTACGGTTTGACCAACCTGCTGGCCACCAACCTGGCCCAGTCGCTGTCGGGCCGGTCTGTGCGACTGGCCTGACGGCCGAGATGAAGGGCTCAAGCGGCCAATGAAGGGCCTGTCACTGGCAAGGCTGCAACAAGCCACGACATTGGGCGCGGGGCTGTTTGCCATGTTGTGGGCCGTTTGGGCTTGGCGTGCAGGTCATCCGACTTGGGCGCTGTGGGGCATTGCGCTGATCGTCGGCGGGTATGCTGCCGTGCTGGCGCTTGAATTTGCCCTGCTGCGCATGGCGCATGGCGACGACCCTACGCCGCGCGCCACTGTGGGCCAGTTGCTGCGGGCCTGGTGGGGTGAGGTGTGCGCGGCACCGGTGGTGTTCTGCTGGCGCCAACCCTTTTTCAGCCGCCGCTGGCCCGACAACCTGCCGCAGCGCGGGGCTTCGAACCCGATGCGCCGTGGCGTGTTGCTGATCCACGGCTTCATGTGCAACCGCGGGTTGTGGAACCGCTGGCTGCCGCGGCTGCGGGATCAGGGCATCCCCGTGGTGGCCGTGAACCTGCACCCAGTCTTCGGGTCAATAGATGGCTACCGGGAAACCGTGGAACAGGCGGTGCTGCAGCTGGAACAACACACGGGGCTGCCACCCGTCGTGGTGGCGCACAGCATGGGTGGGGTGGTGCTGCGCCGCTGGTGGGCCGAGCAGGGCGATGTCGGGCGCATCCACCACGCCATCACCATCGGCACACCGCACCAGGGCACTTGGCTGGCGCGTTTTGCGCTGTGGCCAAGCGCGCAACAGATGCGTCAGCAGTCTGGCTGGTTGACGGGTCTGACCGCACGCGAGACGCCAGCGTTGCGCGTGAGGATGACTTGCTTCTACAGCCACTGCGACGTATGCGTCCGGCAATCCCATCTTGACGACGGGAGCCAAGTTCAGGCAGGTGCCAGTTCCGGCCGCCAGCGGTGCGGCAGCAATTCGTCGATGCGGCTT
>JAYSXE010000242.1:0-44421 GCA_043717565.1 Burkholderiales bacterium | reverse complement strand
GCCGGTGCCGGCACAGACGCCCGCGGAGCCGGTTTGCTGGCGCAGCCGGCAAAGGCCACCGTAGCCAGCACCGCCAGCGCCCGAAGGTAGCGAGCGTGGCACGGGGCCGCAGCGCCATGGGCGGGCTGAAGACGGGCGGCGGCTTGCGCCACCACGGGTTCAATGCAATGCACGGTAAATCTCCTCAGCAAGGTCTTTGGAAATGCCTTCAACGCCTGTGAGTTCCTCGATGCTGGCAGCGGCCACGCCACGCAGGCCCCCAAACCGCTGCAACAGCCGCGCCCGTTTTCGGGGCCCGACGCCAGCGATGTCTTCGAGCTTGCTGCCCCCGGTGCGCACACTGGCCCGCTTGGCCCGCATGCCGGTGATGGCAAACCGGTGTGCTTCGTCGCGGATGTGCGCCACCAGCATCAGCGCGGCCGAATCATGCCCGAGATAGACCTTCTCACGGCCGTCGGCAAACACCAGTTCCTCCAGGCCCACTTTGCGGCCCTGGCCTTTTTCCACACCCACGATGAGTGCGAGTTCCAGGCCCAGTTCTTCGAACACCTCGCGCGCCATGCTGACCTGGCCACGGCCGCCGTCCACCAGCACCAGGTCGGGCATGCGCGCCAGGCCGCGAGACTTGTGCTTGGACCGGGCCTTTGACCGGGTCTTGCCATCGGTTCCGGTCGGCTGCATCTCCAGCGCCTCGCATGCACCGTCGGCGGCCGATGGCGGCGCGGGCTCGGCGGCCTGGAATTCGACTTCTTCGGCGGCGGCCTCGTGGACTTCGGTCTGTTGAACTTCGGTCTGTTGAACTTCGGTCTCTTGGGCGGTGGCCGCCTCGGCCTCCGGTTCGGCCGGCTCGGCCGGCGCCTCGGCCAGCCGCGAGTAGCGCCGCGTCAGCACCTGGCGCATCGCGGCGTAGTCGTCGCCTGGAGTGATGCCTTCGATGTTGAAGCGGCGGTACTGCGCGCTCTGCATCTGGTGGCTTTCGTAGACCACGCACGAAGCCTGGGTCGCTTCACCCGCGGTGTGGCTGATGTCAAAACACTCGATGCGCAGCAGCGCCGGGTCTTCCACGTCCAGGTCCAGCGCCTCCACCAGCGCCCGCGTGCGCTGCTGCTGAGACCCTTCTTCAGCCAGCAGCCGTGCCAGCGCTAGCTCGGCCCCTTTCAGCGCCATGTCCAGCCAGATGCGGCGCTGTTCGCGCGGCTGGTGCTGTGCACGCACGCGGGTGGCGGCGTTGTCGGCCAGCGCTTCAATCAGTGCCGGGACCAGCGCGTGGCTGGTGACCAGCAACGGCGGCACCGCCTGGCCCAGGTAGTGCTGGGCCACGAAGGCCTCCAGCACCACCTGCTCGACGCTGAAGGCACGCGCTGGAGGCGGGGTTCCAGCAGGTGCGTTCGGGTCTGCTGGCTCGGCGACTTCTTCGTCATCCACCCCCTGCAGCGCAGCGCCCTCGTCGACATGGGCGGGGAAATAGGCACGGTCACCCAGGTGGCGGCTGCCGCGCACCATGGCCAGATTCACACAGGCGCGGCCGCCGGCCACCTTCACCGCCAGGATGTCGACGTCCTGTTCACTGCCGGACAGGCTGCTGGCGTCCATCGACTGCTGGTGCAGCACGCGCGACAACGAACCGATGCGATCGCGCAGCGCCGCAGCCTGCTCGAAAGCCAGGGCTTCCGCGTGCACCATCATCTGCGACTGCATGTCGTCGATCAGTTCGCGCTGTTCGCCGCGCAGGAACCGTTCAGCCTGCTCCACGTCCTGCACATAGTCGGCCGGTGAAATCAGCCCCACGCAGGGGCCCGAGCAACGCTGGATCTGGTACAGCAGGCAGGGGCGCGAACGGTTGCTGAACACGGTGTCTTCACAGGTGCGCAGGCGAAACACCTTCTGCATCAGCTGGATGGTCTGCTTCACCGCCCAGGCGTTGGGGTAAGGCCCGAAGTAGCGGTGCTTGCGGTCAACGGCACCGCGGAAGTAGGCCATGCGCGGGAACACACCCGAAGCATTGGCTGCAGGCACCGTTGCAGCCGCGCGCTGGCCGGTGATCTTCAGGTAGGGGTAGCTCTTGTCGTCGCGAAACAGGATGTTGAAACGCGGCGACAGGGTCTTGATGAGGTTGTTCTCGAGCAGCAGAGCCTCGGCCTCGGTGCGCACGACGGTGGTTTCCAGCCGCGTGATGCGCGACACCATCTGGCCGATGCGCGTGCCGTCGTGGTCGCGCTGCAGGTAGCTGGATACCCGCTTCTTCAGGTTGCGCGCCTTGCCCACATACAGCAGCCCACCCTGGGCGTCGAACCAGCGGTACACACCGGGCAGGCCAGGCAATGCCGCCACTTCGGCCAGCAGGCGCTGGCGCTGCGTGTCGGCGGCGGCGGCTTCGCCGGCGGACGGTGCGGCAGGTGGGGCGGGGGTATCGGGCGAACTCATGGCGACGGATTTTCACCGTCTTCGATAATCTGCCGATGCCTACGTTGTTTGCGCCTGCAGCCCCCGCGCCGAACCGCACGCGATGGGACGTGTTCTGCAGGGTCATCGACAACTTCGGCGACATCGGGGTGTGCTGGCGGCTGGCCACCGAACTGGCCCGGCGCGGCCTGCAGGTGCGCCTGTTCTGCGACGACACCCGAGCCCTGTCGTGGATGGCCCCGCAAGGGCATGCGGCAGTGCAGGTGGTGGGCTGGCCGTTGACAGACGACACCTTCACGACCCAGGACGTGGCCGACGTGGTGATCGAGGCATTTGGCTGCGACCCGCCGCCGGCCTACGTGCAGGCGATGGCGCAGCGCCCAGCCACCGCCCCGGTGTGGGTGAACCTGGAATACCTGAGCGCCGAGGACTACGTGGAGCGGTCGCACAGCCTGCCGTCACCCCAGCCCTGCGGCCTGAAGAAATGGTTTTTCTTCCCCGGTTTTACGGCCCGCACGGGCGGGCTGCTGCGCGAAGACGGGCTGCCGACCCAGCAGGCGGCTTTCGACAGCACCGCTTGGCTTGCTCAGCACGGCGTTGAATTGCAGGCGGGCGAACGGGCGGTCAGCCTGTTTTGCTACCCCACCCCGCTGCTGCCCGCGTTGGCGCAGGCGCTGGCGGAGAAGCGACCCACCGTGCTGCTGTTGACCCCGGGCGCCGCGCGCAACGTTGAGGGCATGGCTGTGCCCGGGTTGCGCACACACGCCCTGCCCTGGCTGACCCAGACCGCGTTCGACCAGTTGCTGTGGGCCTGCGACCTGAACTTCGTGCGCGGCGAAGACAGCTTGGTGCGGGCCATCTGGGCCGGCAAACCGTGGGTCTGGCAGGCCTATCCGCAGCACGACGGCGCGCACCACGGCAAGGTGCAAGCCCTGCTGGACCGCTGGCAACCGGCGGCTGACGTGGCCGCGCTGTGGCACTGGTGGAATGGCGCCCAGCAGAGCCCGACGCAAGCCGGGACCCTGGCGTCACCCCCACCGCTGCCCGCGCTGGCCCCGTGGCGGGCACAGGTGCTGGCCTGGCGGCAGGCCTTGCAGCTGCAGCCGTCGCTGGTCGACCAACTGGTGGCCTTCGTGCACAGCCGCAGCGGCCCTGAAACGGCGCCGCCTGCTAGAATTTAGGGCTTTGCGCGCCCTGCGGGCAGCACACCCGACCATTTCGACATTCGGAACCAACACCATGAAACTCGCACAGGAAATCCGCGCCGGCAACGTCATCATGCAGGGTAAAGACCCGATGGTCGTGCTGAAGACCGAATACAGCCGCGGCGGCCGCGGTGCTGCCACCGTGCGCATGAAGATGAAAAGCCTGCTCAGCGGCTTTGGCGCCGAAACGGTCTTCAAGGCTGACGACAAGATGGACCAGATCATCCTGGACAAGAAGGACTGCACCTACTCCTACTTCGCTGACCCCATGTACGCCTTCATGGACGCCGAGTACAACCAGTTCGAGGTGGAGTCCGAAAACATGGGCGACGCCATCCACTACCTGGAAGACGGCATGGCCGTTGAAGTGGTGTTCTACGACGGCAAGGCCATTTCGGTGGAACTGCCCACCACCGTGGTGCGCGAAATCACCACCGACCCCGCTGTCAAGGGCGACACCTCTGGCAAGGTGCTCAAGCCCGCCAAGCTGGTGGGCACAGGCTTCGAGATCAGCGTGCCGATCTTTGTGGAAAACGGCGACAAGATCGAAATCGACACCCGCACGCACGAATACAAGAAGCGCGTGTAAGCCGGCCGGCCAGGGCGCAGGCTTGCGCCCTTGGGCCGCGAAGACTCACAGCCGCACAGGAGGCTTCTGTCTTCGTACCACCCCGCACCGGGCGCCTTTTCAGGCGCCCTTTGCATTTGTGCATCATGTCGCCATGAGTTTTGACTTCGATGCCGCGGTGACCGCGCCTTTCCGCATGCAGCCCGGCCTGCGCCGCCGTGCTGAAGGCAGCGGCTTCCTGACGCCGGTATCGCCCGGCTCACGCCACCAGCGGGAAAAACTGGCGGTGCTGTCGTGCCATGCATCGCAGGCCTTGCTGGTGCAGCCGGGATTTGATGCCGCCCCCGCGTTGAACGGCTTGTTCGAGCAGGCCCGCCAGATGCACCCGCAGGCCTGGGCCTGGGACGGCGAACAAGCCAACGCCCTGGCACTGGGCACGGCCGTGGACGCGCAAGGCCGGGTGCAGGTGCGCTCGCCCGGCCAGTTTGGCCTGGGCGACGAAGTGGCCCGCTGCCTTGAATTGCTGCCGCCCACCTGGCGCCGGGTGGGCCTGCTGTGCCTGGCGTTTGAAGAAGACTTCGCCGTCATCGACGGCCGCGATGGCAGCATTCCCTGGCTGGCGGTGACCTTGCCCAGTCACTGGGCACCCGAAGACAAGGTCGGCCGCCACTTCACCGAGGTGCACACCCCGGTGGCCGACAACCCGCTGCTGTTGAAAGCCGCCAACCCGCTGATGCAACTGGTCTGCGGGCCCGAACGCTGGGAACGTTTTGTCTGGACCGTCACCGACCACCCCCGCCTTCACGCCCACCCGGCCCGCACCGACCCGCGGCGCTGGCAACACACCGCCGTGGCCCAGGCCTGGTGGCGCACCGAACACCAGACCTTCCTGCCCTTGCCCGCACTGCAACAGGCCGTGTTCACGATTCACGTGCAGGTGCAACCGCTGGTGCAAGCCGTGCAACTTCCCGGCCGCGCCCAGGCGCTGCACGACGCCATCGAGAGCATGAGCCCTGCTGTGCTGGCCTACCGCGGTTTGCAAGGCGTGCGCGAACCCTTGCTGCAGTGGCTGGCCGCGCAGGCGGCGCCGGGTCGGCTTTGAAAAAACCGCCGCTCGGGTCGGCTGAAGCGAAAACCAGCGCAGATGCTGGCGGTCCCAGCGGCCCACCTCAAGCGCCCACCACGCTCGGTCACCCAACGCTGGCTGAAGACTCACAGGCCTTGGCGCAGCGCGTGTACCTGCACGGCAACGGCCTGCCCGGGCGCTGGCAACAGCGGACACAGTTCGTGGTGCTGGACACCGCGTTTGGCACAGGGCAGAAGTTCCTGACGACGTGGGCTGCCTGGCGGCAGGACGCACAGCGTTGCAAGCGCCTGCGCTTCATGGCCCTGGAACAGCAACCGCTGACAAGAGCCGAAGTAGAAAAGGACCATCGACAGTCGCCTTGGCCCGAGCTGGCCGCGCAGCTGGCGGCTGCCTGGCCCCCATTGACGCGCAACCTGCATGTGTTGGACTTCGAAAACGGCCGCGTGCGGCTGCTGTTGGCGCTGGGCGATAGGGCCGCCGTGCTGCCAAACCTGCACCTCCAGGCCGACGCCATTTACCTGGACAGCCCTTCGCCACCACCGCACGACCCTGCGCCGTGGCCCTTGCGCGTGCTGAAGGCGGTTGGCCGCAAAGCTGCCCCCGATGCCACGCTGGCAGCCACAACAACCGACCTTATCGTTCAGGGCGACCTGGCCACTGCGGGGTTTGACTTGCAACTGTCGGCCAGTGCAAGCCCTGACAAGCCGCTCGGTCGCACTGGTGAAGCGCCCGCCGCCACGGCCATGACCCGCGCTGTCCACCGCCCGTACCGCCAGGGTGGACCGGCACCGCACGGCACGGACTTTTCTGCGCAACGGGCACCCCGCAGCGCCATCGTGGTGGGTGCAGGCCTGGCAGGCGCAGCGGCCGCGCAGGCACTGGCACGCCTGGGCCTGCAAGTGACCGTGCTGGAAGCGCGGCCCGTACCCGCTGGCTTGGCGTCGGGCAACCTCGCCGGTCTGTTTCACGGCACGGTGCATGCCGAAGACAACCCGCATGCCAGGCTGCACCGCGCTGCGGCACTGGCAGCCACTGGCGCGTATGCCGAAGCCCTGCGAGCTGGCGTCCCAGGCCAGCAGGCGGGCCTGCTGCGCCTGGAACTGCGCGCGCAGGGGCTCGACATGATGCAAACCTGGCAGCAGCGGCACCGCTGGCCAGCAGACTACGTGCAGGCGCTGACCGCGCAGCAGGCCAGCGAAACAGCGGGCGTGCCCTTGTCGGCGCCAGCCTGGTTTTACCCTGGTGGCGGCTGGATCAACCCGCCCGGGTGGGTGCACCACGCGCTGGCCTCCCCAGGCGTGCAGGTGCGGCTGAATCAGTCAGTGGCCACGTTGCAGCGCAGCGCTGCGGGTTGGCAGGCCCGCGGCCCCGAAGGACAACTGCTGGCCGATGCCGATGTGATGGTGCTGGCCAACACGCAGTCGGCCGACCAACTGCTGCAACGCTTGGGTCACCCTGGCTGGCCCCTGATGCACACGCGGGGGCAGATCACGTGGCGCCATGAACAGCCCGGATTCAACCTGAGGCTGCCGCTGGCCGGCGACGGCTATGTGTTGCCGTTACCCCAGCACGGCATGGACGGCCTGGACAGCCAGATGGCAGGCGGCTTGCTGTGCGGCGCCACCAGCGCTGAAGGCCAACCCAACGGCGACCAGTTACCCGCCGTCACCGACGACGACCATGCACACAACCTGATGCGGCTGCACCGGCTGGCAGGCCTGCCGCCACCAAAAGCGCAGGCATTGCTGCACGGGCGCGCAGCCTGGCGGCTGAACACCCAGGACCGCTTGCCGGTGGCTGGCGCCGTGGCTCGTGCAACATGGCCACCCGGCCAACGCCAGGACCAGGTGCGACTGCTGCCGCGCGAACCGGGCCTGTTCGTGTTGACGGCGCTGGGCGCCCGCGGGCTGACCCTGGCACCGCTGCTGGCCCAACTGGTGGCCGCGCAGGCTTGCGGCTTGCCTTGGCCGCTGGAACAGGACCTGGCTGACGCCGTCGACCCCGCGCGCTGGCGGGTGCGTGCAGCAAGGATGGTTGCTCAGCGCCCTACAGACGCGCTGCATGCGGCCAGCACCGGCAAAAAGGCGGTGGACGGCGGCTGATCGACGGGTCAGGACTGGTCGGGAGCCGAGGCTTGTTCGCCCGGGCCGTCAGCGTCTTCGGGGTCGTCAGGCAACGGTGCCAAGCCTGCGGCTTTGCGGGCCGCCTTTTCCCGGTCTTTCTCTTCCTTCTTTTTCTTCTTTGCCAACTCGCGTTGGCGCTTTTCGAAAGAGTAGTTGGGTTTGGCCAAGACGACGTCCTTGTGCGGTTGAATGCGGTAGCGCGCGGTGATGGTGCCGCCGCCGGGTGGCCCCGATTAGAACACCAGCCTGCAGCGCGCCAGGTTCACGTTGGGCGGCGGGTCAGAACTCCAGATTGCGCACGCCTTGCGGCGTTCCCAGCAGGCAGATGCGCGCCCGGTGGCGGGCAAAGATGCCCACCGTCACCACGCCGGGCCACTGGTTGACGTCCGTTTCCAGGGCCAGCGGGTCGGTGATGGCCAGGCCGCGCACGTCCAGGATGGGGTGGCCGTTGTCGGTCAGCACCCCAGGGCGCAACGTGGCCGTGCCGCCCAGCGCTTCAAAACGCCGCGCCACCTGCGGCGCGGCCATCGCAATCACCTCCACCGGCAGCGGAAAGGCACCCAGCACGCGCACCAGCTTTGATTCATCGGCGATGCAGACAAAACGCTCTGCCAGATCGGCGACGATCTTTTCGCGCGTCAGCGCCGCGCCGCCGCCCTTGATCATGCAGCCCTGGCCGTCGATCTCGTCGGCACCGTCCACATAGACCGGCAACGAGCGCACCTCGCTGGCCTCTACCACCGTGATGCCGTGCCGGCGCAGGCGTTCGGTGCTGGCCACCGAGCTGGACACCGCGCCAAGGATCTGGCTTTTCATGCCGGCCAGGGCGTCGATGAAATGGTTCACCGTCGAGCCCGTGCCCACGCCCACCCAGGCACCCGGCACCACGTGCTGCAGTGCCGCCCGCCCCACCAGGGCCTTCAGTTCGTCTTGTGTCATGCGGGGCATTATCCGGGCGTCGCTTGGCGCGGCCTGAGACAATCGGGGCATGCCTTTGCTGCCTTACTCCTTCACCCGCCCCTTTCTGTTTGGTCTGGACCCCGAGGCCGCACACGACATCACCATGGGCAGCCTGCACAAGCTGCAGAACACGCCCGCGCAGTGCCTGTGGAAGCAAGCCCGCGTGCACGATCCGGTGCAATTGCTGGGCCTGCGCTGGCCCAATCGCGTGGGCCTGGCAGCAGGGCTGGACAAGAACGGCCAGTGCATCGACGGCCTGGGTGCCATGGGCTTTGGATTCATCGAGGTCGGCACCGTCACCCCCAAGGGACAACCGGGCAACCCGAAGCCGCGCATGTTCAGACTCCCGCAGGCCCGGGCGCTGATCAACCGCCTGGGCTTCAACAACCAGGGCCTCGACGCCTTTGTGGCCAACGTGCAGCGCGCCCACAGCTTTCGCGCGCAGGGCGGCCTGGTGGGGCTGAACATCGGCAAGAACGCCAGCACGCCCATCGAGCGCGCCGTGGACGACTACCTGCTGTGCCTGGACGGTGTTTATGCCCACGCTGACTACGTCACCGTCAACATCAGCAGCCCCAACACCCAGAACCTGCGCTCGCTGCAAAGCGACGCGGCCTTGGACGCGCTGCTGGGCACGTTGCAAGAGCGCCGCCAACTGCTGGCGCAACGGCACGGCAAGGACGTGCCGATGCTGCTGAAAATTGCGCCCGACCTGGACGAGTCGCAGGTGGCGGTGATTGCCGCCACGCTGAAGAAGAACGACATCGACGGCGTCATCGCCACCAACACCACGGTGGCGCGCGACGCCGTGCAGGGCCAGCTGCACGGGGCCGAGATCGGCGGCCTGAGCGGCGCGCCGGTGCTGCAGGCCAGCAACCGTGTCATCCGCCAATTGCGGGCCGCGCTGGGCCCGGCCTTCCCCATCATCGGTGCGGGCGGCGTGATGAGTGGCGCCGATGCGTGCACCAAGATCGAGGCCGGCGCCGATCTGGTGCAGATCTACACGGGGCTGATCTACGAAGGCCCCGCGCTGATCACCGAAGCAGCGCGTGCGCTGGCGGCGCTGCGCCAGGCGCCGGCGCGCAGCGCGTCGGCCGCGGCCACGAGCCGCTGACCGGACAGGCCCGCTGGCTAGTCGCCGCGCACCGTGCCCTCGCGGCGCGGGTCGGCGCCGCCGAACCACCCGCCGGGCGTGCGTTGAATGGCCTGCAGGCCACTGGTCATGTCGGCTTCCAGCACGACATGGCCGCGGTCACGCAGCGCCTGCACCGTGGCCGGGCTGAAACGGCCCTTTTCCAGCACCGTGGGGCCGTTGTAGCTGCCCGCGTGGGGCAGTGCGATAGCGCGCTGCACATCCAGGCCCCACTGCAGCGTGGCCAGCAGCGTCCTGGCGGTGAAGTGAATGATGGCCGGCCCACCGGGCGAGCCCAGCGACAACAGCAGACGGTTGTCCTGCGCGTCGAACACCAGCGTCGGGCTCATGCTGCTGCGCGGGCGTTTGCCCGGTTGGATGCGGTTGGCCACAGGGCGCCCCTGCGCGTCGGCGGGCGTGCTGGAAAAGTCGGTCATCTGGTTGTTCAGCAGGTAACCGCCCGGCAGGCCCGTGCCGCCATCGGCCATCAGGCGCGCACCGAACACCGCCTCGATGGTGGTGGTCATCGCTACCGCGCGGCCCTGCGCGTCGACCACGCTGATGTGGCTGGTGCCACTTTCGGGCTGGTCGGGCATGGCTGAAAAAGCCACGGTGGCCCCCGCGGGCCGGCCCGGTGCCGCCACGTTCATACTGCGCGGCCCCACCAGGGCCGCGCGCTGCCGAAGGTAGTTGCCGTCGAGCAGGCTGGTCCAGCGGCCGGCGGGCGCTGGCACAAAAGCCGGGTCGCCCACGTAGAGCGCGCGGTCGGCAAAAGCAAGACGCGCGGCCTCGGTGTACTGATGCAGCCAGTCGACGCCGGGCACGCTACCGTCCAAAGCCTGGGGTGGCGGGGGCAATTGGTCCAGCATCCCCAGGATTTGCATCACCGCCAGGTGGCCTGACGACGGTGGCGGAAAACCGCACACGCGGTAGCGCACCCGCCACAGCGTGCACAGGGGTTCGCGCAGCATGGGCGTGTAACCGGCGAGGTCCGCTTCGGTCATGGGCCCCGGCACGGCATGGCCCCGCACACGGGCCACCAGGTCGGCCGCCACCGGGCCCCGGTGCAGCGCATCACTGCCCTGCCCGGCCAGCGCGCGCAGCACGGCAGCCAACGCTGGGTTGCGCAGCAGCGTGCCCACGGGCAAAGGCTGCCCGTCGGCGGCGTAGAAATAGGCCCGTGCCTGGGGGTCTGCAGGCAGTGCCTTTTCAGCCCGCAGTTGCGTGTGCAGTCGCGGGCCCAGAGGGAAGCCCTGTTCAGCCAGGCGGATGGCCGGGCCGAACAGCTGGCGCCAGGGCAAGACGCCGTGCACGCGGTGCGCTGCCTCCAGCATGCGCACGGCGCCCGGCACCGCCACCGCGCGGCCGCCCAGCACGGCTTGGGCGGCCGGCAAGGGCTTGCCATCGGGCCCAAGGAAGGCACGCTCGTCGGCCGCCGCCGGCGCTGTTTCGCGCCCGTCCCAGGCCTGCACCTGCTGGCCGTCGGCGTGCATCAGAAACGCGCCGCCGCCGATGCCGCTGGACTGTGGTTCCACCAGCGTCAGCACCATCTGCACCGCAATGGCCGCGTCCAGCGCCGAGCCGCCGGCGCGCAGCATCTGGTAGCCGGCATCGGTGGCCAGCGGGTGCGCCGCGGCGACCATGAACTGGCGGGCTGCAACACCCGACTTCTCGGTCCACCCCGATGCGCCTTCGGGCAACTGCGGTACCGACGCTGCCGCCACTGGCGCAGCAGCGGGCGGCGCTGCGCAGCCCGCCATGGCCAAGAACGCAACAGCTGCCGCCAGCCACGCAGCGGTGAGGCCGCGCGTTCCGCCGCGCCGCATGTCTTTCACGATAAGAACCGGGCCCTCTGGTGGCTGGTTGCCAAATCAGTGCAGGGGCACGCCGGTCTTGCTCTGCAGCTCTTCGCGCGTCACGCCGGGCGCCATTTCCACCAGCTTCAGTCCTTGCGGGGTGACGTCCATCACAGCCAGGTCGGTGATGATGCGGTTGACCACGCCCAGGCCAGTCAACGGCAGCGTGCAGGCCGGCAGGATCTTCAAGTCAAAGCCGCCGTCCTTCTTTTTCGCCACGTGCTCCATCAACACCAGCACCCGGGCCACGCCGGCCACCAGGTCCATGGCGCCGCCCATGCCCTTGACCATCTTGCCGGGGATCATCCAGTTCGCCAGGTCGCCCTTTTCGCTGACCTGCATCGCACCCAGGATTGACAGGTCGATCTTGCCGCCGCGAATCATCGCGAAGCTGTCGTGGCTGCCGAAGATGCTGCTGCCGGGAATGGTGGTCACGGTCTGCTTGCCAGCGTTGATGAGGTCGGGGTCGACTTCGTCTTCGGTGGGAAAGGCGCCAATGCCGAGCATGCCGTTCTCGCTTTGCAGCCAGACTTCGATGTCGCTGCGCACGAAGTTCGCCACCAGCGTGGGCAGGCCGATGCCCAGGTTCACGTAGTAGCCGTCATGCAGTTCCTGGGCCGCGCGGGCCGCCATTTGGTCGTGTGTCCAGGCCATGGTCAGACTCCTGCCTTTTCGGTGATGGTGCGCTTTTCGATGCGCTTTTCCGGTGTCGCGTTCAACACCAGCCGCTTCACATAGATGCCCGGCAGGTGCACATGGTCAGGGGCGATGGCGCCCAGCGGAACGATCTCCTCAACCTCCACGACAGTCAGCTTGCCGGCCATGGCCACGGCCGGGTTGAAGTTGCGCGCTGTCAGCCGAAACTGCAGGTTGCCCGAGGTGTCGGCACGCCAGGCCTTCACCAGCGACACGTCGGGCACCAGACCGCGCTCCATCACGTAGGGCTTGCCGTCGAATTCCTTGATTTCCTTGCCTTCGGCCACCAGGGTGCCCACGCCCGTCCGGGTGTAGAAGGCCGGTATGCCGGCGCCGCCAGCGCGCAGGCGCTCGGCCAGCGTGCCCTGGGGCGTGAATTCAAGTTCCAGTTCGCCCGCCAGGTACTGGCGTTCGAACTCCTTGTTCTCGCCCACGTAACTGCTGATCATCTTGCTGATCTGGCGCGTGCGCAGCAGCTTGCCCAGCCCGAAGTCGTCGACACCGGCGTTGTTGCTGATGACGGTGAGATTCTTGACTCCGCTGTCCCGCAGCGCGTCGATCAGCGCTTCGGGAATTCCGCAAAGGCCGAAGCCGCCGACGGCCATCAGCTGCCCGTCCTGCACCACGCCGGCCAACGCCGCGGCGGCGCTGGGGAAAATCTTGTTCATGCTCAAAGGCTCCAAAGGTGTGAGCGGCTCAGGCCCCGGTCTCGGGCCCTACCCCGCCGGGGCTGCACAGAGCCAGCGGCCTGCGCGGGCTCAGCGGGTGAGCGTACTACTTAATACCTTAAGTAGTCGTTACGTAAAATTCACTATTCCACTGCCGGAGCCCTCTGTTGACCACCTCCCCAACCCACCCGCCTCTCGACCTGACAGCGCTGCTGAACGACGCTCTGTCAACGCTGTTTGCGCCCTGGGTCGGTGAACTGAACCTGGGCGTCGTGAAGGCCGAACCCGGCGAAGTGCAGCTGGCCTTGCCCATCGCCGCGCGCCACGTGCACGCCGGCGGCGCGGTGTGCGGGCAGACCTTGATGGCCGCGGCAGACACCGCCATGGTGCTGGCCGTGATGTCCCGCCTGGGCAGCTTCAAACCCATGGCCACGGTGCAGATGAGCACCAGTTTTCTGCGCGCCGTGCCTGGGCAAGGCGGCAGCGTTGGGGTAACGGCCAAGGTGCTGCGCATGGGCCGCAGCCTGGTGTTTGGCGAAGTGCACGTGCACGCGCCAGACGGCAGCCTGGCCGCCCAAGTCACGGTCACCTGTGCGCTGCTGTGACGCCAGAACCGCCCGCGTTGCCCCCGCTGGACTACCGAAGCGCCTTTGAGTGGGCGCCCATCGGCTTGATCTTGTCGCGACAGCGGCTGGTGGTCGACTGCAACCAGCAACTGCTGACCATGTTTGGCCTGCTTCGGGAACAGCTGGTCGGGCAGTCGCTGGAGGTGCTGTACCCCACAGCGGCCGAGTTCGAACGCACGGGCCAACGCATTGCCGCGCAACTGGACCCGAGCGGCCGCTACGCCGACGAAAGAGTCATGAAACGGCTGGCCGCGCGCGGTGAAGGGGCTGCGCAAACCGAACTGTTCTGGTGCCATGTGAGCGGCAGGGCCCTGAACCCGAAAGACCCGCACGCCGCCGGCATCTGGGCTTTCGAAGACCTGTCTGCCCAACGAGCCCTGAAGTTCGACCTGACACCGCGCGAGCGCGAAATTGCCGCACTGCTGATCCAGGGCCTGACCAGCAAGCTCATCGGACGCAAGTTGGGCATCAGCCCACGCACCGTCGACGTCTACCGCGCCCGACTGATGCGCAAAACCGAGGCCGCGACCACGCCGGAACTGGTGACGAGGTTGCTGTCAGATCGGCACTGACCGCCACTTTTTTGCCGCCCTGCCGCACCCAAACGCCGGCGATCGCGCCCATACTGCAGGTTGGGTGGGCAGCCTTGGCCCCGCCCTAACATCAAATGGCAAAACAATGAACCATTTGAATCCATCCGTCCAGATACCGGCGACCAGCGCCGCGGCTCGCGCATCCCCATGCACGGCTCCACCCAGCCATCGTGGACCCAGCGAGCCAGCGGGAAGCGTTGTGCCCGGAGCGAAGCAACAGCCGGGTGGCGACTGCACGGCGCAACGGGTGGGCGGTGGTGCAGGCCCTGCTTTGCATACAGCTGGCGTCTCGCGCGACCCTACGGCTGCCGAACGCAACCAGGCAGCCTGCGAACTGCACGACGCGATTTCGCAAAAACTGTTTGCGGCCAGCCTGCTGGCCGGCGCCCTGGCGCATTCGGAGACCACCGACAGCACCGTGCGCGAACAGGCGCGCGTGCTCGAGCTTCTGAACCGCAGTGCGCTGGCCGAGATGCGCATGATGTTGTTCGAGCTGCAGCCCGAGGCCATGTGCCGGGTGCGCCTGCCCGATCTGCTGCAGCAGGCGGTGGACGGCCTGTCAGCCCGTAGCGGTGTGGCCGCTACCACCGAAATTGATGACTCTGCCCCGTTGTGCGCCGTGCAACGGGCTGCGGTCTACCGCATCGCCACGGCGCTGCTGTCCAACATTGCGCGCCACAGCGGCGCCAGCCATGCCAGGCTGAGCTGGTCGGCACCGCTGGAAGGCCTGGCCTGCCTGCGCATCACCGACGACGGCTGCGGCTTCGACGTTGAAGACCTGGCCGAACAGCACCAAGGATTGGCGCGCGTGCGCGGCCGAGCGTCTGACCTGGGCGCCCAATTCACCATCAAGAGCGCCCCCGGCGAGGGCACCGACATCACCTTAACTTTTCAGCGGAGCTGAACATTCCATGATCCCCATCAGAATCTTTGTCGTCGACGATCACCCCATGATTCGCCATGGGCTGGTGGCCATGCTGCGGTCGGAGTCCAGCATGATGTGGGTCGGTGAAGCCGCCGACGGCGCCGAGGCCTTGCGCCTGGCGCCCCAGGCCGCGCCCGACGTGGTGCTGGTGGACCTGGTGATGCCGCGCATGGATGGTGTGGCCGCCATCACGGCCATGCGCCCCTTGCTGCCCAACGCCAAGTTTCTGGTGTTGACCAGCGTGCTGGATGCGTCGGAAGTGCGGCGCGCCATGGCCGCCGGGGCTTCCGGCTTTTTGCTGAAGAACGCGTCCCCGCAGGAACTGGTGAACATCATCCTCAGCGCCGCACGGGGCCAGCGGGTCATGGCCCCCGAGGTGACCGACGCACTGATCGCCGATCAGCGCGAAACGCACCCTGGCGACGAACTGACCGGTCGGGAACGTGAACTGCTGGCCCTGATGGCCACGGGCTTGGCGAACCAGGAAATCGCCACCCGGCTGTCCATCGCCATGCCGACGGTCAAGTTCCACGTCACCAACATCCTGGCCAAGCTGCACGCCGACAACCGAACCGAGGCGGTGCTGATCGCGCTGAAGCACAAGCTCGTAACACTCGAATAAGGGGTGTCCAAGAAGATCTCTGTTACAGCCACTCCTGCCAACATGTGAGTGTTGGTTGCATGTTGATGTTTGGTGCGCTGCCGTACCTCGCATACATTGACTGCTCGCTGCAGTGAAATTGTTCCTGGACAAACTCTTTAGTCTAGTGCACCGCACCCCCGAAAAACGGTGCCAGCCCGACGCGCAGCGACGCAGTAAAGCGGCCCTCAAGTGACAACGTTCCGCACCCACCCAGCGGCGGGGAATCGGTTTGCAGTCCTTGGGGTGCGACTTCAGCAGTGCCACAGCAGCGGGACCAGCCATCACATGAACGGTTATTACCAACTCATCGAAGGCCACGAGGGTGGATTCATGTTCACCTTGCGCGCCGGAAACCACGAAACTATTCTGGAAAGCCGGGTGTACTGGTCGCGGCAGGCGGCGCTGGACGCCATCAGCGCCTTGCGCGTGGCTTCGCAGAACCTGAACAACTTCGTCCGCCACGAAGCCGCGGACGGCAGCCACTTCTTTGAAGTGCGGGACCCACAGTCCCAGATGCTTGCGCGCAGCCCGGGTTGCGCATCGAAGTCCGGGCTGACCGCCGGCATGGCCTCGGTGCAGCGCAATGCGCCCTCGCAGACCTTCCGCGGCCTGGTGCGCAGGGCGCTGATCATCGGCTGAAGGTGGCCCTCGCGGGTGTGCCGAGACGTTTGTTTCAACGTTGATCTGGCTTTACAACCCATCCCCTGGTCGTGGGGTGTCCGCGGCGGATGGCGGGCTTGCGGACACACTTTCCGGCTCGTGCCAGGCTGGGCTGATGCCCAGGCGCCGCCAAGCCCCCACCTGTCAGACCAAGTGGCTGCGAAACCAGTCGGGCAGCGGCAAAGCGACTTTCTGGCCGTAATCGGTCCACACGACCTTGGCGCCGCCTTCGGCGTACACCACACCCGGCTCATCGGTGCGTTCGATGGTGTGATAGGTCTCGAAGCTGCTGCGGCCCGGGTTGGCCACAAAAAGGCTGACGCGTGCGTCGCCGGGGTAGCTGAGCTGGCGCAGGAAATTGCAGAAGGCGTTGATGATCACCGGCCCTTGCTGTTCCACCCGCGACCGTGACCCGCGGCTGAACACCCAGTCCAGACGCACGATTTCCATGTAGCGGAAGTAAACGGTGTTGTTGACGTGGCCCATGGCGTCCATGTCACCCCAGCGCACCGGTATCACCATCTCGTGCACGCGCCTCTTGCCGGCGGGAAGTTCGAATCTCAAGGGTCACCACTCCAACAGGGCGGGCGCAGCGGGCACGCCGGGTTTGTTCGCACCGGGTCAGTCCTCGGCGAGGTTGATGCCCAGTTCCTGGGCCATGCGCTGCAGTTGCATCTTCAGCGTGTCGACTTCACGGGCGAGGCGCGTCTGCTCGGCGCGCAGCGCTGCCCATTCGCCCACAGACACGCTGTCGGCCGCGGCGGCATCACCCTCCAGGCCCGATCGGGCACCCGCCGGCGGCAGCGCGGGCTCGCCTGCAAGCAGGTGCGCCCAGCGCGATTCCCGCGCGCCCGGTGCGCGCGGCAGCTTCACCACCATGGGCGGCGTCTTCTCGGCCAGCTCTTCCAGGAAACCTTCCACCGAAGAGATGTCGGCGAAGCGGTGCAGGCGCTCGCAGGACAGCCGCAGTTCGGCCGATGTCTGCGGGCCACGCAGCATCAGCGCCGTCAGCAAGGCCACCGCCTGCGAAGGAACGCCCAGCACACGGCCGGCGTTGTGTTCGTACTTCACCACGCGTGAACCCGGGCCTTCAAACACCAGGCTCAGCGCTTTCAGGCCGTCAATGGCGGCCACCACCTCGGCCTCGGTGGCCTCGATGACGGGCTGGCGGGCGGTCTTCTGGTTGCAGCCGGCCACCAGCGCGTTGACCGACAGCGGGTAGGTGTCGGGCACCGTGATCTGCTTTTCCACCAGCACGCCCAGCACGCGAGCTTCCAGGGGGCTGAGCGGCCGCATCACGGGTGCCGGGTGGTGGTGCGGGCGAAGATGCGGGCGCTCAGGTGCCGAAGCCGTCGTCGGCTGCGATGACGGCACCGTTGACGAAGTGGCTTTCGTTGGCGCACAGCATCATCAACACGGCGTCCAGGTCCTGCACCTGGCCCACGCGCTTGCGCGGCAGCATCTGCACGAGCTTCTTGCCGGCCTCGGTCTGCCAGTGGTGGTGGTTGATCTCGGTGTCGATGTAGCCGGGGCACAAGGCGTTCACGTTGATGCCGTAACGGCCCCATTCCAGCGCCATGGCGCGGGTCATGTGCACCACGGCCGCCTTGCTCATGCAGTACACGCCAATTTGCGACAGCACCCGCAAGCCGGCCATCGAAGCCACGTTGACGATGCGGCCACCGGTGAAAGTGCCCGGGGCTTCGCCCTTGCTGCGCGCGATCATGCGCTTGGCCACGGCCTGCGCCACGAAGAATGCGCCGCGCGTGTTGGTGTCCATCACGAAGTCGAAGTCTTCGGGCGTCACATCGGTCAGCTTCTGCGTGCTGCTGACACCCGAGTTGTTGACCAGGATGTCGATGCCACCCATCTCGGTTTCGGCGTGCGCAACGGCGGCACGGATGCTGTCAGGGCTGGTGACATCCAGCGCCACCACATGGGCGTCGCCGCCTTCCGATTCAATCTCGGCGCGCAAGGTCTTCAGGCGCTCCACGCGCCGGGCCGCCAGCACCACGCCAGCACCGGCTGCCGCCAGTGTTTTGGCGAACTGCGCCCCCAGCCCACTGGAAGCGCCGGTGACAAAGGCCACGCGGCCTGAAAGATCGATCTGGTATGCCATGGCGTTGTCCGGCTGGTGGGTTCTAAGTCGAAAGAACGATAGCACGCACCCTGCGGGCCGAATCGCTGCAACAAGGCCTTGGAAAGCCGCCAGCTGAGGTGCACGCGCCCACCCCGCCATCCACGGGCCCAGGTCCACCGCCCCACGCGCCAGCAAGGCCACAAACCGCGCCGCGCGCGGCACTGGGTGGCATCGGGCATCATCAGGCGGTCGATGTTGAAACTGCACCAACTGCGCAAACGCTACGGCACCACATCGGTGTTTGACGGCGTCAGCCTGCACCTGAAACGCGGTGAGTTCGTGGCCTTGCTGGGCGAATCGGGAGTGGGCAAGTCGACGCTGCTGAACTGCATCGCCGGCCTTGATGAAGCCGATGCTGGCGAGGTGCTGATCGACGGTCAGCCGCTGGCGCCGCTGGGCGACGACGCGCGCGCTTTGCTGCGCCGCGAAAAGCTGGGCTTTGTGTTCCAGGCCTTCCATGTGCTGCCGCACCTGAGCGTTGCCGAAAACGTCAGCCTGCCCTTGCGGCTCCTGGGGCGCCACGACCCGGCGCGGCTGAGCCAGGTGCTGCAGGCCGTGGGCCTGGGCGAACTGCACGCGCGCATGCCGGCGCAGTTGTCGGGCGGGCAGTTGCAGCGCGTGGCCATCGCACGCGCCGTGGTGCACGCGCCCGGGCTGATCCTGGCCGACGAGCCCACGGGCAATCTCGACCCACAAACCGCGCTGCGCGTGCTGGACGTGCTGCGCCAGCAGGTGCGCAACTCGCATGCGGCCTGCCTGCTGGTGACGCACTCGGTGGCGGCTGCAGCCTCGGCAGACCGCGTGTTGCGGCTGACCCCGCAGGGCATCATTGAACAACCCGCGGACAGCGGCGTGCACACCGCGCGAGACAGCGCGCAGGAAGACGCGCAGCCTGTTCGCGCAGGCACGCCTTGAGCACCACCGTTGTGGCTGGGCCGGCCGGCGGCACGCGTTTGGCGGCGGGTCTGGGCACGCCGTGGCTGCTGTGGCGCTTGCTGCTGGTGCGCGAATGGCACCACCACCCTTGGCGTCACGGCATGGCGCTGATGGCAGTGGCGCTGGGCGTGGCACTGGCGTTTTCGGTGCACTTGATCAATCAGTCGGCGCTGAACGAGTTCTCGCAGGCCGTGCGCACCGCCGGCGGGCAGCCCGACATCAGCCTGCGCGGCGCGCGTTTTGACGACGCCTGGTTCGACACCGTGGCCAGCGACCCGGCGGTGGAACTGGCCAGCCCGGTGCTGGAGATCGACACCTATGCCCGCACAGCCGATGGCCGCCGCATCGCCGTGCGCGTGCTGGGGCTGGACGCGCTGCGGGCTGCCCCGTTGGCGATGGACCTGATGCCGCGCTTGACAGCCACTGGCGACGGCCGCGGCACCTCATTGGGCTTTCTGGACCCCGACCGGGTGTTCCTGAACGTGGCCGCACAAACGGCTTTGGAAGTTCCGAGTCGTCCAGGGCTTTCCGGCCGGCCGGGCGCTGCGCCCGCAGCGTCACCTGAAGTGGCCAACCTGCAATCGGGCGCTGGCTACAAGGCGCTGGCGGTGGCCGGTGTGGTGGCCGCCAGCGGGCCGCCCTTGATGGTGATGGACCTCGCGGGTGCGCAACACCATTTCGACGCCACTGGTCGCCTGTCCCGCATCGACCTGCGGCTGGCCCCGGGCACCGACTTGGAAGCCCTGCTGAAACGGCTGCAGCTGCCGGCCGGCGTGGCCGCGGTGACGCCGGCGCAGGCCGAGCAGCGGGTTTCCAACCTGTCTCGCGCCTACCGCGTGAACTTGACGGTTCTGGCCCTGGTCGCGCTGTGCGTGGGCGCTTTCCTGGTGTTTTCTGTGGTCTCGCTGTCGGTGGCGCAGCGCACCCCGTCACTGGCCCTGCTGGGCGTGCTGGGCCTCAGCCCGCGCCAGCAGCGCATGGGCGTGCTGCTGGAATGTGCTGCGGTGGGTCTGGCCGGCAGCGTGCTGGGCCTGCTGGCCGGCGCCGCCCTCGCACAGGCCGCCCTGCGCTTGCTGGCAGGCGACCTGGGCGGTGGCTACTTTCCGGGCATCACACCCCGGCTGCAGTGGGACCTTCCAGGCACCCTGCTCTTCGGGGCATTGGGCCTGGCGGCCGCGCTGGGCGGTGGCTGGTGGCCCGCGCGGCAGGCGGCCCAGATGGCGCCCGCGCTGGCGCTGAAAGGCTTGGGTTCGCTGCAGTCGCAGGCGCCACCGGCGTGGCCCGGGCTGGCATTGCTGGCGCTGGGGGGGCTGGCGGCGTTGCTGCCAGCGGTGGCCGGCCTGCCGCTGGCGGCCTATGCAGCAGTGGCTGCGCTGCTGTTCGGCGGCGTGGCCCTGGTGCCGGCTGCCGTGCACCTGCTGCTGGCTGCGGTGCCGGCGCCCGCGTCTGCGCTGGCCCTGTTGGCGGTGCAGCGGGCACGCTTTCAACGCCGCACGGCCACGGCAGCCATGGCGGGCGTGGTGGCCAGTCTGGCGCTGTCTGTGGCCCTGACGGTGATGGTGGCCAGCTTCCGCACGGGGGTCAGCGACTGGCTGGGGCAGGTCTTGCCGGCCGACCTGTACGCGCGGGCCAGTTCCAGCGCCGGTGCGGCCGACCAGGCGTGGTTACCGCCCGCCCTGTTGGCACAGGCCGCCGGCGTGGCCGGCGTGCAGCGCGTGCAGGGTTCGCGCGTGCGCAGCGTTCAGCTGGCACCCGGTCGGCCCGCGGTGGTGTTGGTGGCGCGGGAACTCACCAACCCGGCGCAGGCCCTGCCCTTGTTGCGCACGCCGCTGCCACTGGGCACCGTGGAGCAGGGTGAAGTGGGTGTGTATGTTTCAGAGGCCATGGTGTCGCTGTACGGCGCGGCCCAGGGTGGGCGGGTGGACCTGCCGCTGGGCGAAGTCACGGTGCAAGGCCGGGTGCTGGGCGTGTGGCGCGACTATGCCCGCCAGTTCGGCACCGTGGCCATCGACCGCGGCGACTACCAGCGGCTGACGGGCGATGAACGCATCAACGACCTGGCCCTGTGGCTGGCCCCTGGGTTCGAGGCCGCGCCGGTGCAGGCCGGATTGCGCGCCCTGTTGCCCGACCCGGGCCTGCTGGAATTCGCCTCGGCCAGCGAATTGCGCACGCTGTCGCTGCGCATCTTCGACCGCAGTTTTGCCGTCACCACCTACCTGCAGGCGGTGGCCATCGTCATTGGCCTGGTCGGCATTGCGTCCAGCCTGTCGGCCCAGGTGCTGGCCCGACGCAAGGAGTTCGGCCTGCTGGTGCACCTGGGGCTGACGCGGCGCCAGATCGTCGGCGTGGTGACGGCCGAAGGCGCCGCGTGGGTGGCCGCGGGCACCGTCGTCGGCCTGCTGTTGGGCCTGGCCATCAGCATGGTGCTGGTGTGGGTGGTGAACCCACAAAGCTTCCACTGGACGATGAACCTGGTGGTGCCCGCGGGTCACCTGGCCCTGCTGTGCACCGCGGTGCTGGCAGCCGGGGTGGCCACCGCGGCCTTCAGCGCCAGACACGCCACCGCCCGCAGCGCCGTGCTGTCAGTGCGGGAAGACTGGTAGCCACCATGTCGCCGTTGCGCCGCGCGTTGTTGTTGCTGGGGGCTGGGCTGGGCCTGCAGCGGCCGGCTGGTGCTACATCAGCATCAGCATCGGCACCGGCCTCGGAGGACGATGACACCGTGCGCAGCGGCCGGCCGCTGCGCTTTCCGCGCGACCACGGCGCGCACCTGGCAGCCCGTATCGAGTGGTGGTATGCCACCGGCTGGCTGGGCCGGCCCGAAGCGCCAACGCACGGTTTTCAGGTGACTTTCTTTCGCAGCGCCACCGGTCTGGCGGCCCAGGTGGCCAGCCGCTTTGCGCCGCGCCATTTGCTGTTTGCACACGCCGCACTGACCACCCTGCCCGCCGAACCCGCCGCCGGCAAGCCCGCCACGACAGCAAGCCTGCCGCAGCCCGGAACGGGGGGCGCACGTGCGGTGGGCGGCAGCCACCTGCACGACCAGCGCATCCAGCGCTGGTCGGGTGAACCCGGCAGCCGGCTGGCCGGTGCAGGCACCGACGATGCCCGGCTCGTGCTGGGCAGCTGGACCCTGCGCCGCGACGGGCAGACCTGGCGTGCCGAACTGCCCGCCAGGGACTTCAAGCTCAGCGTGGCGCTGCAGCGCACGCAGCCGCTGCTGATGCAAGGCGAGGCCGGCTACTCGCGCAAAGGGCCGGGCCCCGGAGAGGCCAGCCACTACTACAGCGAACCACAGCTGGCTGCCAACGTGACGCTGCAGCTGACGGCCGACGCCGCCGGCCCGCGAACCCTGGCGGGCCGCGCGTGGCTGGACCATGAGTGGAGCAACCAGCTGCTGCACGCGCAGGCGGTGGGGTGGGACTGGCTGGGTGTCAACCTGTTTGACGGCAGTGCGCTGACCGCCTTCGTGCTGCGCCGCGCCGACGGCAGCAGCCTGTGGGCGGGTGGCAGTTTTCGCGACGCTGCCGGGCAACTGCAGAATTTTGCGCCGCAGCAGGTGAAACTGCGGGCACTGCGGCGCTGGCGCAGCCCGTCCAGTGCGGCGGACTACCCGGTGCAGTGGCAGGTGGACTGCCCCACGGGCCGGTTTCAGCTGAACGCGCTGATGGACAGCCAGGAACTGGACAGCAGCGCCAGCACCGGCGCCGTGTACTGGGAAGGGTTGAGCGAACTGACCGACCCGGCGGGCCGGCGGCTGGGCCTGGGTTATCTGGAGATGACCGGCTACGCGCGGCCCTTGCGGCTGCCGTGAAGGCGGCTGGCGCCTGTCAGGGCTGGGCTTTGAAACCGTCGCGCCAGGGCCCACCGCCAGGTGACCGCAAGCGGCTGATCTCCACCGGTGCTGCACGCACGCAGTTGCCACCGGCCTGCCGGGCGGCGTCCACCGCGTCTTCAGCGTCGTCGGCCAAGGCCTGCAGATTCAGGTGCGCGGGACGCAACTGCGCCACGCCGACGCTGACCGTGACGCGCAGCTTTTGGCCGGGCAGTGAAGGCGGTGCCACTTCCAGCTGTTCAGCACGGTCGCGAATGCGCTCGGCCACGTCCAGCGCGCCGGTGGCGTCAGAGTGCGCCAGAAAAACAGCGATCTCGCATTCGGAAAACCGGGTCAGCAGGTCGGCAGCACGCAGCGTGGGCGCGGTCTGGCGGATCAGTTCGCACAGTGCAGCGTCTGCAGCCTCGGGGCCCCGGGCCTCCACCAGTCGGGCAAACCGGTCCAGCTGCACCAGCAACAGCGCGGTACCCGTGCCGTAGCGGCGGGCACGCGCCCATTCGCGCGCCGCCATGTCCATGAACAGTGCGCGCGGAATGCCTTCAGGCCCCATCTGGATGGGCACGCCTTCGGGCACGGACAGGCTGGGCACGGTGCGAAGCCGCAGCGTCAGCAGCAGCAGCGGCACCGCAGCCACCACCACGCCCAGCGCCGCCGCCAGCGGTGCCACCCAGCTCATGCGGGTGGCCACACCCAGGCCGGACTGCAACATCGCGTTCACACCCCAGGCCAGCGCCGACGCCAAGACCATGGCCGCCAGTAGAAGGCCGGTGGCCACCACGCCCAGCGGCAGGCGCGCCGACGGGCCGCCAACCGCCGAAGCGGCTTCAGCGTCGCTGGCGTCCGCCACCGCGGCCGCGTCAGCAGCCGACCTGCGCGCCGCCCACGCGGGTGCAGCGCCAGGCGCCGCAGGCACCGGGCGAGAAGCACTCGCGGGCTGGTTGGGAAGGTTACGGCCCAGCAGGGGTTTATGAGGTTTTGTCATCAGGCAATAGACCGTTCAGCCCCTCTATTCGACCACAAGCAGCACTATCTGTAGCGTCCCGGATTGAGGGGGGTGTGATGCAGGGCACTCACCGTGTTGGCATGGTGCCCGGCCCGCCCCGTTACCCAGCATGCGAGCGCCCTTGCCGCCGGCGCGGAAAGTTGTAAAAAGTCACGCCAGCCTAGACTCTGGCCATGAAAGAAGAACATCAAAGGGCCGCCGCGACCACGCCGCGCTCACTGTCCGGGCTTTGGCCTTTCATCAAGCCTTACCGCACGCAGGTGGCACTGGCCGGCTTTTTCCTGGTGGCCGCTGCGGTCAGCACGCTGCTCTTTCCGCTGGCCTTGAAGGTGCTGATCGACCAGGGCCTGGTGGCGGCAGACCCGGGGCAGCGCGTGATGGCCCTGCGCGAGCACTTCCTGGCCTTGTTTGGCGTGGCCGCCGCGTTGGGGGTGTTCTCGGCGGCCCGGTTCTATGTTGTCAGCTGGTTGGGCGAGCGCATCACCGCCGACCTGCGCAACGCCGTCTACGCGCACGTGCTGCGCCAGAGCCCGGAGTTTTTCGAGAGCACCAAAACCGGCGAAGTGCTGTCCCGGCTGACCACCGACACCACGCTGGTGCAGACCGTGGTGGGCTCGTCGCTGAGCATGGGCTTGCGCAACGTGGTGATGGGCATCGGTGCGCTGGGCGCGCTGATCGTGACCAACCCTTACGTGATGACGCAGGTGCTGGGCATCCTGGTGCTGGTGGTGCTGCCGAGCATCTACTTCGGCCGCCGCGTGCGGCGCCTGTCGCGCGCCAGCCAGGACCGCGTGGCCGACAGCAGCGCCATCGCCGCCGAGGTGCTGAGCGAGATCCCCGTGGTGCAGAGTTTCGTGCAGGAAGGCGCCGAAGCCCGCCGCTTCGACAAGAGCACGCAGGACGCCTTTGACGTGGCCCGCAAGCGCACGCGTGTGCGGGCCCTGCTGGTGGCCTTCATGATCACTGCCACCTTCGGCGCGCTGCTGTGGGGCCTGTACCAGGGCACGCAGGCCGTCATTGCCGGCACCATCAGCGCCGGCCACCTGGGGCAGACGGTGGTGCTGGTCATCATCTTCGTGGGCGCGGTGGCCGTGCTGTCTGAGGTGTATGGCGACTTGCTGCGCGCCGCCGGCGCCAGCGAGCGCCTGATGGAACTGCTGGCCGCCCAGTCGCCCGTGGCCGAACCTGCCCAGCCACAGGCGCTGCCGCCGGCCCAACAGGGCTCTGCGCTGCAGCTCGACGCGGTGGGCTTTCATTACCCTTCCAGGCCGCGCCAGGCCGCGCTGGACAATTTTTCACTGCAGGTGAAGGCCGGCGAAACGGTGGCGCTGGTGGGCCCCAGCGGCGCCGGCAAGAGCACGGTGTTCCAGTTGCTGCTGCGTTTCTACGACGTGCAGTCGGGCGGCATACGCATTGACGGTGTTGACGTGCGCAACCTGAGCCTGGCCGACCTGCGCCAGCGCGTGGGTATCGTGCCGCAGGACAGCACGGTGTTCTCGACCAGCGCGTTGGAAAACATCCGCTACGGCCGGCCCGGAGCCACGGACAGCGAAGTCAGGGCCGCAGCACAGGCCGCCTTCGCG
This sequence comes from Burkholderiales bacterium, assembly GCA_043717565.1. Lineage (GTDB taxonomy): Bacteria > Pseudomonadota > Gammaproteobacteria > Burkholderiales > Burkholderiaceae_C > Rubrivivax. The sequence continues at coordinate 18,779 of JAYSXE010000242.1, read as the reverse complement.
CACGAGTTCATTGCCGCGCTGCCCGATGGGTACGACACCTATCTGGGCGAGCGGGGGGTGCGCCTGTCTGGGGGGCAGCGCCAGCGCATCAGCATCGCACGCGCGATGCTGAAAAACCCGCCGCTTTTGCTGCTGGACGAAGCCACCAGCGCGCTGGACGCGGAGAGCGAACGGGTGGTGCAGGCGGCCCTGGAGGCGGCCATGCACAACCGCACCACGCTGGTCATTGCGCACCGCTTGGCCACCGTGTTGAAGGCCGACCGCATTGTGGTGATGGACGCGGGCCGCATCGTCGACTTGGGCACGCACCCTGAACTGGTGGCGCGCGGGGGCCTGTACGCCCGCCTGGCCGCGATGCAGTTCGACCTGCAGCCGCCCGCTGATAATTTAATCTGAACTGCCCCTTCCAGCGGCCGGCCCAGTGCCCGCCCGCACCAACGCCATGACCCCGAACCCCATTCCCACCCCCTACGAAGACCTGCTGCGCCATGTGCTGGCCGCAGGCGTGCAAAAGGGCGACCGAACCGGCACCGGCACCCAAAGCGTGTTCGGCCACCAGATGCGCTTTGACCTGCGCCAGGGCTTCCCCCTCATCACCACCAAGAAGGTGTTCTTCAAGGCCGTGGCACTGGAACTGCTGTGGTTCCTGCGCGGCGACGGCAACGCGCGCTGGTTGCAGGAAAGGGGCATCACCATCTGGGACGAATGGGCGCAGCCCGACGGTGACCTGGGGCCTGTTTATGGGGTGCAGTGGCGCAGCTGGCCCACGCCAGACGGCGGGCATATCGACCAGATCGCCGAGGTCGTGAAACAGCTGAAGACCAACCCCGACAGCCGGCGCATCATCGTCAGCGCGTGGAACGTGGCCGAGCTGGGCAAGATGGCGCTGGTGCCCTGCCATGCCTTCTTCCAGTTCTATGTGGCGCCCGCCCGCGCAGCGGGCGAGCGCGGCCGCCTGAGCTGCCAGCTGTACCAGCGCAGCGCCGACCTGTTCCTGGGCGTGCCCTTCAACATCGCCAGCTACGCGCTGCTGACGCACATGCTGGCGCAGCAATGCGACCTGGACGTGGGCGACTTCATCTGGACGGGTGGCGACTGCCACGTCTACGCCAACCACCAGGAACAGGTGGCGTTGCAACTGTCGCGCCAGCCGCGCGCGTATCCGCAGCTGCGCCTGGCCCGGCGGCCGACCAGCATCTTCGACTACACCTACGAAGACTTCGTGATCGAGGGCTACGACCCGCACCCGGTCATCAAGGCCCCGGTGGCGGTATGAACATCAGCCTGATCGCGGCGGTGGCGCGCAACGGCGCCATCGGCAAGGACAACCAGCTGCTGTGGCACGAGCCGTTGGACCAACGCCACTTTCGCAACACCACGATGGGTTGCCCGGTGGTGATGGGCCGCAAGACCTGGGACTCGCTGCCGCCCCGCTTTCGCCCCCTGCCCGGCCGGCAGAACCTGGTGGTGACACGCAAAACGGGCCTGGTGCTGGCGGGTGCCGAAACCGCCGCCAGCCTGGACGATGCGCTGCAGCGCCTGGAGGGTTGCGACAAGGTCTTCGTGATTGGTGGTGCACAGCTTTACGCGCAGGCGCTGCCCCAGGCCGGTGAACTGGTACTGACCGAGGTGGATGCCGATCTCGATGGCGATGTGCACTTTCCCGCCTGGGACCGCAGCGAATGGGTTGAATCACAACGCCTGGCCCACGTGGCCGGTGACGGCACGCCGTTTTCATTTGTTACCTACCAGCGCAAGTCTGCGCAACCACGCCCGTCACTCTGAAAGGCAGCAGCAACACGTCGGGAGCAGGTTTTCACGTCCACGGCCTGTACGACCACGAGCTGGAACATGACGCCCAACACGGCGGCAGTGACGGCTTCTCGGCCCGCGCAGCGGTGGCAGTCGGCCCGGCTCTTACGACCTGCCGTCAGGCTCGGCCAATCCGCGGCGCGCTTGGGCTGCCGGCGCGCCCAGAGCGGTTCACCAGGTGCAAGCGCAGCTGGCCCAGCGTGTCGTACAGCTGATCGCGCTGCGCCGGGTCGAAACCGCTCAGCATCTCCAGCAACCAGGCCTCGTGTTCCCGCGCCATGGCCAGAAAGCGTTGCCGGCCCAGGCGGGTGAGCTTGACGATGAGCGAGCGGCGGTCGTCAGCGTCGGGCGTTCTGACCACCCAACCCTCGGCCACCAGCTGGTCGGTGAGCGCCGTGACGTTGCCGCCGGTAACCATCAGGTAACGCGTCAGCGCATTCATGCGCAAGCCTGCGGGGTGGCGTTCCAGCTGCGCCAGGTAGTCAAAGCGCGGCAGCGTGGTGGCGAAGCGCTGGCGCAGGCGGCTGCGGATTTCCTGCTCGATCTGCGTGCTGCAAGACAACAGCCGCAGCCACAGTTTCACGGTCTGGTGGTCGTCCTCGACCGCGCGGGCCTCGCGCCCGATGTGCTGTTCGCCCAGCGCCGGCGTGTCTGCCGGCGGCGCGGCCGCGGAGGCGGGCGCAGCAGCAGCCTTACGCGCCACGGTGGTGACAGGCCAGGAACCGGCTGCAAAGGCAAGGGAGGATACGGGTGCGCATGGGATTGCTTGAGCTTTCAATGGTTCAAACTGCAAGCATTATCGGCGCGGGGCGACAGGCCGCTCCGCGGCGACAGTGGTCGCGCAAAGGCCCTGGCGGTTGCCACAGGGCACCGCACGCAGCGCCGCTACACCGGGTTCAGGCGCGCACCAGTCCCAGCAAGTGCGCCATGTCCTTGAAGAAGATGCGTACATGGGCCATGGGCCGCTTGCGCACCAGGCGCTTGTTCATGTAAGCGTCAAACGTCAATGTCTGCACGTCGCGGTCGCGGCAGATGCTGACAAAGCGTTCGCGGCGCTTGTCGTTGCGGTACCAGAAGTACTGCATCATTCCCAGCACCCAGAACACGCGGCCGTGTTCCCGCATGAAGCGCTTGCGCGCCTGCGTCAGCGCGCCCACTCGGCCAGTGGCCAGGAACTGAACCACCGCCTGCGCCGCCAGTTGGCCGCCCAGCATGGCGTAGTAGATGCCTTCGCCCGAGGCCGGCGCCACAACGCCGGCAGCGTCGCCGGCCAGCACCACCCCTTTGCCGTCGTCCCAGCGGGGCAACGGCTTCAGCGGAATGGGCGCGCCTTCGCGGCGCAGTGTTTCGAGGCCAGACAGCCCGCTGTCCTGCCGCAGCCGGGCCACCGCGGCGCGAAGCGAGAAGCCTCTGTCGGCACTGCCGGTGCCCACGCTGAGCGTGCCACCGTGCGGGAACACCCAGCCGTAGAAGTCGGGCGAGATGGTGCCGCGGTAGACCACGTCACAACGCGCTGCATCGTAGTCGGGCCCGGGTTGCACCGGTGCGCGCAGGATCTCGTGGTACGCGAAGACGAACTTGCCCTTGTCATGGCCTTCAACCGACTGGCGTGCCACCTCGGACCGTGCGCCGTCGGCGCCCACCACGGCGCGGGCACGCACGCTGGCCGGTTGTGAATCGGCGCGCCGCTGCGGGCCGTGAACCTGGAAGTGCACGCGCCGCGTGCCGTCGGGGTCAAAGCTGAAACGATCAAACACCCCCACCTGCCGCTGCGCGCCGGCCAGCGCGGCGCGGGCGCGCAGCCACTCGTCGAAAGTGTCGCGGTCCACCAGCCCGACATAGCCGTTCTCGATGGGAATGTCGACCTTCTGGTCGGTGGGCGACACCATGCGCGCGCAGGTGGCACGCGCCACCAGCAACGATTCAGGGATGGCGAAGTCTTTGATGGCGCGCGGCGGAATGGCACCGCCGCAGGGCTTGGTGCGCCCAGCGCGGTCGAGCAGCAGCACGCTGCAGCCCTGGCGAGCGAGTTCATGCGCCGCCGTGGCACCGGCGGGGCCGCCGCCCACCACCACCACGTCGTAGATCTTGTCTTCACCGGCGGGATGGGTCGTCATGTCGCAGTCTCCAGATCACGGTGCAGGGTTTCCGCTGTGGGCCCTATGAAAGTCTGTGTGCCGTCAGGCGGCACGCGGTTGGCCGGTGGGTCGGCCGCCGGGGTCAGCCAGGCGGCCGGGGCCGGCGGCTTCATGCCGGCTCTTCCGGCCGTGCCCGGCAGCCATCGCGGCCGCAACGACGAACATCACAGCCTCGAGCGCAAAGACGCCAGCGTAGGCCGCGCCGGGGTGGCTGAATACCAGGCGTGCCAGGTCGCTGGCGCCAGTGCCCAGCAAGCCGCCCAGGCCAAAGGCCATGGCCTGCGCCGCGCCCCACAGGCCCATGCGCACACCCTCGCGCGCACCGGGGCCTTCACCAGCCAGCTGCATCATCGAACCGATGGCCGCAATCGAGAACGCACCATTGGCCACGCCCAGCGCAAAGACCGTGGGTTTGAAAGGCCAGGCCGAACCCACCAGGCCGCAAGCCACCAGGCCCGCCATGGCCAGCGCCGAGGCGACGCAGCCGCCCACCGTCCAGGCCGTCAGCGACCCGAATGGCACGCCGCGCCAACGCCGGCCGGCAGCCGCCGCCAGCAGCATGCCGACCAGCACGCCGCCATGCTGCAGGCCTGACAGGCTGGTGGACTGGCCTGGCGTGTAGCCCAGCACCGAGCCGGCAAAGGGTTCCAGGATGAGGTCCTGCGCGCTGTAGGCCAGCATCGAGATGAACACGAAGATGGCGAAGCGGCGCGCCTTGGCATCGGCCCAGACTTCTTTCAACGCGGCCCGGAATGCGGCGTTGTCAGCCTGGGGCCCTGATACGGACGCCGGCTTTGGTGCTGCGCCTTCCAGGCCGGACAGTGCCAGCAGGGTGACTGCAAAGGCAATGACCGAAACGCCGGCAGTCACGGCCAGCAGGCGCTCGGGCGAATAAGGGTCGAGCAACTTGCCGGCCACCCCAGCGGTGACGGCAAAGCCCACGATCATCATCAACCACACCACAGTGGCCGCGCCCGCGCGCCGCGCGGCCGGCACGCGCTTGGCCAGCAGCACCAGCAGCGACGTGCCGCTGGCGCTGACGCCCAGCCCGATGCCTGTGAAGGCCAGCACCGCCAGCGCCATGCCGGCCGCGGGCGAGGTGGCCATCCAGACCGTGGCTGCGGCCGCCAGTGTGCCGCTGGCGGCCAGCAAGGCCATGCCGCCCACGATCCAGGGCGTTCGGCGCCCGCCCAAGTCGCTGCCATGGCCCATGCGGGGCCGCGACAACTGCACCAGGTAATGCAAGGCCACCAGCACGCCAGGCAGCAGGGCCGGCAGCGCCAGTTCAACCACCATCACCCGGTTCAGCGTGGACGTGGTCAGTACCACGATGGCACCCAGCGCTGCCTGCACCAGGCCCAGCCGCGCGACGTGGCCCCAACCAAATTCACCGTTTGCCATTTGCCACCCCGCTTTCAGCCGGTCGCGGCAGCGCGCAACGCCAGGGCGCTGACCAGCATGCCCAGAACGAACAGAGGAACCCCGAAACCGCTGTACCACCGCGCCAGCGGCACCGGGTCGGCCAGGAACCGTTTCATCATCAGCATCTGCGCGACCATCAGCAGCGCCACACCCACCGCGTGCACCGGTTGCTGCCATGCCACCAGCAGACCCACCACCACCCCTTGTGGCACCAGCATGAAGAGGCAGGCCGCACGTGCCGCACCCTGCACACCCAGTTGCACTGGCAATGAAGCGATGCCCATGTGGCGGTCGCCTTCAATGGCCTTGAAGTCGTTCAGCGTCATGATGCCGTGCGCACCGGCGCTGTACAGCAAGGCCAGTGCGATGGACCGCCCCTCGGGCATGCTGCCCAGGCTCATGACCGCGGCGCCGGTCAGCCATGCCAGGCCTTCGTAGCACAAGCCACAGGCAGCATTTCCCCACCAGCCGTTGCGTTTCAGGCGCAGCGGTGGTGCGCTGTAAGCCCAGGCCAGCAGCAGGCCCACCAGCGCGGCGGTAAAGCCCCAGGGGCCCAGCGCCACTGCCACCAGCAGCGACAGCACCGTCCAGGCCACGGCGATGTACAGGCCCCAGCGCCCTGGCATGCGGCCTGAAGGAATGGGGCGGTGCGGTTCATTGATGGCGTCGACATGGCGGTCGTACCAGTCGTTCACCGCCTGGCTGCAGGCGCACACCATCGGCCCGGCCAGAACGACGCCCAGCAGCACCAGCAGCCAACGTTCGGCCAAGGGCATGCCCGACGCGACAACGCCGCACCCGAAGGCCCACATCGGTGGGAACCAGGTGATGGGCTTGAGCAGCTCTGCCACCGTCGACAGTCGAGGTCGGGACATGACTGCATTTTTCGGCTGACACATTAAAGTGTCAATCAATATTTACACCAAGACCTGTCACGGCATCGATGCCCAGCGCGCAGTTGCGTTGCGGCTCTTCGGCCGGCGCCTGCGTCAATCCGGGTGTTGCAAGGGCTGCCCACTGCAGCCGGGGTGGAATCAAGGGCCGAGGTCACCCAGCCCATAACGCCGCAGCTTGACATACAAGCTTTGACGCGAAAGGCCCAGCATCTCGGCCGCAGACGCGCGGTTGTCCTGCGTGAGTTTGAGCGCAGCCTCGATGCACAGCTGCTCGATCAGGTCGGTGGACTCGCGCACCAGGTCTTTCAGCGGCATGCGCCCCACCAGGTGGGTGAGCTGCTCCACCGACCGCGGTGAAGACTTGCCGGTCTGCAGGTCGGTGCCCAGCCTGCGGCCCACGTGGCGCACGGTGAACCCCATGCAGGGAGGTTCGCCGTCGGGCACCGATACCGCCGAGATCTCCACCTCGGACTGCGTACCCTGTTCGCCGCGCAAACTGGTGGCAAACAAGCGCAGCGCGCCTTGCTGGCGCAACGTGGCCAGCATGACACTCAGGTCCACGCCCGGCCGCGACATCCAGCGGTCCAGCGATTCACCGCGCAGCTGCTGTTCGTTGCCGGACTGCACCAGTTCAACAAAAGCATCGTTGGCCATCAGCACGCGGCCTTCGAGGTCGGTGACGACAAAGCCGTCAGGCGCGCGCTGTATCACCTGGGCCATCACCGGGCCCGCGCGGCGCGCAGCGTCCACGGCGTGCTCGTGGGCAACGCGCGCACGCAACATCAGCAGTTGCCCGTCTTCCTGCTTGAACATCGCAGCACTGACCACCAGGTCGCCCGCGGCGCAGGCCGCACGCAGCTTCAATTCCTCAGGACGCGTGCCGGCGCGTGCGCGGGCCAGCAGCGCCGAAATGTCGCGCGCGGCCTTGTCACCGACGCCGGAAGGGAAGACATGGCCGGCCAGTTTGCGCGGTGCCAGCCCGAACAGGTCCACCGCGGCCGGGTTGGCTTCGACCACGCGCAGGCTGGTGGCGTCGACGATGACCAGAGCTTCGGTCGCCATGTCGAACAGCAAGCGATAGCGCGTTTCCACGTGGCGCAGCCGCCAATAGTCGCGCTCGAGAGTTTGCTGCGCTTCCACCAGGCGCTGCTGCAGCGTGGCCTGCGCCCGCATGTCGCGCCCCAGGGCCACGATGCGCCCGCGCTGGCCCAGCCGGATGGTGGAATACATCACCGGCAGGTCGCTGCCCTTGGCCACCGGGTGGTTGACGTGACGCCAGCGGTGCGGGTGTGGGTCACCAGCACTGTCCAGCAGGGACTGCACCTTCGAGCGGCTTTCCAGCGTCACCACCTCGGACCAACGACGGCCCACCCAGCCGGCGTAACTCTCGGCCGGCAGGTCGTCGATGCTGACTGACAGGTCCTGGATGACCCCATGCTTGTCCAGCACCAGCGCAATGTCGGTCGCGGCTTCGATCAACGAGCCCGCGCCTTGCGGATCCAGCGCATCCAGCGCTTTTTTGGCACTCAGGAAACTGCGCACGGGCCGTAGCCCGGCCATTACCACAGCGGGTGTCAGATGGTTGTCCCTAGACGTCGTCACAGGCTACCGCGGCGGGGCGCGGCCAAGAGCTTTTCTGCTTCGAGCATAGCCTGCCTGGCATCGACACCGGTTGCGTCGGCGCCCACCAGCGTGGCGATCTGGGGCCGGGCCACCAACAACGGCCCGCCCACCAGAACGCCCACCGTGCGGTTCAGCGAAGCCTTGCGCACGTCGCGGATCAACTCGGCCAGCGAAGCGATGCTCTTGTCATTGCCGATGGCAAAGCCCACCACGTCGAAGTGTTCTTCGCCCACCAGCCTGACCAGGGCCGGGGCCTTGGACTGCGCCAGTGTTTCGCTGCAAACCAGCCAGCCCGATATGCGGAAGAAGTCGCACACCATCGCCAGGCCGAACGTGTGCTGCTCGCCTGGCACGCTGACAAACAGCGCGCGCCGGCCCGCGCCCTTGTTGCTGGCAGGCAACTGCATCGTGGCCGACAGCGCGCGCAGCACTCCCTGCAGGCGCCCCAGCGCAATGGTGACTTCGGTGAAGTCCACCAGGTCAGCGTCCCACAACTCGCCCAGCCGCCGTGCTGCGGGCGCCAGCAGGTTCAGGCACAGCCCGTCCAGCGTGGAGCCGCGCTCCACCATGTGCTTCAGGTAAGCGATGGCAGGCTCGTGGCCTTTCATCACTTCGGCGGTGAATTCAACCACCTGCTCGGCAGTGACCGAGACCCGGTCGTTGGGGGCTTGCCGGGGCGTGCCCACCTTGCTGCCCGGCGCTTGATGCAACAGCATCAGGCGCGGAATGATCTCGTTTTCCACCGTCCTGAACAGGGCGCCTGTGCGGTCGGCCTCTGCCGAAATCTGTTCTGGACGGAACCAAACGTCCTCGCACTGCTGGTCGTCGGCTGAAGCCCTACCCAAGGCTTGCGAAAGTCCCGTCATCTCATGCTCCTGGCAGCGCGCAGAAGTGAACGGCTGCGGCAGCACGGGCGCCAGACCCGGCTGTCGAGGGGGTGCGTGTGGGGGCGGTTTCCATGCCCAGCCGAATGCACCCTGGTTCCAACTGCGTCGCGTCTCGGCCGGACCATACCAACCTCGACACGGGGTTGTACGACGCTGGCCCCAACCCTGTCAAAAGCTTTTGCCGCCGGCAACACGCACTCGAGGGCAAACCCCAGTTGCCCTGGCTTGCGCGTGGTCAGGCTGACGCCGAAGCCGAGCGGTAGCGCCGCACAGCCGCGGGCGGACGATGCCGCTGCGCAGGGCGCCTGCACAGGCACCAGCGTCGCTGTGGTTGCAGACAGGGGCGCGGTGTTCATGGCCCAAAACATAATGTCATTTAATCTTAACGTCAATCTGGATTGACACTTTTCCGGAAGCCGACTAGATTGGACGCAACGAACAGCAGCACCCGTGTCCCACACCGCTACCCCCGCCCCAAACCGCAGCGCACCCGCGCTGTACACGCCCGAACAGCGAGCCCGCCGCGACGCCACCCGCTGGACCCTGGTGCAGGGTGTGCTGGCACCCGTGCAGTTCCTGGTCTTCGCCGTCAGCGCCGTGCTGGTGCTGCGTTATCTGTTCAGCGGTGATGGCTTTGGTCTGGCCACGGCTTCGGTGGTGCTGAAGACGCTGCTGCTCTACACCATCATGGTCACCGGCTGCATCTGGGAAAAGGTGGTCTTCGACCGTTGGCTGTTTGCACCCGCCTTCTATTGGGAAGACGTGTTCAGCATGCTCGTGCTGGCGCTGCACACCGCGTACCTGGCGGCCCTGGTCACCGGCGCGCTGGGCGCGCGTGGCCAGATGCTGCTGGCGCTGGCGGCCTATGCCAGCTACGTGGTCAACGCCACCCAGTTCATCCTGAAACTGCGGGCGGCGCGACTGCAGGCGCCGGCCGAAAGAGCGCCCGGTGTGCGCCCTGCCCTGCCACCGGCTGCCACGGGGTCTGCCACATGAACAAGGTCATTCCCTTGCAGGCCGCGGAAGGCTGCGCCGACGCTCCAGTGCTGCGGCAGCGCGGCCAACGCGAGGTGTTTTGCGGTCTCACGGGCATCGTCTGGCTGCACCGCAAGATCCAGGACGCGTTTTTCCTCGTGGTGGGCTCACGCACCTGCGCGCACCTCATCCAGTCGGCCGCCGGCGTGATGATCTTTGCCGAACCGCGCTTTGCCACCGCCATCCTGGACGAGCGCGACCTGGCCGGCCTGGCCGACGCCAACGACGAACTCGACCGCGTGGTGCAGCGCCTGCTGGACCGAAGGCCCGACATCAAGACCCTGTTCCTGGTGGGCTCGTGCCCTTCAGAGGTCATCAAGCTCGACCTGTCGCGCGCAGCACAGCGGTTGTCGGGCCGCTTCATGCCCCAGGTGCGGGTGCTGAACTACTCGGGCAGCGGCATCGAGACCACGTTCACGCAAGGCGAAGACGCCTGCCTGGCGGCACTGGTGCCGGTGCTGCAAGCCAACGCGCAGCCTTCGCTGCTGGTGGTGGGCGCACTGCCGGATGTGGTGGAAGACCAGCTGGCGCGGCTGCTGCAACAGATCGGGCTGCAGAACGTCCAGTTCCTGCCGGCGCGCAACAGCCTGCAGATGCCGACGGTGGGCGAACACACACACTACCTGCTGGCGCAGCCCTTCCTGGGCGACACCGCACGCGCGCTGGAACAGCGCGGCGCCCAGCGCATTGCGGCGCCCTTCCCGATCGGCATCGAAGGCACAACGGCGTGGCTTGAAGCTGCAGCCGCCGCGTTCGGCATCACGGCCGCGCGCGTGGCCGAGGCCACCGCGCCTGCACGCCAGCGCGCACAGGGCGCGTTGGCGCGCCAACGCGCCAGCCTTGCGGGCCGCAGCATCTTCTTCTTTCCCGATTCGCAACTGGAAATCCCCATTGCGCGCTTCCTGGCGCGGGAAATGGGCATGCACCTGCTGGAAGTGGGCACGCCTTACCTGCACCGCGAGCACCTGGCGCAGGAACTGCAATGGCTGCCCAACGGCACCCCGCTGAGCGAGGGCCAGGACGTGGACCTTCAGCTCGACCGCTGCCGGGAGCAGCAACCCGACATCACGGTGTGCGGCCTTGGCCTGGCCAACCCGCTGGAAGCCGAGGGCCTGACCACCAAATGGGCCATCGAACTGGTGTTCACGCCCATCCACGGCTACGAACAGGCGGCCGACCTGGCCGAGCTGTTTGCGCGGCCGCTGCGGCGTGCGCAGCTGTTGCGCCACGGCCCACAAACCCCACTGGCGGCATGACATGCAGCTGACCCTGTGGACCTACGAAGGCCCTCCCCACGTGGGCGCCATGCGCGTGGCCACCGCCATGACCGACGTGCACTATGTGCTGCACGCGCCCCAGGGCGACACTTACGCCGACCTGCTGTTCACGATGATCGAGCGCCGCAACAAGCGCCCGCCCGTCACCTACACCACGTTCCAGGCACGCGACCTGGGCGGCGACACCGCCGAGCTGTTCAAGACCGCTGCACGCGACGCTTTCGCGCGCTTCAAGCCGCAAGCCCTGCTGGTGGGCTCTTCCTGTACCGCAGAGCTGATTCAGGACGACCCCGGTGGCCTGGCGCTCGCGCTGGACCTTCCCGTGCCGGTGGTGCCTTTGGAACTGCCCGCCTACCAGCGCAAGGAAAACTGGGGCGCCGCAGAAACCTTTTACCAACTGACGCGGCACTTGGTGGGCACTGCCCCGCGGGCCGCGGCCGCAGAAGACAGCGCCAACCACGCGCTGCCGGGCCAGCAACGACGCGCGCGCTGCAACCTGCTGGGCCCCACGGCGCTGGGCTTCAGGCACCGCGACGACGTCACCGAAATCACCGGCCTGCTGGCCCGCCTGGGCGTGGACGTGAATGTCTGCGCGCCGCTGAACGCCAGCGTGGCCGACATACGGCGCCTGACCGACGCCGACTTCAATGTCGTGCTGTACCCTGAAGTGGGCGCTCTGGCCGCGCAGTGGCTGCAGCGCGTGCACCGCATGCCCATGGTCAAGACCGTGCCGCTGGGCGTGGGCGCAACGCGCGAGTTCGTGCGCGAGGTGGCAGCGCTGGCCGGCACCGACGGCGCCAGCACCGAGGCGTTGCTGGCCGACGCCGCAGCGCGCTCGCCCTGGTATTCGCGCTCGGTTGATTCCACCTACCTCACCGGCAAGCGGGTGTTCGTGTTTGGCGACGCCACGCACGCCGTGGCGGCTGCCCGCATCGCCGCGCAGGAACTGGGCTTCCAGGTGGTGGGCATCGGCACCTACAGCCGCGAGTTCGCACGCGAAGTGCGTGAAGCTGCCAAGTTGTACGGCGTGGAAGCCCTCATCAGTGACGACTACCTGGAAGTGGAAGCCCGCATCGCCGAGTTGCACGTGGAACTGGTGCTGGGCACGCAGATGGAACGCCACATCGCCAAGCGCCTGAAGCTGCCCTGCGCCGTGATCAGTGCACCGGTGCACGTGCAGGACTTCCCGGCGCGCTATTCGCCGCAAATGGGTTTTGAAGGCGCCAACGTGCTGTTCGACAGCTGGGTGCACCCACTGATGATGGGCCTGGAAGAACACCTGCTGGCGATGTTCCGCGACGATTTCGAATTCCACGAAGGCGCAGCGGCTTCGCACCTGTCGCATGCGGGCGCCACGCCCGCCGCTGCGCATGCTGCGCCTGCTGCGCAACTGACCGCAACGGCTCAGCTGGCCGTGGCCCCTGCTTCGGCGGCCGCCAACGCCGAACAGGCCGAAGCCCAAACTCACGGCAATGTGGTCGCCATTGCTCAATGGGCGCCCGACGCACAGAAAGAGCTGCAGAAGATTCCCTTCTTCGTGCGCGGCAAGGCGCGCAGAAACACCGAACGCTTTGCCGCAGACCGCGGCTTGGCAACCATCACCGTGGACACCCTGTATGACGCCAAAGCCCACTTCGGCCGCTGAGGGCGCCGGCCCGATTACCGCCCGGCGCGGGGCCGACGGGGGCAGCGCCATGGGCGCGGTTCCCATCCGGGTGGTCATCGTCACGATGGACACCCACCTGGCCAGCGCCACCGACCGCGTGCGCCCCACGCTGGCGCGCGACTTCCCCGGCCTGACCTTGACGATGCACGCGGCTTCGGAATTTGCGGGCAACGAACAAGCCGCGGTCCGCGTCAAGGCCGACATCGCCCGCGCCGACATCATCGTGGCAGGCATGCTGTTCCTGGAAGACCACTTCCTGCCCATCCTGGAAGACTTGCGGGCCCGCCGCGAACATTGCGACGCCTTGATCTGCATGATGTCGGCAGCAGAGGTGGTGAAGCTCACGCGCCTGGGCGGCTTTGACATGGACAAGCCCGCCAGCGGCCCCATGGCGCTGCTGAAAAAGCTGCGCGGCAACAAGGACAAGAAAGCCACCGGCGGCGCGGCGCAGATGAAGATGCTGCGGCGCATTCCGCAACTGCTGCGCTTCATACCCGGTGCCGCGCAGGACGTTCGCGCCTATTTCCTGACGCTGCAGTACTGGTTGGGGGGTTCAGACGACAACATGCTGAACCTGGTGCGGCATGTCATCGACCGCGGCGCCAGCGGCGAACGGCGCAGCCTGCGCGGCGTCGCCAAGGCGCTGCCGCCGGTGGAATACCCGGAAGTGGGCGTCTATCACCCGCGCATGGCGCAGCGCCTGTCTGGCCAGGCCAGCGACCTGCCGCTGCCCCAACACCAGCAGCCGGTGCGCGGCACCGTGGGCCTGTTGCTGCTGCGCTCGTACCTGCTGTCGCGCAACGCCGGCCACTACGACGGCGTGATCGCGGCGCTGGAGTCGCGCGGCCTGCGCGTGGTGCCGGTTTTTGCGTCGGGCCTGGACTCGCGGCCCGCCATCGAACGCTTTTTCATGAAGGACGGCCACGTGGTGGTGGACGCCGTGGTGTCACTCACGGGCTTTTCGCTGGTGGGCGGCCCGGCCTACAACGACGCCGAAGCGGCGCAGCAGACGTTGGCGAAACTGGACGTGCCCTACGTGGCCGCACACCCGGTGGAATTCCAGAGCCTGGACCAGTGGGGCGGCTCTGACCGCGGCCTGATGCCGGTGGAAAGCACCATCATGGTGGCCATTCCCGAGCTGGACGGTTCCACCAGCCCCATCGTCTTCGGCGGCCGCCCGGGCGCTGCTGGCGTCACGTGCACCGGCTGCCACCACGCCTGCACCTTCACCGCCAGCACCAGCGCGGCCGACATGCACACCTGCCCCGAACGGGCGCTGATGCTGGCCGCCCGCGTGGACAAGCTGGTGGCGCTGAAGCGCGGCAGCCGCGCCCAGCGCAAGGTGGCGGTGGTGGTCTTCAACTTCCCGCCCAACGCCGGCAACATCGGCAGCGCGGCATACCTGTCGGTGTTCGAGTCGCTGTTCCACACGCTGGCCGGCATGCACGCGCAGGGCTACACGGTGGACATGCCGGCCAGCGTGGACGCGCTGCGCAGCGCGGTGCTGCAGGGCAACGCCGCACAGTACGGCGCCGACGCCAATGTGCACCAGCTGATCAGCGCCAACGACCACGTCAGGCGCGAACCGTGGCTGAAGGAAATCGAATCGCAGTGGGGCCCGGCCCCGGGCCGCCAGTTGTCCAACGGCAGCTCCATCTTCGTGCTGGGCCGTCAGTTCGGCAACGTGCTGGTGGCCGTGCAGCCTGGCTTCGGCTACGAAGGCGACCCGATGCGGCTGCTGTTCGAAAAGGGCCTGGCACCCACGCACGCCTTCTCGGCCTTCTACCGCTACCTGCGCGAAGACTTCCAGGCCCATGCCGTGCTGCACTTCGGCACCCACGGCGCCCTCGAATTCATGCCCGGCAAGCAAAGCGGGTTGTCAGCCCGCTGCTGGCCCGACCGGCTGATCGGCGACCTGCCCAACGTCTATCTGTATGCGTCCAACAACCCCTCCGAAGGGGCCATCGCCAAGCGCCGCTCGGGCGCCACGCTCATCAGTTACCTGACGCCACCCGTTGCGCAGGCGGGCCTGTACAAGGACTTGCACGAACTGAAAGCCAGCATCGACCGCTGGCGCGCACTGGAACCGGGCGCCACGGAAAGGCCTGAACTGGCCGCACTGCTGCAGGCCCAGGCTGCCGGGCTGGACCTGGCGGCGGCCGAGCCGCTGTGGAACTGCGGCGCGGGCGGCGATGCCGAGCAGCGCGTGCAGGCCATTGCCGTGCAGATGCTGGAACTGGAATACACGCTTATTCCACACGGTCTGCACGTCACCGGCCGGCCGCCATCGGCAGAGCAACGGGTGGACCTGTTGATGTCCATGGCCGACGCCGCCCACGGCCAGCAGTGGCCACGTCCGGCGCTGGAGGCCCTGGTGGCCGGCAGCGCAGCAAGAATCGTTCTGGGCCTGGCCGGCCTGCCGCAGGACGACGCCCACCTGACCATCGCCAGCAAGCTGATCGAAGCCAACGCCCAGCTGGCCGTGGACACCGAAGTGGGCGCGCTGCTGCACGCGCTGGACGGTGGCTTCATCTGCCCGGCACCCGGTGGCGACCTGCTGCGCACCCCGGCGGTGTTGCCCACGGGCCGCAACCTGCACGGCTTCGACCCCTTCCGCATTCCCAGCAGCTTCGCCGTGCAAGACGGCGCCCGCCAGGCACAGCGGCTGCTGGACCGCTACACCGCCGACGGACACGCGCTGCCCGAATCGGTCGCCATGGTGCTGTGGGGCAGCGACAACCTGAAAAACGAGGGCGCCCCCATCGCGCAGGCCCTGGCGTTGATGGGCGCGTTGCCACGCTTTGACAGCTATGGCCGCATCGCTGGCGCACAGCTCATTCCGCTGGCCACGCTGGGCCGGCCGCGGGTGGACGTGGTCATCACGCTGTCGGGCATCTTCCGCGACCTGCTGCCGCTGCAGATCAAACTGCTGGCCGAGGCGGCGTTCCTGGCGGCTTCAGCCGACGAGCCGGTGGAGATGAACGGCGTGCGCAAGCATGCGCTGGCCTACCAGAAGGAACACGGCTGCACGCTGGAAATTGCCGCGCTCCGCGTGTACGGCAACGCCGAAGGCGCCTATGGCTCCAACGTCAACAACCTGGTGGAAAGCAGCCAGTGGACCGACGACGGCGAACTGGCCGAGACCTACACGCGCCGCAAAGGTTTCGCCTACGGCCGCCAGGGCCGCGCCGTGCAACACACCGCCCTGCTCAAGAGCGTGCTGGCCGACGTGCAGCTGACCTACCAGAACCTGGACTCGGTGGAACTGGGCGTGACCACAGTGGACAACTACTTTGACACGCTGGGTGGCATCACCCAGGCGGTGAAGGCGGCCAAGGGCGGCCGCGTGCAAGACACACCGCCGGTGTACATCGGCGACCAGACCAAGGGCAACGGTGCCGTGCGCAGCCTGCGCGAGCAGGTGTCACTGGAAACCCGCACCCGCATGCTCAACCCCAAGTGGTTCGAAGGCATGCTGGAGCACGGCTATGAGGGCGTGCGGCAGATCGAGGTGCACATCACCAACACGATGGGCTGGTCGGCCACCACGGGCCAGGTGCAGCCCTGGGTGTACCAGCAACTGAGCGACACCTTCCTGCTCGACCCCGTGATGCGCGAGCGCCTGGCACTGCTGAACCCCACTGCATCGGCCCGCATGGCCAACCGTTTGATCGAAGCCAGCAGCCGCAACTACTGGCAACCCGACGCCGACACGCTGGACGCGCTGAAGCGCGCCGGCGATGAGTTGGAAGACCGTCTCGAAGGCGTTTTTGAGAAAGCCACCGCATGAACCACACCGACTCGACGACGATTGCCGAAGTCCCCATCAGCCGCATCGGCCGCGGTGCCCCCAAGGCGCGCGGCATCGAGCTGGACAGCGATGGCAGCATGCAGGTGCAGATGGACCCGAAGCTGAAGATCGGCACCGCCAAGGTGTTTGCCATCTACGGCAAGGGCGGCATCGGCAAAAGCACCACCAGTTCCAACCTGTCGGCCGCCTTCAGCAAGATGGGCAAGCGCGTGCTGCAGATCGGCTGCGACCCCAAGCACGACAGCACCTTCACGCTGACCAAGAAGATGCTGCCCACCGTGATTGACGTGCTGGAGACGGTGGACTTCCACAGCGAGGAACTGCGCCCCGAAGACTTCGTCTTCGAGGGCTACAACGGCGTGATGTGCGTCGAAGCTGGCGGCCCGCCTGCCGGCACCGGCTGCGGCGGTTACGTGGTGGGCCAGACCGTAAAGCTGCTGAAGGAACACCACCTGCTGGAAGACACCGACGTGGTGATCTTCGACGTGCTGGGCGACGTGGTGTGCGGCGGCTTTGCAGCGCCGCTGCAGCACGCCGACCGCGCCATGATCGTCACCGCCAACGACTTCGATTCCATCTTCGCGATGAACCGCATCGTGCAGGCCATTGGCGCCAAGGCGAAGAACTACAACGTGCGGCTCGGTGGCGTGATTGCCAACCGCAGCAAGGACACCGACCAGATCGACAAGTACAACGCCCGCACCGGCTTGCGGCTGGCTGCGCACCTGCCCGACCTGGACGCCATCCGCCGCAGCCGCCTGAAGAAATGCACGCTGTTCGAGATGGAAGCCACGCCCGAGATCGAGGCCGTGCAGAAGGAATACCTGCGCCTGGCCGCGGCCATGTGGCTGGGCCCGGACCCGCTGCCGGCCGTGCCGCTGAAAGACCGCGACATCTTTGACCTGCTGGGTTACGACTGATCAAGGCCGCTGCAACATGAACACCGCCGCCTACGAGCAACGCCGCAGCAAGATCGAAGACTACTTCGACCGCACCGCTGTCAAGGCCTGGGAACAGCTGACGTCCACCGCCCCGGTGGGCCGCATCCGCACCACCGTGCGCGCCGGCCGCGACCGCATGCGCGCACAGCTGCTGGGCTGGCTGCCGCAAGACCTGAGCGGCCTGCGCATCCTGGACGCTGGCTGCGGCACCGGCGCACTGGCGCTGGAAGCCGCGCAACGCGGCGCGCAGGTGGTGGCCATCGACCTTTCACCGCAGCTGGTGGACGTGGCGCGCCGCCGCGTGGCCGAGCTGCACGGCAGCGCCCCCGGCTGGCGTGGTGCCATCGAATGGCGCAGCGGCGACATGCTGGACCCGGGCCTGGGCACTTTTGACCACGTGGTGGCGATGGACTCGTTGATCCACTACGACGAAGCCGACATGGTGCGCATCCTGGGCAGCTGGTCGCAGCGCACCACCGGCTCGATGCTGTTCACCTTTGCGCCGCGCACGCGGCTGCTGGCTGTGATGCGGTCTGCGGGGCGTCTGTTCCCGGCCAGCAACCGCGCGCCGTGGATCGAGCCCGTGGCCGAGCAGTCGCTGCGCGCGCGCACCGCGGCGCAGCTGCCGCACTGGCATTCAGGCCGCACGCAGCGCATTTCCAGTGGCTTTTACACGTCGCAGGCCATGGAGCTGTGCCGCGCATGAAAGCTGCCGCGCGCCCACCGCTGGCCCAGCGCGCCATCCGCGCCTGGGCCGCGCTGGGCCCCGAGTACCTGCCTTTTGCCGATGCGGGCAGCGCCGGCCTGCCCTGGAAGCGGCTGCTCCGCCTGTCGCTGTTCAAGCTGACCATGGGCCTGACGCTGGCGCTGATGGTGGGCACGCTGAACCGCGTGATGATCTTTGAGCTGGACGTGGCCGCGTGGCTGGTGTCATTGATGCTGGCGCTGCCGCTGCTGGTGGCGCCGTTCAGGGCCATCACGGGTTTCCAGTCTGACGTGCACCGTTCAGCCTTCGGCTGGCGGCGTGTGCCCTACATGTGGGGCGGCACACTGATCCAGTTCTTTGGCCTGGCGGTGATGCCCTTTGCGCTGCTGGTGCTGTCTGGCGGCGGTGCGGTGCCCACGCCGGCCTGGGTGGGCCAGGGTGCTGCAGCGCTGTCGTTCCTGATGGTGGGTGCCGGCCTGCAGACGTCGCAGACGGCCGGGCTGGCGCTGGCCACCGACCAGGCCAGCCCCGAAGCGCGCCCCCGCGTGGTGGCGCTGATGTACGT
>JAYSXE010000241.1:0-15007 GCA_043717565.1 Burkholderiales bacterium | reverse complement strand
GGCTTCATCCCTTACGGCGGCACCTTCCTGACCTTCAGCGACTACAGCCGCAACGCCATCCGCATGGCCGCGCTGATGAAAAAGCGCGTCATCCACGTCTTCACGCACGACAGCATCGGCCTGGGTGAAGACGGGCCTACCCACCAAAGTGTGGAGCACGCGGCTGCGCTGCGCCTCATCCCCAATCTGGACGTCTGGCGCCCGGCCGACACCGCTGAGACCGCGGTGGCCTGGACCATGGCCATCGGCAACAACACGCGCCCGAGCGCATTGCTGCTGAGCCGCCAGAACCTGCCCTACCTTCCGAAGGCGGGGCTGGACGAGATCAGCAAGGGCGCCTACGTGCTGGCCGAACCGGCCGAGGTGGGGCTGAAGAAGAAGGCGCAGGCCGTGATCATCGCCACCGGCAGCGAAGTGCAACTGGCGCTGCACGCCCAGGCCGCGCTGGCGACACGCAAGATCGCGGTGCGCGTGGTCAGCATGCCCAGCACCACCGTGTTCGATCGCCAGCCGCAGAAGTACAAGGCCAGCGTGCTGCCCGCCGGCGTGCCTCGCGTGGCCATCGAAGCCGGTGTCACCGACGGTTGGTGGAAGTACGGCTGCGCCGCCGTGGTGGGCATCGACACCTATGGCGAAAGCGCACCGGCGCCGGCGCTGTTCAAGCACTTCAAGCTGACGGCCGAGAACCTGGCCGACGTGGTGCGCAAGGTGCTGGGGCGCTGACGCGCCGTCAGGACGCACGCCGTGAAGTTGCTGCGCTCCCTTCGGGCCGGGCTGTGGGCGGCCAGTATGTCGACGGTAGCGGCGCGGGTGTTGACGCTGGTGCCGGCGTTGGTGCCGGCGCTGGTGCCGGCACTGGTGTGGGCACAGGACTACGCTCCGACGCTGCAGCCATCCCTGGCCGCGCAGTGCCTCACGCCGGCTGCGGCCGAACGCGGCCAGCCCGAATACCCGGCCGACCTGCTGGCGCGCAAGGACGGCGGCGTGCTTCGGGTCGAGCTGGTGTTTGCAGCCCCTGACCGAGCGCCTGTGGTGCGGGTGCTGGACGAAAGCGCCGACCCGAAGTTTCTGACGGCGGTGCAGGCCCATGTGAGCCGTTTCCGCGTGCCTTGCATGGCCGCCGGGGCTGAACCGGTCCGACTGGTGCAGACCTACATCTTCAAGCCCAACGACGGCCGCGCCGTGATGGGCAGTGTGCCTCGCGACGCCGATGAGGCGCAGCGGCGCCTGCGCTACAAATGTCTGCAGCGCATCCTGCCCGGCGTGCGGCCTGAATATCCCTGGTTGGCGCAGCGTGCCGAAGAGCAGGGCAAGTTCGTGGTTCGCCTGCGCTTTGTCAGCGCCACGGCCGAGCCCGTGGCCACCTTTCTGGACGCCGACCGGTCCGTCAGCCTGCAGCAGGCGGTGGAAGAGTTCGTGAAGGGCTACCGCCTGCCCTGCATGGACGCGGAACCGGTCGAGTTGACCATGCTGTTCAATTTCGTCATGGAAGGGGGCTCGCGCACGCGGCTGCGGGACGTCACACTGCGGGGTTTTCTGGGCGCCGTGGACCCATCGACGGTGGCCATGCCGGTGTACTTCGACCTCCATGCCATGGCCTGCCCTTTTGACCTGCGCCTGAACTACATGCGCCCGCATGACAGCAACCTGGTGCTGCAGCTGGAGACGCACGACCCGGCGCGCCAGCCGCTGCTGGACTGGTTGTCGCAGCTGAGCTTGAGGCTGCCTGCGGCCGCGAACCGGCGCGTGCTGGGTGAGTCCATGACCATCAGCGTCCCCTGCGGTACCGTCGACCTTCAGGCCAACAAACACCCGCCCAACCCACCTTCCCCATCCACCACCCAGGAGAAACCATGACCATCAAAGTAGGCATCAACGGCTTCGGCCGTATCGGGCGCATGGTGTTCCGCGCTGCCGTGCAGAACTTCCCCAACATCGAGATCGTCGGCATCAACGACCTGCTGGAGCCCGACTACCTGGCCTACATGCTGAAGTACGACAGCGTGCACGGCCGTTTCAAGGGTGACATCGCGGTCGACGGCACCACCCTGGTCGTCAACGGCAAGCACATCCGCCTGACCGCCGAGAAAGACCCCGCCGCGCTGAAGTGGGGCGACGTGGGTGCCGACGTGGTGGTGGAAGCCACCGGCCTGTTCCTGACCAAGGACACCTGCCAGAAGCACATCGACGCCGGTGCCAAGAAGGTCATCCAGAGTGCACCGTCGAAGGACGACACGCCGATGTTCGTCTACGGCGTGAATGACAAGACCTACGCCGGCCAGACCATCATCAGCAACGCCAGCTGCACCACCAACTGCCTGGCCCCGGTGGCCAAGGTGTTGCATGACAGCTTCGGCATCAAACGCGGTCTGATGACCACCGTGCATGCCGCCACAGCCACGCAAAAGACGGTGGACGGCCCCAGCAACAAGGACTGGCGCGGCGGCCGCGGCATCCTGGAAAACATCATCCCCAGCAGCACCGGTGCCGCCAAGGCCGTGGGCGTGGTGATTCCCGAGTTGAACAAGAAGCTCACCGGCATGGCCTTCCGCGTGCCCACCAGCGACGTCAGCGTGGTCGACCTGACGGCCGAATTGATCAAGCCCGCCAGCTTCGAAGACATCTGCAACGCCATGAAAGCCGCCGCCAACGGCCCCATGAAGGGCGTGCTGGCCTACACCGAAGACAAGGTGGTGGCCACCGACTTCCGCGGCGAGCCCTGCACCAGTGTGTTTGACGCCGATGCCTCCATCGCGCTGGACAGCACCTTCGTGAAGGTGGTGTCCTGGTACGACAACGAGTGGGGCTACTCGAACAAGGTGCTGGAAATGGTGCAGGTGATGGCGCGCTGAGCGGGCAACGGCGGGCTGCCGGTGGGTGGTGTGGCCTTCACCACCGCGACTGAGAGTCTGGCTGGCGCGGGTTGCACGCCCCGCGGCGTTTTGCGTCAAGATTGGCCAGCCTCAACGGGGTCGTTTTGGCGGATGTCCGCCCGAGTGTGTGTCTGAGGTGTCTGTTTTGAACATGCAAAAACTCGCTCGGGTGTGGTGTGCGCAGGCGCTGTTTGCTCTGTCGGCCTGGTGTGTTTGCGCGCCGGTGATGGCGGTGCCGCCGCTGGTTGCAAAGCAGCCCCTGGCGCCTGTCGAAGGCGAAGTCATCGTCGGTTTCAAGCCGCAGGCCGACACCACGCGAAGGTTTGCACTGGCCGCGCGCGCCGACAGGGCCACTGCGCAAGCCGTTTTGGGCCAACGGGCCACCGCCTTGGGTGAGCGCGTGAAGCGAACGCTGCAAGCGGGCAACGCCGTGGGCGCCCATGCCCAGGTGGTGCGCGCGGTGGGGGTAGACGCACCGACATTGGTGCGCCAGTTGGCGGCCGACCCTGACGTGGCCTACGCGGTGCCGAATGGCCGTAAACGCCTGGCGGCGGCGCCCAACGACCCGCTGTACGCGGAAACAGCAGCCAACGTGCGGCCCCGCGGCCCTGACAGCGGGCAGTGGTACCTGCGCGCACCCACGTCCACCGTGGTGTCGTCCATCGATATCGAGGCGGCCTGGGCGCGCACGCTGGGCCGGCCCGACGTGGTGGTGGCCGTGCTGGACACGGGGGTTCGCTTCGACCACCCCGACCTGGGCCGTGTGGCCAACGGTGGCGTGCTGCTGCCTGGTTATGACTTTGTCAGCGACAGCACGGTGGCCAACGACGGCAGCGGCCGTGACGCCGACCCCAGCGACCCGGGAGACTGGGTCACCCTGGCCGAGTCGCGGGGCCGCACCTTCAGCGGTTGTGACGCGGCCGACAGCTCCTGGCATGGCACGGCCACCGCCAGCCTGGTGGGGGCCGCCACCGGCAATGCCGTGGGCATGGCCGGCACCGCCCCGGGCGTGCGCGTGCTGCCGGTGCGTGTGCTGGGCAAGTGCTTCGGAACCGACGCCGACATTCAGGCCGGCATGCTGTGGGCTGGTGGCATTTCGGTGGCCGGCGTGCCTGACAACCCGAACCCGGCGCGCGTCATCAACTTGAGCCTGGGCGGCGACGGCATTTGTGACGCCGCATACCAGTCGGTCGTCGACCAGCTGGTGGCGCGCGGCGTGGTCATCGTGGCCGCCGCAGGCAACGGCGCGGGTGGCCCGGTGGGTGTGCCCGCCAACTGTTCGGGCGTGATCGGCGTCACCGCATTGCGGCACGTCGGCACCAAGGTCGGTTTTTCCGATCTGGGGCCGCAGGTTTCCATTGCTGCCCCCGGCGGCAACTGCATCAACACCAGCCCCGGCTCACCCTGCCTGTACCCCATCCTGGCGGCCACCGACAACGGCACGCAGGGGCCCGCTGCTTCTGGCTGGACCGACAGCTTCAACATCACGGTGGGCACCAGCTTTGCGTCACCGCTGGTGGCTGGCGTGGCGGCGCTGATGGTGTCGCAGCGGCCTTCGCTGACCGCCGCCGAGGTGCGCACGGCCATGCAGGGCACCGCCAGACCGTTCCCGCAAACCGGCGGCGACAACGGGCCCGACGACACCACGCCGGTCACGCAATGCCGGGCCCCGGTGGCCAACGTCAGCCAGTTGCAGTGCTACTGCACCACGGCGCTGTGCGGTGCGGGCATGCTTGACGCGGGCGCCGCGGTGGCGGCCGTCAGTGGCCCGCTGGCGCGTGTGGAAGTGAGCACGGCTGCACCCACGGCGGGCCAGCCGGTCACGCTGTCAGGCGGCAACAGCCAGAGCCCGGGCGGTGGCGCCCCGGCGCGCTTCGAATGGGTGCTGGTCAGCGGCGGCGGCATCGTCAGCGGCTTCACCAGTGCCACCAACGCGGCGACGGCGACGCTGGCACCCACGGCCGCCGGCAGCTTCACCGTGCGCCTCACCGTGACCGACGGCAACGGCGCTACGGACAGTGCTGCCACCACGGTGACGGTGGTCGCCGTGCCGGTGACGCCCGCACCGTCGCCCGCGGTACCCACCTCAACCGGGGGGGGTGGCGGTGGCGCTGTTTCGCTGCTGTGGGTGCTGGGTGTGCTGTTTGCGGTTGCACTTCTGCACACATCGCCCCCGCCCGTGGTGCGCCACCGTAGAACAGCGCCTCAATAATCCCTGTGTTCGGCCTTTTGCGGGCCGATAAGTACACATCTGCTGTCAGATGTCAGGGTTGTCGAGTGCCGCGCCTGCCTGCTCACCGTTCCCGCCGCAAGTCGGCTCTGGCCGTCTGGTCTGGCAGCGCCGTGGCCTTGGCGCTGGGACTGATGGCCGTCGCGCGGGCGCAGGCACCCGCGGCGCCGGTCACTGCACCGACGGCTGCAGCGGCGGCTGCGGCCACCCCCACGCCCGGCAACCTGCCCGTGGGCCTGACGCGCATGCCGCAGCTGGCCGAGGGCGCCCGCGGCAGCCACGGGCTGATCGTGCGGCTGAAAGAAGCGGCACCCCACATCACCACCGTACCCGCACTGCTGGCGCTGGGCGACCAGATGCGCCGCCGCGACAGCGAGCGCTGGCGCAGCGTGCTGCGCGGCTCGGGCCTGACGGCCACGTCGGGTGCGCGTGAACCGGCGATGCGGCCCTCGGGCCGCGACACCTATGTGCTGGACTTCGGCCGCCTGCTGACCGAAGACGAAACCGACCGCGTGGCGGCGCGCCTGCGGGCACGGCCCGAAGTGGAATGGGTGTCGGCCAACACGCTGGAACAGCGGTTGCAGGTCAGCAGCGACCCGCTGGCGCCAGAACAATGGTGGCTGAAAGCCGTGGCCGGCCTGAACAGCAATGCGCAGTCCGACCGCCTGCGCGGCGTGCCGGGGTTCTTCCCGGCCTGGCAAGGCGGGCTGGCCGGCACCGGTGCGGCGGCTGCAGGTGGCGTGTCGGCCGTGGTGGCGGTGCTGGACACCGGCATCACCCCGCACCCCGACCTGCTGGGCCGTGTGTTGCCGGGTTACGACTTTGTCAGCGACCCGTTGCTGGCCAACGACGGCAACGGCCGCGACCCCGACGCCAGCGACCCCGGCGACTGGGTCTCGGCGGCCGACCGGCAGCAAAGCCGCTTTGCAGGCTGCGCCGAGCAGCGCAGTTCGTGGCACGGTACGGTGATCGCCGGCCTGGTGGCCGCCAACACCGACAACGCCGTGGGCGTGGCCGGCATCGACCGCCAGGCGCGCATCCTCCCCGTGCGGGTGGCCGGCAAGTGCGGTGCCGCCGTGGCCGACATCGTGGACGGCATGCGCTGGGCGGCGGGTCTGCCGGTGGCCGGCGTGCCCACCAACCCGAACCCCGCCCGCATCATCAACATCAGCTTTGGCGGCGCTGCCTCCTGCGGGCAGGAATACCAGTCGGCGGTGGACGAACTGCGCAGGATTGGCGTGGTGGTGGTGGCCGCTGCTGGCAACGACCACGGCGCCGTGGCGCGGCCGGCCAACTGCAGCGGTGTGGTGGGCGTGGCGGCGTTGAACCGCGACGGCTTCAAGACGCACTATTCCAGCTTCGGCAGCGCCCTGGCCAGCAGCGGCCTGGCCACGGTGGGTGGCGACGATGGCCGCTCGGGCGCCTGGCGCGAGCTGCTCGCAGACGGTGGCCTGGTCACGGTATGGAACGCAGGCGCCACGGGTGTGGGTGAAGCCGGCTACGCCAAGCTCTTTGGCACCAGCTTTGCAGCGCCGCTGGTGTCGGGCACGATCAGCCTGATGCTGGGTGTGAACCCGGCGCTGACGGCCGAACAGGTGATCGACGGCCTGCGCAAGACGGTGCGTCCACACGTCGGGTCCAGCTTGATTGGCGCGTGCAGCGACAGCAACCCCGGCCGCTGCATCTGCACCACACAGACCTGCGGCGCTGGCATGCTGGACGCCGAACAGGCGCTGCGCTACGCGGCCAACCCCGCCAGCTACGTGGCGCCGGCCCGCCAGCCGCAACAGCTGGACACGGCCGAGATCCGCCAGGCGGTGGCGCTGGGGCCCGACCTGCCCCCCAATGCGGGCGGCACGGCCAGCGCACTCACGGCCGCCGCGGGCGAAAGCGGCGGCGGCACGGCCGCAGTCAGCAGCACCACCGGCAGCGCTGGTGGCAGTGGTGCCCCTGCCGGTGGCGGCGGTGGCGCCAACGGCTGGCAGGTGACGCTGCTGCTGCTGCTGGTCAGCGCCGCCTTGTGGCACCCGCGGCACTGGCGGGGCGCTGGTGGGCGGCGGGTGATCAGGCCGGTGCGCAGCGCGTAAACCGCTGGGCCGGCGGCAGCGCGGCTTCGCGCAGCTTCAACGCCAGTGTTGCCGGTGCAGCAGCCACGCGCAGCCGCGACAACCGGACCGAACCTTCAGGCCCTTGCACCACGCGTGCCACTGTGGCCACGGCGGGGTGGCGGCCGGCCAATGCGGCCAGCGCGGCTTCGGCCTCGGCCCTGCTGCTGTGGCGTGAAAACACAAGGCCCGGCGCCAGTTCGCGCGGTTCTTCCAGCGGGTCGGCCGCCGGCACACCCTGGCGCTGCCAGGCCTGCAGGCGGGTGCGCCGCGCGGCGGCGTCGGCAAAGCGGCCGGCAAAGACCATCCAGCCGGGCGTTGCCAGCGGCACATCGGTCAGCGCGGCCAGGTCCACGCCGGCACGCGTCAGCAGCTTGTTGGCGGCCACCAACTGGTCGGCGGTGAAGGGGCCTGCCTCCAGACACTGGGTTTCAGCGGCGGCGGTTGCCCCTGCTGTGCCCGCGTCAGCACTCGCGGCCGTGCCAGCAGCAGCGGTGGAAGCGGATGCGCCGGCTTCCACCGCGGCAGTGGCCGGCGCCGGCGGGGCCCGCAACGCGGCCCGGGCTGCATCGGCGTTCAACAACACCATGCGGTCTGGCCGCACCTGCGCAGCAATGCGTTCGGGTTCGCGCTGGCTTTCACCGGGTGGCGGCCAGGCGGCACCAAACCAGCCGCGCGTCCAGCCGAAGAACAGCGCATTCACCAACAGCAGAACCACCAGCACGGTGCGCAGCATCGCTCAGGCGCCTTCGGTGGTGGCGGGGATGGTGGCCGGGGTGGTGGCCGGACCGGCGGCCGGCGCGGATTGCAGGCGCACGCTGACTTCGCCGCTGTGCACCCGGTGCAGCGCGCCGCCGCTGCCTACCAGCAGGGCGCCATCGGTGTCCACGCCCTGGGCCCGGCCTTGCAAAGGGGGCGTTGCGGTGGTGGTGACCTCGCGGCCCCGCAGCAGGTCGCGGGCGGCAAATTCAGCGGCCAGCGGCGCAAACCCCTGCTGCTCGAACCGCTGCAAGGCCTGCGCCAGCGGCAACGCCACGCGGGCCAACGCCTGCGGCGCATCGATGCCCGGTGTCAGTTCCTGCAGGCAGGCGTAGCCGTGTGCCAGGCCGGTGTCGGCCCCTGCGGGCTGCACCGCTTCAGCCACCCGCGGGCGGATGTTCAGGCCCACGCCCACCACCACCCAGCGTTGCCCGCCGCGTACCGCGGTTTCCACCAGCACACCGCCCAGCTTGCGGCCGCCCGCGCCTTCTGCCAGCCACAGGTCGTTGGGCCACTTCAGCAGCAGGCGCGGCGCGGCGCCGCTGCTCTGGGGTGCGACGGGGTCCAGCGCCAGCGCCAGCGCCAGTCCCACGGCCAGGGACAGCCCTTCCCAGCGCTGCGGCAACAGCGGCAGCGCCAGCGAAAAGGTCAACGAAGCGCCCGCAGTGCTGTGCCAGGCGCGGCCCAGGCGGCCGCGGCCCTGGGTCTGGTGTTCGGCCACCAGCAGGCAGGGCGCGGGGTCGGCTGCGCGCTGCAGCAGCACGGTGTTGGTGGACGCCACTTCGGGCACCACTTCCACGCTGATGCCGGGCCAGACCGGGGCCAGTTGTTGCCACAGTGTTTCAGCGTCCCAGCCGGGTTGGGTGGCCATCGTGGCGTGCAGGGGGTGCAGGGGTGCAGGTCGGGCCGGGCGTGCGGGATGCAACGGCGGTGCGGCAGTTGCGGGTCAGCGCTTGGGTGCCAGCATGGTGCCGCGGCAGGCGAAGTGGCCGCAGCGGCATTCGTACTCTTTCTTCAGCTTCGGCGTGTAGCGTTCTTCGATGACGAGGCCGTAGTCGTAGAACAGTTCATCACCGGCCGCCAGGTTTTTCTGCGCCTTGATGAAAACACGGCCGTCGCTGGTCTGCTCGGCCTTGCAGTTGGGCCGGCAGGCGTGGTTGATCCAGCGCGAAGCATTGCCGCCCACCTTGGCGTCGATGACCCGCTTTTCATCGACGTGGAAGTAGAAGGTATGGTTCGGGTCCTGCGGGTCGTGCGGGTGGCGGCGCAGCGCTTCGGGCCAGGTGATGATTTCACCCACGTATTCCATGATGTGTTCGCCGCGCTTGATGGGCTGCACGGCAAACACGCCCTTGCCATGCACGCCGCTCTTGCGCACCTGGATGCGGCGTCCGCTGGCCGGTGCGGGGGCCGCGGCCACCGCTGTTTTGCGGGCTGATGATTTTTGGAGCGTGGCTTGCAAGGGCTTCGTCATTCGTTACATTGAATTCGTACGAGCGCGCGTGTGTGCGTGCGCGCGCGGGACGGCGGATTGTAGGCACGCCCTTGTGCCGCCCGGGGGGCTGCACAAGGGCACCCGATGAACAACCCCTGCGGACGGCAATGCCGCGCAGGGCCCCAGACCAGGAAGCCCGGCGCTGTGCAGTGCGGCGAAGGGCCCAGAAGGAACCATGAGCAAGACCATCATCATTGCGGAAAAGCCCAGCGTGGCGCAGGACATCGTGCGCGCACTCACGCCCTCGGCAGGCAAGGGCGGCAAGTTCGAGAAGTTTGCTGACCATTTCGAGAACGACGACACCATCGTCACGTCGGCCGTGGGCCACCTGGTGGAGATCACAGCGCCCGAGGAATACGACGTCAAGCGGGGCAAGTGGAGCTTTGCCAACCTGCCCGTGGTGCCGCCTCACTTCGACGTGGCACCCATCGACAAGGCCAAGTCGCGTCTGAACGCGGTGGTCAAGCTGGTCAAGCGCAAGGACGTGAGCAAGATCGTCAACGCCTGCGACGCCGGCCGCGAGGGCGAGCTGATCTTCCGCCTGATCCTTCAATACGCCTTTGGCGACAAGGCGCATGGCAAGCCCATCACGCGGCTGTGGCTGCAGAGCATGACGCCGCAGGCCATACGCGACGGTTTTGACCACCTGCGCAGCGACCAGCAGATGCTGGGCCTGGCCGACGCGGCGCGCAGCCGCTCTGAGGCCGACTGGCTGGTGGGCATCAACGGCACACGCGCCATGACGGCCTTCAACAGCCGCGACGGCGGCTTCTTCCTGACCACCGTGGGCCGTGTGCAGACGCCCACGCTGAGCATCGTGGTGGAACGCGAAGAGAAGATCCGCAAGCACGTCTCGCGCCCCTACTGGGAAGTGGTGTCCACCTTCGACGCCAGCGCCGGCACCTACGACGGCAAGTGGCAGGACACCAGCTTCAAGCGCAACCCCGAAGACCCCGAGGCCCGCGCCGACCGCCTGTGGGACGAAGCCACCGCGCGCGCCATTGCCGCGGCCGTGCAGGGCCAGCCGGCCACGGTGGTGGACGAGGCCAAGCCCAGCACACAAAGCAGCCCGCTGCTGTACGACCTGACCACCTTGCAGCGCGAAGCCAACGGCCGCTTCGGCTTCAGCGCCAAGACCACACTGAGCATCGCGCAGACGCTGTATGAAAAGCACAAGGTGCTGACCTACCCGCGTACCGATTCGCGCAACCTGCCCGAGGACTACCTGGCCACGGTGAAGGAAACGGCCACCATGCTGGCCAGCGAAGACCTGCCAGGGCCGCTGCGCGAGATCAGCGGCCATGCGCGCAAGGCGCTGAAGGAGGGCTACATCAAGCCCACGAAGCGCGTGTTCGACAACACCAAGGTGTCGGACCACTTCGCCATCATCCCCACGCTGCAGCCGCCCAAGAGCCTGACCGAGATCGAGCTGAAGGTGTACGACATGGTGGTCAAGCGCTTCCTGGCCGTGTTCTACCCGGCGGCCGAGTTCATGGTCACCACGCGCACAAGCACGGTGCAGGCCGGTGGCAAGGCCTACCCCTTCCAGACCAACGGCAAGGTGCTGGTGAACGCCGGCTGGCTGGCGGTGTACGGCAAGGAAGCGCAAGACGACGACGCCAACCTGGTGGCGGTGGCGCAGGGCGAGCAGGTGCGCGCCGAGGCCGTGGACGTGAAGGCCAACAAGACCAAGCCGCCCGCGCGCTACACCGAGGCCACGCTGCTGTCGGCCATGGAAGGCGCGGGCAAGCTGATTGAAGACGAGGAACTGCGCGATGCGATGAAGGAAAAGGGCCTGGGAACACCGGCCACGCGTGCGCAGACCATTGAAGGCCTGATTGCCGAAAAGTACATGCTGCGCGACGGGCGCGAACTGGTGCCCACGGCCAAGGCCTTCCAGCTGATGACGCTGCTGCGCGGCTTGGCCATCGAAGACCTGACGCGCGCCGACCTGACCGGCAACTGGGAGTTCCAATTGTCGGAAATGGAACAGGGCCGCTTGTCGCGCCAGGCCTTCATGGCCGAGATCGGCAAGATGGCCGAGCGCATCGTGAAGAAGGCCAAGGAATACGACCGCGACACCATTCCTGGCGACTACGCCACGCTGGCCACGCCCTGCCCGAACTGTGGCGGTGTGGTGAAGGAGAACTACCGCCGCTTCACCTGCACCGGGCAGGCCGGCGACGCCGAAGGCTGCGGTTTTTCAATGACCAAGATACCCGCGGGCCGCGCCTTCGAAACCGCCGAGGCCGACAGCTTCTTGCGCGACCGCAAGATCGGCCCGCTGGAGGGCTTCCGCTCCAAGGCCGGCTGGCCCTTCACGGCCGAGCTGAAGCTGGTGCACGACGGCGAGATCAACAACTGGAAACTCGAGTTCGACTTCGGTGAAGACGCCAAGTTGGCCGAAGGCGACGGCGAGCCAGTGGACTTCTCGGCGCAGACCAGCCTGGGCGCCTGCCCCAAGTGCCAGGGCCGCGTGTTCGAACACGGCACCAACTACGTGTGTGAACGCAGCGTGGGCGCCGCCGTGACCTGCGACTTCAAGACCGGCAAGATCATCCTGCAGCAACCGGTGCCGCCCGAAGAGGTGCGCAAGCTGTTGACCACCGGCAAGACCGGCCTGCTGGAAAACTTCGTGTCGAACAAGACGCGGCGCAAGTTCAAGGCCTTCCTGGCCTTCGACGCCAAGGAAGGCCGTGTGAGTTTCGAGTTCGAGCCCCGCGCTTCGAAGTTCCCGCCCAAGAAGACCGCTGCTGGCGCCGCGGCGGGTGCAGCAGCAGACGCGCCGGCTGCAAAGACAGCCAGCAAGCCGGCGGCCACCAAGGCGGCTGCGAAAAAGGCTGCCAAACCGGCGGCGAAAAAGGCGCCGGCCCGCAAGAAGGCTGCCAGCTGATGAATCAGTTTGGCCAGCGGCTGGTGGTTGCCAAGCGCTGAGCGAATGGGTCACGGCGCACGCCTTGAAGCGCTTGAATAAACGGCCCCGCCTGGCTGCACACCCCAAGGCGATGCGCGCTTTCTGTGGCGGCAGATGCTGGCGGTGGCACGGGTTTCCGGCCCGGCACCGCCAGCCCCACCGCACACAACCCGCACCCGCTTCGCGCACCACACCCAAGATTTCATGACGCTGCTGGTGCTGTACAAGTTGCTGGCCATCATGGCCACCATTGGCCTGGGCTGGCTGGCGCTGCGTCTGCACTGGCTGGTGCCCAAGGGCGACGGTGCGGCCGACGCTGCACAGGTGCTGGGCAATGTCACGCAGTACCTGTTTGTGCCGGCGCTGCTGTTTCGCACCATGGTGCGCCAGGACCTGGCGGCCATGCCCGTGCACACGCTGGCCGCCTACTTCGTGCCCACAGTGCTGTACATGCTGGCCATCTATGGCTGGCACCGCTGGCGCGAGCGGCAAGCCCGGCGCACAACCAGCGCCGAACCGGCCACGCGCGCCGTTGCCGTGACCTACGGCAACGCGGTGCAGCTGGGCATTCCCATGGCTGCAGCGCTGTTTGGTGAAAGCGGCCTGGCGCTGCACGTAACACTGATCAGCCTGCATGGCCTGGTGCTGTTGACGGTGCTGACGGTGCTGGTGGAAGCTGATCTGGCGCGTGGCCAGGCTACTGCCAGCCGGTGGGCCACGCTGCGCCTGACGGCGCGCAACACCGTGGTGCACCCGGTGGTGATGCCGGTATTGGCCGGCTTTCTGTGGAACCTGACCGGCTTCGGGCTGCATCCGGTGCTGGACCAGGCGTTGCAGACACTGAGCCTGGCGGCGGTGCCGATGGCGCTGGTGCTGATTGGCGTGTCGCTGGCCACCCACGGTGTGCAGGGCCGCCTGCAGCAGGCCTGGGGCATGGTCGCCACCAAGCTGTTGCTGATGCCGGCCGTGGTGCTGCTGGTGGCGCACCAGGTGTTTGGCTTGCGCGGCATGTTGCTGTCGGTGCTGCTGATGATGGCGGCCTTGCCAGCCGGCACCAACGCCGTGATCTTTTCACAGCGCTACCGCACGCTGCAGGCCGAGGTGAGCGTGTCTGTGGTGTTGGGCAGCTTCGCTTTCGTGGGCACGGCGGCGCTGTGGCTGGCTGTGTTGGACTGGGTGGGGTGACGCGGGCGGTTGCTGGCGGCCGCTCTTGAGCGTGCCGCTTGTAGGCGCGCTTGTGTCTGTGTGCCGTTGTGTTGATGCGTGCCTGTGCGTACTTCTTGTTTGCGCGTTGCGCGTTGCGCGGAAGAGGCTTGCGCCGCAGCCGCGCATCAGCGCTGCAGGCGGTGCGTGCGGAGCGGGCCCGCCGGAGCGGTCGGCGCTGCGCGCCGACTGC
The DNA here is from genome assembly GCA_043717565.1 of Burkholderiales bacterium. GTDB lineage: Bacteria > Pseudomonadota > Gammaproteobacteria > Burkholderiales > Burkholderiaceae_C > Rubrivivax. The sequence goes on along the minus strand of JAYSXE010000241.1, from coordinate 1,235 downwards.
GCTGCGGTACTCGCCCGCCAGGCGCGCGGCAAAACTCGCTTCGTTCGCTGCGCTCTCTGCGCTCAAACAGTTGCCGCGAGTCAGTTTTTGAAGCGCGCCAAGGCGCGCCGCCTGGCGGGCTGCGTTCCTCGCCGCCCCAGAGGGCCCGCCCCGCACGCACCGCCTGCCGCGCCACCACCAGGTTGGGTTCGCTCAGACGAATACTGACCACGCAGAGGGCGCGGAGCACGCAAAGAGCGCAAAGAGCGCAAAGTGCGCAAAGGTCACGGACAGCGCAGCGACTTGCAGTCTCAAGCAGCCCTTGGTTTCGTTTTTACCCGCAGCCGCCTGTGCCCTTGCATTCGGACCGCAAGGGCCGCCCTGTGCATGCTGACCGGGTGGTTGCAAAGGCAGGCTGGGGTGCGCTTGGGGGCGCGTCTGGTGCGCTGAGCATCGCAGGCGCCATGGCCGCGCGCGCAGCGCGCATCAAAAACTGACTCATGGCGACTGTTTGACCGCAGCGGCCGCAGGCCGCGGAGGGAGTTTCGCCATGGGGCCATGGAGCCGAGAAGCGCAAGGAAGCCGCAGCGCAGCGAAGGCCGCTCCAGCCGTGCCCCCAAGCGCGCCCCAGCCTGCCTTTGCCGCTGCGGCAACGCGCCACCTCTTGCACCCAGCACACCACCAAGGCCGCAGGCCGCAGCGGGATCAGCCAGCAGAACCGAACGCAAGATGCCGCCAGGGAACATGATCAAAGCGAAGCCCCACCCCAGCACACCGCGTTTTGGGACAATCACCGCACCATGACCCACAGCGACATCCCTGCCTACATGGCCCACGTCGGCGCCGCCGCCCGCGCCGCCGCCACCGCCATGGCTGCCGCCAGCACGGCCGCCAAGGACACGGCCCTGCGCAACCTGGCGCAGCAGCTTCGCCTGGCCAGCGCAGACCTGCACACCGCCAACGCCATGGACTTGGCAGCGGCCCGCGCCGCCGGCCTGGCTGAACCGCTGGTTGACCGACTGAAGCTCACGCCGGCCATCATCGAAACCGTGGCCCAGGGCTGCGAGCAGATTGCCGCCATGCCCGACCCGGTGGGTGAAATCACAGGTGTGAAGCGCCGCCCCAGCGGCATCAGCGTGGGCCAGATGCGGGTGCCGCTGGGTGTGTTCGGCATGATCTACGAGAGCCGGCCCAACGTCACCATCGAAGCCGCTTCACTGGCCATCAAGAGCGGCAACGCCTGCATCCTGCGCGGT
>JAYSXE010000025.1:0-29480 GCA_043717565.1 Burkholderiales bacterium | reverse complement strand
GATGCCTTCCATGCGCGCGCGGTTCACCAGCAGGCTCAGGTAGTTCTTCGGGCCCTGCACCGCGGTGGTGTTGTTGTACTGGCTGATGGCGCCGCAGATGATGATGCGGGCCTTGCGGTTGATGCGTGCCAGCACGGTGTCCAGGATGTCGCCGCCCACGTTGTCGAAGTAGATGTCCACGCCGCTGGTGCAGTGCTGCTTCAGGCCTTCGCGCACGGGGTCCCACTTCTGCGGGTCAACGCCGGCCGGGGCAGCGGCCTTGTAGTCGATGCAGGCGTCAAAGCCCAGTTCCTTCACCACCCACTCGCACTTGGCGGCGCCGCCGGCAATGCCCACCACGCGACAACCCTTGATCTTGGCCATCTGGCCCACCGTCTGGCCCACTGCGCCCGCGGCACCCGACACCACCAGCGTTTCACCAGCCTTGGGCTGGCCCACGTCCATCAGCCCGAAATAGCCGGTCATGCCAGGCATGCCCAGCACGTTCAGCCACTGCGTCAGGCTGCCCAGGCGCAGGTCAATCTTGGCCAGGCCGGAACGCTTCACCTGATCACCCGGCACCAGCCAGTATTCCTGCACACCCGGGCCACCGGTCACGTGGTCGCCCACGGCGAAGGCCGGGTTGTTGGACGCCACCACCACGCCCACGCCGCCGGCGCGCATCACCTCGCCCAGGCCCACGGGCGGGATGTAGCTCTTGCCTTCGTTCATCCAGCCGCGCATGGCCGGGTCCAGCGACAGCGCCAGCGTCTTCACCAGCACGCCACCTTCACCGGGCTGCGCCACGGCTTCGGTGGTCAGTTCCCAGTCGCTCGCCTTGGGCAGGCCCTGGGGGCGGGCACGCAGGCGAATCTGCTGTTGCTGGGCGGCGATGGCTTGGGCGGTGGTCATGGTGGGTCTCCTGTGCTGAAGCGCGGATGCTAGATCGTGCGCCAGTGGGCCTCTGTCCGGTGGGTGACGCTGCCGCTGCGGCACCGGTGCCCCGGGTTGCAGCCGGCGCCGGCGGCAACCGATCTTTCTACAATCTGTTTTCCTTCGTGCTGGCCCTTGCCCCAGCGCCCGCCGCGGCGTGATGGCAACCCCGCAACCCCGCACCCACCCGCTGCACCACGCCCACCCCATGACCGACACCGCCCAGCCCGCAACCCCCGTCGACCCCGCAGAAGTCCTGGCGCGCGCCCTGCCCTACATCCGCAAGTACCACGGCAAGACGCTGGTCATCAAGTATGGCGGCAACGCCATGACCGACCCGGCGCTGCAGAAGGCCTTTGCCGAAGACGTGGTGCTGCTCAAGCTGGTGGGGCTGAACCCCATCGTCGTGCACGGCGGTGGCCCGCAGATTGAAAATGCGCTGAACAAGCTGGGCAAGAAGGGCTCGTTCATCCAGGGCATGCGCGTCACCGACGAAGAGACCATGGGCGTCGTGGAATGGGTGCTGGGCGGCGAGGTGCAGCAGGACATCGTGGGCCTGATCAACGCTGCTGGCGGCAAGGCCGTGGGCCTGACCGGGCGCGACGGCGGTCTGATGCGCGCGCGCAAGCTGCGCATGCCCGACAAGGACAACCCGGCGGTGCAGCACGACATCGGCCAGGTGGGCGAAATCACCAGCATCGACCCGGCCATCCTGAAGGCCTTGCAGGACGACCAGTTCATACCCGTCGTCAGCCCCATCGGCTTTGGCGAGAACAACGAAAGCTACAACATCAACGCCGACCTGGTGGCCGCCAAGCTGGCCACGGTGCTGCAGGCCGAAAAGCTGCTGATGCTGACCAACATCCGCGGCGTGCTGGACAAGCAGGGCCAGTTGCTGACCGAACTGACGGCGCGCCAGATCGACGCGCTGGTGGAAGACGGCACCATCAGCGGCGGCATGCTGCCCAAGATCTCGGGCGCCATTGACGCTGCCAAGAGCGGCGTCAACGCGGTGCACGTCATCGACGGCCGCGTGCCGCACGTGATGCTGCTGGAAGTGCTGACCGACCAGGCCTACGGCACCATGATCCGTTCGCACTGAGGCTGCCACCCCCATGGGCGGCGGCAGCCAGCGCCTGCACCGGCGCAACACGGTGTGGCTGTTCGATCTGGACGACACGCTGCACGACGCCTCGAACGCGTCGATGGCCGCACTGCGCCAGGCCATGGGAGACTACATCCAGCGCGAACTGAACATCAGCGCCGAGGAGTCGAGTGCGCTGCGCCGCCGCTACTGGCTGCGCTACGGCGCCACGCTGCTGGGCCTGGTGCGCCACCACGACGTGAAGGCTGCGCACTTTCTGCACCACACGCACCAGTTGCCGGGGCTGGAAGACCGCATCCGCGGCCACGCACACGACCTGGCGGCGCTGGCCCGGCTGCCGGGGCGCAAGCTCATCCTGACCAATGCACCGCTGGCTTACGCACAGCGCGTGCTGGGCGTGCTGGGCATTGGCGGCTGGTTCGACGGCCTGATGTCCATCGAGGACATGCACATGTTCGGTGACCTGCGGCCCAAACCGGACGCACGCATGCTGCGCCGCGTGGCGGCCCGGCTGGGCGTTGCACCTTCGCGCTGCGTGCTGGTGGAGGACTCGGTGGACAACCTGAAGGGCGCGCGCCGCGCCGGCATGAAGACGGTGTGGATGCGCCGCTGGCTGCCCGCGGGCAGCGCCCGGCTGCGGGCGCGGCGCTGCCCGGCCTATGTGGACCGCCGGGTCACTTCGCTGCGCGAACTGGAACGCTGGGCACGCTGAAACGCTGTCGCACCCCGTTACCGAAAGCACACCTGCTGGCGCAGGAAGTCAGTGTTTACCTGCAAACGGCGCGCCCACAGGCGTGTGCAAGAATGCTTTTTCACGTTTCAGCAACAGCCGCCAAGCCTGCCCGAACGGCCTTGGCACGCTGCGCGACGACCCTTCCACAAGCCCGCCTGCGCACCATTGCACCATGTCCGACCCGCTCGACCCCGCGCAGCCCGGCGAACCCCCTGAAGGCCCTGAAGGCACGCCCGGCGAAGCCGCGGCGCCCGGTCGCAAACGCCCCAAGCCCGGTGAGCGCCGCGTGCAGATTCTGCAGACGCTGGCCAGCATGCTGGAGCAACCCGGTGCCGAGCGCATCACCACCGCGGCGCTGGCGGCGCGGCTGGACGTCAGCGAAGCCGCGCTGTACCGCCACTTCGCCAGCAAGGCGCAGATGTTCGAAGGGCTGATCGAGTTCATCGAGACCAGCGTCTTCACCATCATCAACCAGATCGTCGAGCGCGAGCCTTCGGCCGCACAGCAGGTGCACAAGATCACCAGCGTGCTGCTGCACTTCGGCGAAAAAAACCCCGGCATGGCACGCGTGATGGTGGGTGACGCGCTGGTGTTTGAACACGAACGCCTGGTGGCGCGCATGAACCAGTTCTTCGACCGCGTGGAATCGCAATTGCGCCAGAGCCTGCGCACCAGTGTGCAGGACAGCGGTTCCAGCACCCCCACGGTGGACGCGCAAGCGTTGGCATCGGCCATCGTGGCGCTGGTCGTGGGCCGCCTGCAGCGCTATTCGCGTTCGGGCTTCAAACGCCTGCCCACCGAACACCTGGACCCGGCGCTCAAGCGCCTGTGCCAGTAAACCCCTTTTTGCCCAGGTGGCCGGAGGTGCCCGCTGCCCAGCGGGCGGCCGGCCGGCGTTCCCGAACATGAGCCCAGAGCCCCGCCCTTTGCTGGAAGTGCAAGCCGGCGGCGAACGCGTGCAGCTGCTGCCCGAGCGCGCCGCCTTCCTGCCCCAGCACCAAGCGCTGCTGGTGGCCGATGTGCACATCGGCAAAGCGCAGAGCTTTCGCCGGCTGGGTGTGCCGGTGCCAGGCGGCACCACGGCCGCTACCTTGCAACGTCTGAGCCAGGCCATCGCCCGCACCGGCGCGCGGCACGTGGTGTTTCTGGGCGACCTTTTGCACTCGGCGCGGTCGGCGGCGCCGCAGACCTGGGGCCAGGTGGCCGCGTGGCGTGGACAGCATGCGGCGCTGGAACTGACGCTGGTGCGCGGCAACCACGACCTGCACGCCGGCGACCCGCCCGCCGCCTGGGGCATCCACTGCCTGGGCGGCCCGCTGCCGCTGGGCGGGCTGACCCTGGCACACCACCCCGAGCCGCTGGCAGGCCGCTACGTCGTGGCCGGACACACCCACCCAGCCGTGGTGCTGCGCGGTGCAGGCCCGGGGCGGTTGCGGCTGCCCTGTTTCCACTTCGGCCCCCAGGTGGCTGTGTTGCCCGCTTTCGGCGAATTCACCGGCATGCACGTATTGCCGGTGGCGCCGGGCGACCGCGTGTTCGCGCTGGCCGGCGACGAAGTGCGGGCCTGCCCCGCGCCCAGGGCTGTCTTTGCCACCGCGGTTGCAGCCGCCCCACCCCCACCACGCTGACTACACTGCGCGCCTCATGAACACACCGCAAGACACTGCAGACACCCCGGCCGCAGCACAGCACCCGCTGCTGGCGCTGGCGGCACGGGCCGAGACTCTGATGTCGCGCCTGGAAGCGCTGCTGCCGCTGCCCGCCACACCCCCCGACTGGAATGCCGCCGTGGCCTGGCGCTACCGCCGCCGCAGCGGCGGCTGGAACCACGGCGGCGCGCTGGAGCCGGTGCGCCAGGTCGGCAGCATCCGCCTGCAGGACCTGAAAGAGGTGGACCAGCAGAAAGAACGCCTGCTGCGCAACACCGCGCAGTTCGTGGCCGGGCGGCCGGCCAACAACGTGCTGCTGACGGGTGCACGAGGCACCGGCAAGAGTTCGCTCATCAAGGCCTGCCTGAATGAGTTTTCAGGTCAGGGCCTGCGCCTGATCGAGGTGGACAAGGCCGACCTGGTGGACCTGCCCGACCTGGTGGACCTGGTGGCCGGCCGGCCCGAGCGCTTCGTGGTCTTCTGCGACGACCTGAGCTTTGATGAAGGCGAAGCCGGCTACAAGGCGCTGAAAAGTGCGCTCGACGGCTCGGTGGCGCAAAGCGGTGACAACGTGCTGATCTACGCCACCAGCAACCGCCGCCACCTGCTGCCCGAGACCATGCGCGAAAACCTCAGCTACAAGCACACCGAAGACGGCGAGGTGCACCCGGGCGAAGCAGTGGAAGAAAAGATCTCGCTGTCTGAACGCTTTGGCATGTGGCTCAGCTTCTACCCGTTTTCGCAGAACGAATACCTGGCCATTGCCGCGCAGTGGTTGCAGTCGTTTGGCGCCAGTGAAGCGCAGATTGCAGCGGCTCGCGCCGAATGCCTGGTGTGGGCGCTGGAACGGGGCTCGCGCTCGGGCCGCGTGGCGCAGCAGTTTGCGCGCGACTACGCTGGCCGCGCAGCCGCCGGCACGCTGGCACACCCCGGCTGACATGGCCGACACCAACCCCCCGGCGAACGCCGCCGCGCGCCCCACTGTCGATGTCGCCGTGGGCGTGCTGGTGGACAGCCAGCAGCGTTTTCTGCTGACCAGCCGCCCAGCAGGCAAGGTGTACACCGGCTACTGGGAATTCCCCGGCGGCAAGGTGGAAACCGGCGAGACCGTGGCGCAAGCCCTGCAACGCGAACTGCACGAAGAACTGGGCATCACCATCGGCGCCGTCCACCCCTGGAAAGTGGAGGAGGTGGACTACCCGCACGCCCGGGTTCGCCTGCACTTCTGCCGCGTGTACGAATGGCAGGGCGAACTGCAGATGCGCGAGGCCCAGACCATGGCCTGGCAAAGCCTGCCGGTGCAGGTGCAGCCGGTGCTGCCGGGCACCATTCCGGTGCTGGGCTGGATGGCGCAGGAGCAGGGTTTTCTGCAGGCCACCCACTACACTGGCCCGATGCAAGCAGATGCCGCCTGGCTGGACGCCGTGAAGTGGGACCGTGACGGCCTGGTGCCCGTCATCACCCAGGAAGCCGGCAGTGGCGACGTGCTGATGTTCGCGTGGATGGACCGCACCGCGCTGGCCACCACGGCGGCCAAAGGCCAAGCCGTCTATTTCAGCCGCAGCCGGCAGCGGCTGTGGCACAAGGGCGAAGAGTCGGGCCACCTCCAGCGCGTGCACGAAATTCGCATGGACTGCGACAACGACGTGGTGCTGCTGAGGGTCACGCAGCTGGGCCATGAACCTGGCGTGGCCTGCCACACCGGCCGCCACAGCTGTTTCTACCAGCGCCTGGAAAGCAACGCCAGCGCCGCGATGGACTGGCGTGCGGTAGAACCGGTGCTGGTGGACCCGGACCGCCTGTACAAGAAATGAAGGCGAAACGATGAGCCACGCCCCCAGCAGCGCGGGCACTGCCGGCACAGCGGGCCCGGCCGGCAACGACACCCTGGCCCGGCTGGCCGCGGTGATCGAATCGCGCATGCCGCAGGCCGACGGCACCGGCGGCGACCCCACAAAAAGTTATGTCGCGCGCTTGTTTTCCAAGGGCACCGACGCCATCTTGAAAAAGGTGGGCGAAGAAGCCACGGAACTGGTCATGGCGGCCAAGGATGCCGACCGCACCCGTATCGTGGCCGAAGCCGCCGACCTGTGGTTTCACAGCATGGTGGCCCTGGCCGCCTTCGGCATCCGGCCGGCTGATGTGTTGGCCGAACTGGAAAGGCGCGAAGGCTTGTCGGGTCTGGAAGAGTTTGCCTTGCGCAAGGCGCAAGACCGCGAAGGAGAAGGTTCATGACCAGTGCCGGCAACGACATCCTGCTGCAGGGCCCGCGCAACCCGGCGCAAGACGATGGCCTGCGCCTGCTGACGCACATCCTGTACGGCCTGCACACGCTGTCGTGGTTCTCGGCCGGCATGTTCTCGGTCATCGCCATGGTCATCAACTTCGTCAAGCGGCCCAGCCTGCCAGACGACTTCTATCGCAGCCACTACCGCTGGCAGTCGCGCAGCTTCTGGTTCACGCTGCTGTGGCTGACGGTCACTTCGCCGCTGTTCCTGCTGCAGTGGTTGCCGGGTGCCGCAGCTTGGTTCGTCATCGGCCTGTGGTACCTGTACCGTTTTGTGCGCGGCTGGTGGGCCTTCAATGATCAGCGGCCCATGCCGGTCTGAACCGGTCAAGCCCGCACCACCTTCAAGTTCATGAGCATGAGTGCCGACCCCCACTGCATCTTCTGCAAGATCGTCGCCGGACAGATCCCCAGCAAGAAGGCCTATGAAGACGACGAGCTGCTGGCCTTCCATGACATCAACCCCTGGGCGCCGGTGCATGTGCTGGTGATATCGAAACAGCACATCGCCACGCTGTCCGACGTAGGCCCCGAGCACCACGCGCTGCTGGGCCGGATGCTGGGCCTGGCGCCGCGGCTGATGCGCGAACTGGGGGTGGAAAACGGCTTTCGCACCGTTATCAACACCGGCCGCGATGGCGGGCAGGAGGTGTACCACCTGCACATGCACGTGATGGGCGGCCCGCGGCCGTGGAGCAAGGGTTGACTCCCCCGTCTGTTCGGGCTTTCGCCCCAGCCCTGGGGTCAAAGGCACGAACCGTAGAATCACACGTCAAGCTTCTTCTGGAGAAAGCGTATGGGATCGTTCAGCATCTGGCATTGGCTGATCGTGTTGCTGGTGGTGGTGGTGATATTCGGCACCAAGAAGCTGCGCAACATCGGCTCTGACCTTGGCGGCGCCGTCAAGGGTTTCAAGGACGGCATGAAAAGCGGCGGCGAAAGCCCCGAGGCCGAAGCGCCTGCACAGCAGGTCAGCAACGCCAAGCGCGTGGACGCCAACACCGTCGACGTCGAGGCCAAGACCAAGAGCTGAAGGCACAGCAGCGTCACACGCCGACAGCCCCGCCCGGGGCGCGTCGGCGTTTGGCTTTGCGCCATGTTGCCCTGAACCCCACACCAGCGCATGATCGACTTCGGTTTTGACAAGATCGCCCTCATCGGCGCCGTGGCGCTGATCGTCATCGGGCCCGAGAAGCTGCCCAAGGTGGCCCGCACCATGGGCCACCTGCTGGGCAAGGCGCAGCGTTACGTGTCTGACGTGAAGGCCGAGGTCAACCGCTCCATCGAACTGGACGAGCTGAAGAAGATGCGCAGCCAGTTCGAAGACGCCGCACGCAACGTGCAGGACACGGTGCGCAACGAAGTCAGCAGCGTCAGCAACTCGTTCGAAAACGACTGGAAAGACGCCACTTCGGGTCTGGGTGACAGCAGCAACAGCAGTGGCAGTGGCAGTGGCAGTGGCAGCATGGGCTACACGCCGCTGGAGCCGCCGCCGCCCAGCTACCGCCACCCGAAGAAGAACTGGCGCCTGAAAAAGGGCTCCACTCCGCAGTGGTACAAGCAGCGGCAGGGCATCCGCACCAAGGCGCAGTCGGGCGCGGCGCGCGTGGCGCGCTTTCGCCCACCGGGTGTCAAAGTACGATGAGCGACGCGCACAAGCCGCCCGAATCCGGGTCGACTGACAAACCCGACGAACTGGCCGGCACCGAAGCCCCCTTCGTGTCGCACCTGGTGGAACTGCGCGACCGGTTGATCCGCGCCGTGATCGCCATCGCCGTGGGCTTCGCCGCGCTGGCCATCTGGCCCGGCCCGTCGGGCCTGTACGACCTGCTGGCGGCGCCGCTGGTGGCCCATCTGCCCAAGGGCGCCACGCTGATTGCCACCAACGTGATCTCGCCCATCCTGGTGCCGCTGAAGATCACGCTGATGGGCGCCTTCATGCTGGCGCTGCCGGTGGTGCTGTATCAGGTGTGGGCCTTCGTGGCGCCGGGGTTGTATACGCACGAAAAGAAGCTGGTGCTGCCGCTGGTGGTGTCGAGCACGCTGCTGTTCGTGGCCGGCGTGGCCTTCTGCTACTTCCTGGTCATACCGGGCATGAGCAAGTTCATCCAGGCTTTTGCCCCCGCCAGCATCACCGCTGCGCCTGACATCGAACAGTATTTTGGCTTCGTGCTGACGCTGTTCCTGGTGTTCGGCATTGCGTTTGAAGTGCCCATTGCCGTCATCGTGTTGGCGCGCATGGGCGTGGTCACGATCGAGCAGCTGCGCAAGTTCCGCGGCTATTTCATCGTTGCCAGCTTCATCGTCGCCGCGGTGGTGACGCCGCCCGACGTCATCTCGCAGCTGGCACTGGCCATTCCCATGTGCATCTTGTACGAGGTGGGTATCGTGGCGGCGCAGGTGTTCATCAAGCACACCAAACCGCCTGCTGAAGGGCAAGCAGCCGCCGCCGACAAGGCAGCTCCCTGAACCTGGCGCGCTGACGGCGCCACTGGCGCTGGTGGGGCTGCAGGCGCCACCGCAATGGCGCTACTTCACCCAGGTGTTCAGCTGGATGATCGGCATCAGCACCGCCAGCATGATCAGCACCACCACCAGGCCCATGCCCACGATCAGCAGTGGCTCCATGATGGTGGCCGCCGACAGCGCGCGGCGCTGCACCTCGGCCGCCATCTGAACCGAAGCGCGGTTCAGCATCTGCGGCAGTTGGCCGGTTTGTTCGCCAAGACGCGCAAACATGGCCAGCAGGCCGGGAAAGCGTTTCTTGCCTGCCAGCGCTGAAGCCAGCGGCGCGCCTTCGCGCACCTGCACCAGCGCGTCCAGCGCATCGGCGCGCATGGCGCGGTTGCCCAGCGTTTCGGCTGCTGCCTGCAGCGCTTTCAGGATGGGCACTCCGGCACCGGCCAACAGCGCCAGCGTGCCGCCAAAGCGCGCCGCGTTGTAGCCCCGGGCCAGGCGGCCCAGCAGCGGCAGCTGCAGCACCCAGGCGTCGCTGCGGCGGCGGAAGTCTTCGTTGCGGCGCGCAAAGACCAGCCCGCTCGCGCCGGCCACCACCACCAGGGCCACGGCCCAGCCCCAGCTGCGAACGAAAGCGCTGATGCCCAGCATGGCCACCGTCAGCAGCGGCAGCGCACGTTTGGAACTGGTGAACACGTTGGCGATCTGCGGAACCACCCAAGTGACCAGCACGATGACGATGATCAGCGCCACCACCGACACGATGGTCGGGTACAACAGCGCGCCCAGCACCTTGGTGCGCAACGCCTGCTGCTGTTCCAGGTCGTCGGCCAGGCGCTCCAGCACGGGGCCGAGGGCGCCGCTCTGTTCACCGGCGGCCACCACGGCACGGTAGACCTCGTCGAATTCACGCGGTGCCGTGGCGAGTGCGCGGCCGAAAGAACTGCCGGCGTTGACCTCGCTCTTCAGGTGCGCCACCAGTTCGCGCTGGCCCTGGTTGTCAGACTCGTCGGCCAGTGCCGTCAGCGCGCGTTCCAGCGGCAGGCCCGAACCCACCAGGCCGGCCAGCTGACGCGTCCACACCGCGCGGTCGGTGCGGGAGAACACGCGCCGCGTGAAGCGCGTGGCGCTGCCGTCGGTGCTGGCTGCCGTGACGGGCACCATCGACAACGGCACCAGGTCGCGCTGCCGCAGCTGCCCGCGGGCGCTGCGTGCGTTGTCGGCTTCCAGAAGGCCTGACTGGCTCTTGCCGGCGGCGTCCAGGGCTTCGTAGCGGTAGGCGGGCATGGTTGCGCGGTGGTGGTGTCGGGCGTGGTCTGGTCAGCGGGGTGGCGGTTAGGCGGTGGCGGTATGCAGCTCGCGCGGTCAGCGGGGTCAGTCCCGCGTCACGCGCACCACCTCTTCCAGCGACGTGATGCCATCACGCACCAGCCTTTCGCCGTCTTCGCGCATGCTGCGCAGGCCGGCCGCGCGGGCGGTGTCGGCCAGTTGCTGCTCGGGCGCGCGGTTGTGCACCAGCGCTTGCACCTCGGGCGTGGCCACCATCAGCTCATAAACACCGGTTCGGCCCTTGTAACCCGTGTTGCTGCAATGTGCGCAACCCACCGGGTGCCAGTGGCCGTCGTCGCCCTGGCGCTTGCAGTGCGGGCACAGACGGCGCACCAGGCGCTGCGCCAGCACGCCCAGCAGGCTGCTGCTGAGCAAGAAGGGTTCGACACCCATGTCCACCAGGCGCGTCACGCTGCTGACCGAGTCGTTGGTGTGCACGGTGGCCAGCACCAGGTGGCCGGTCAGGCTGGCCTGGATGGCGATCTGCGCGGTCTCGAAGTCGCGGATCTCACCGATCATGATGACGTCAGGGTCTTGCCGCAGGATGGCGCGCAGCGCCTTGGCGAAAGTCAAGTCGATCTTCGGGTTGACCTGCGTCTGGCCAATGCCGGGCAGCTCGTATTCCACCGGGTCTTCCACCGTCAGCACATTGGTGGTGCTGGTGTCGACCCGGCCCAGGCTGGCGTACAGCGTGGTGGTCTTGCCGCTGCCGGTGGGGCCGGTGACGAGCACGATGCCGTGCGGCTGCTGGATGAGCTTGGAGAACGACTTCAGCACCTCGCCGTCCATGCCCAGGCCTTCGAGCGTGAACTTGCTTTCGCTCTTGTCCAGCAGGCGCAGCACGGCGCGTTCACCGTGTGAAGATGGCAGGGTGCTGACCCGCACGTCGATGGCGCGGCCACCGATGCGCAGCGAAATGCGGCCGTCCTGCGGCAGCCGTTTTTCGCTGATGTCCAACTCGGCCATGATCTTCAGCCGGCTGATCAGCGCAGCATGCAAGGCCTTGTTGGGCTGCACCACTTCGCGCAGCGTGCCGTCGACGCGGAAGCGCACGCTGCTGCTGCGTTCATAGGGCTCGATGTGGATGTCGCTGGCGCCGTCCTTGGCCGCCTGCGTCAGCAACGCATTGAGCATGCGGATGATCGGCGCGTCGTCGGCCGCTTCCAGCAGGTCTTCCACCGCCGGCAGCTCCTGCATCATGCGGCTCAGGTCAACACCGCTTTCCACTTCGCCGATCACCGCCGCAGCGCTGCTTTCACCGCCTGCGTAGGCCGATGCGATGCGCTGCACCAGCGTGCTGGCGACCTCGCGCTCGCAGCGCGACACAGCGAACATGCGCATCACTTCCGACAGTGCCGAAGCCGACGTCGTTTCTGCTGCCCACAGCGACAGCTGGTCGCCGTCGTCTTCCAGCAGCAGCGTGTGGGCCTTCGCAAAGGCATAAGGCAGGGGGTGGCGCACAGCCATGGGCATGTCCTTCGGGGCGGTGCAGGGTCAGGGCGTCTTGCCAGGGCGGGCGGGGTCCACTGCCGTAGGCCCCAGCGGTGGCACCGGCGGCGGCGCTGCGCTGCCCGGCGTGCGCAGCGGCGGCAGCACCGGCGATTCATTGATGGGCAGCAGCACGCTGGGCTCGGGCTGCGACGCCTTCTGCTCGCCGCGGATCTGGTCGTAGCGGTCCAGCGACAGGCGGTTCGCACTGTCGGCGTCGCGCAGCACCACCGGGCGCAGGAAGACCATCAGGTTGGTGCGCCTGCGTTCGCGGCTTTCGCTGCGGAACAGCGCGCCGATGATGGGAATGTCGCCCAGCAGCGGCACCTTGCTCTTGGTGGTGACGAAGCGGTCTTCGATCAAGCCGCCCAGCACCAGGATGGCGCCGTCGTCCACCACCACCGTGTTCTCGATCGAACGCTTGGTGGTGGAAGGGCCCGCATTGGTGGTGCCGGCGGCCGTGGTTTCCTTGACGCTGCTCTGTTCCTGGAAGATGGTCATGCGCACCGCGCCGCCCTCGCCCACCTGCGGCTTGATGCGCAGCGTGATGCCGACGTCCTTGCGCTCGATGGTCTGGAACGGGTTGGTGGTGGCGCCGCCACCGGCACCGCCCACACCGGTGAACTGGCCGGTGATGAAGGGCACGTTTTCACCCACCACGATCTTCGCTTCTTCGTTGTCCAGCGTGATCAGGTTGGGCGTGCTGATGATGTTGGTTTCGCTCTGCGTCTGCAGCACCTTGGCGATGGCGGCCAGCGACGTGACGCCATTGACGACGCTGAGCAGGCCGATGTTCAGGCCCGCACCGACCTTGATCTGCCCCTGTGCTGCCGAGGTGTTGATGTCGATGATGCTGGGCCGGCCGTTGCCGCTGAAATTGGTGCCAGTGACGACGCCGAACTTGTCGCCGCTCTTGCCCAGCAGGCCCTGCCACTGAAAGCCGAAGTCGGCCGAGTCTGAAGGCGAGACCTCGACGATCATGCTTTCGATGTAGACCTGCGCCCGGCGCGTGTCGAGCTGGTCGATCAGCGTGCGGATCTGCTTGTACAGAGGCTCGGGCGCCGTGATGATGAGTGAATTGGTCGCCGGGTCGGCCTGGATGAAGCCGCCAGTGGAAGGCTGCCCCGCACCGGTGGTGGGCCGCGTGGCAGCGCCCTGCCCCGGGTTCTGCGGGCTCACGCCCGGCCGCTGCTGCGCTGCCGTGGCACCGCCGCCAGTGCCCGAAGCGCCCGTGCCCACGGCGCCAAAGGCGGCGCGCACCACCGTGGCCAGCCGTTCGGCGTCGGCGTTTTTCAGGTACACCACCCACATGCCGCCGCCCGGGCCCATCAGGGTGCTGGGCCTGTCCAGCCGCGCCACGTTGGCCCGCAATTCAGCCAGCCGCGTGGGGTTCGAAGCCCGCAGGATGAGCGAATTGCTGCGCGGCTCGGCCACCACCGTGATGCCGCCGGCACTGCCAGCGGGCGCACCGGGCACCGCGGCGCTGCCAGCACCTTCACCCAGGCGTTGGATGAGCGGCGCCAGATCGGCAGCCACCGCATGCTGCAGTTGCACGATCTCGATGTCGGTGCCCGAAGGCACGTCCAGCGCAGCGATGATCTTCGCCATGCGCTGCAGGTTGCCCGCGTAGTCGGTGATGACCAGCGCGTTGCTGCCCGGGTTGGCATTGATGGTGTTGTTGGCGCTGATCAAAGGCCGCAACACGGCCACCAGGTTGTTCGGGTTCTCGAACCGCAGCGTGAAGATCTGCGTGATGACCTGGTCGTTGCGTGCAGCGGCGCCCGTAGCAGCGTCGCCCACCGACACCGTGCTGGTCTGCAGCTTGGCGTCGGCCTCGGGCACCACCTTCAGGATGCCGCCGCTGTCGACCACCGCAAAGCCCAGCCCGCGCAGCGCCGACAGGTAGCTGGCGTAGGCGTTCTGGATGCTCTGCGGCTGTTCGCTGAAGACGGTGATGGTGCCCTTGACACGCGGGTCAACGATGATGTTGCGGTCCATCATCGCGGCAAAGGCGCGCGTCACTGCTTCGATGTCGGCGTTGACGAAATTCACCGCAACGGGGGCGCGCGAACGGGCACCGCCACCCTGTGCGAAGGCCGGGGCCGGCAGCAGCGCTTGCAGCAACACGGCCAGCGCCGCCGCCACCGCGGTGCAGCGCCAGGCCTGCCGAGCCTGCCCGGCCAATTGCAGCGGGGCGACGCGGTACTGCGCGGGCCCGCCGGACGGGACTGTGGTCATGGTCATCCGATCGAAATGAGTGACAGCGCGCCCTGACGGCGGCCGATGATGTTCAGCAGGTTGCTCAATGCCGGCTCGTAGCCCGGGGCCGCAGAGGCCTGGCCGTTGAAACGCAGGCGCGAAGCGGCCCATTGCCCTTCGCCGCTGAGTTGCAGCGCACCGCTGGTGGTGCGCAGCTGCAGCGTGGCGGCCTGGCCGCGCGGGTCTCCCTGCAGGCTGAGCCGGTAGTCGCCCAGCACGTCCAGTGTGGACATGCGCGACGCCACCTGATTCAAGGACAGTTCGGCCCGGCCACCCAGCACCACCCGGCCCTGCACCGTTTCCAGGCTCAAGGCCTGGCCTGACAGCTGCATGGTGCCGCTGAGCCGCAAGGTGTTCAGCGGTGCACCCAGCCCAGCCAGCCAAGCCACGGGCCAGTGGCCGATGGAAGACGGTGCCGCAGCAACCGCTGGTGCCGCTGGTGCGGGAACTGGCGGCACCCCGGCCGCAGGAAGGCTCAGCAGTTCAAAACGGCTGCCAGCCAGGCCCGGCTGCCAGCGCACCAGCACCGGCTTGTCCAGGCAGCAGGCCTGTTCCAGCTGCAGCGACGGCGCGCCATGGTGCCAACCCAGGCGCCAGTGCAGCCGCCCCGGCAGCGCTGCGGCGTCGCGGCTGCCCGCGCCGCCGGTCAGCACCGGCACGGCATGGCCGCGCCACAGCGTGCCCCGGGCGTCGGCCAACAGCAGGCGGCCGCCGCTGGCCCCCGCCAGTTCATGCGCCACCCAGCTGGCTGGCACAAAAGCCAGCAGCGCCAGCAGGCCACCCAGCGCGGCGCCGCCTGCGGCCCAGCGCGCGTTCACGGTGCAGCCCCCAGGCCCAGCACCAGCGTGCCGCTGTAGCCTGCGCCGGCGCGCGTCAAGTTGGCTTCCAGTGGGCGGGCGCGTGCACCCGAACGCACTTCTGCCAGCCAGGCCGTCAGCGCGCCGGGTTCCAGCGCGGTCAGCGTCAGCACTGCGCGGTCGCCCTGCAGCGACAGCTTCGCCTTCGCGCCCAGGCGCTCGGTTGCTGCCTTCAGGACGGCTGCTGCCTGTTCTGGCGGCACGGCGGGTGTGGCCCGCAGCTGCTGCGCTTCGGCTGCCAGCGCACGCATGTTCTGCAGTTGCAGTTCCAGCGCTTCCAGGTCGACGGGTGCGCGCTGCAGGGTGCGCCAGGCCGGTGCCACGCCCACGGCCCACAACAGGCCCAGCGCCAGCACCGCTGCACCGGCCACCAGCAAGCGCCGCTCGCGCGCCGCCAGGCCGCGCCAGAAGGTTTGCAGCGCAGACGGGGGCGCGCTGCTGGCGCCTTCGGCAGCAGACAGGCGGGCGTCGGCGCCACCGGCTCCCGCACCATCTTGCTGAGCGGGGCGGAAGTCAGTCTTCGAGCGGCCGGCCGTGCTCATGGCTGGCCCCCTGCGCTGCGCGCCCGCGCCAAGGTCAGGCGCCCGTCGGCGTGCTCAACGGTCCAGGACATCGGGCGCAGGCGTTCGCGCAGGGCGTCCACTTCAGCAGGCGCCCAACCCGGCGCGGCCAGCACCAGCCGGCCCGATTCGTAGCGCAGGTTGCCCACGGGCCCCTTGCCGTCAGGCCACACGGCCGCCGCGGCGCCCAGCGCCACTTCCAGGTCGGCACCACCGGGCCGGCCGGCCGCGGCGCGCAGGCGCTCGGTTTCGTTGGCCATCTGCAGCGGCGCGTCCAGGATCGTGCGCACGCCCGGGTGGGTGTTGCGCAACAGGTTGTCCATCGCGGCGCGGCGGTCCTGCAATGCCTGGCGCTGCTGCCAGGCGTAGGCGTTCAGGCCCACCAGCTGCAAGCCCAGCAGCGCCGCCACGCCGTAGCGCGCCCAGCGCCATTCGTCGCTGAACAGCCGCTTGGCCACCGCACCCACCGCACGCAGCCCGCGGTGCCGGGCAGCCAGGTCAAACTGGCGCAGGTTCAGTGCGTTCTTCACCGCCGTCTGGCCGGCTTCCAGCAGGTGCTCAGCCTCGGTCTGCAGCGGCACGGTGCGGCCCAGGTAGCGTTCGGCGGCCAGCGCAGCGGCAGGGGTGGTGGTCCAACGCTGGCCCGGCGCTTCCTGCGCCCAGGAACCCCGCAACGCTTCGGCCAGCCCAACAGCAGTAGGGCCGCCCAGAGGCAGGCACCACACGCCATCGTCACGGCTCAGGCACAACACCGGGCGGCCGTCGTTGGCGGCTGCCGCGGGCCCTGCAGCCGCAGTGGCCGCGTCGGCTTCACCCACCAGTTCGGGCCCGTTGCGCCGGTCAGCGCCGCCAGGGTCGGGCACCTCGAAGTGGCCCCGCAGCACGGCACCAGGCGGCGGCATCAACGTCACCACGCGTTCAACGGTGTGGCCGGCAGCCTCCAGCGCCGCCAGTGCGGCGGCCAGGCGCGGGCGGTGAGTGGCGGCCACCCACCCGTCCTGCCCCGGCACGGCATCGGCGGCCAGCGCCATGTGCACGGACTCTTCGTCGTCCAGCAAGCGCTCTTCCATCAGGCCCGCCAGCGCCTGCGGCATGCGCGCCGGGGTGGCCTTGGGCACCTTCAGGCGGTGCCAGCTGACATCGGAAGGCGCCAGCACCAGCACCAGCTGGTCGGCCTTGGGCAGCAGCGCTGCCGCGGCCTGGCGCAGGGGGCCGGCCTGTCGGCCGTCGGCGCTGAACACAAAGCCCCACTGGCCGGGCAGGCGCAGGCTGGCGGCTGCCTCGTGGCCGGCAGCCCGTGCACCCAGGCGCTCGCGGGGAGGTAGTTTGACGACGAGCAGGGACATCAGATCGGCATGCCAGGGGCTGGAAGGGGCACCGCAGTCGGTGCAACCGGTATTCTGACCGTCATTTGTTTCAAGCCCACCCCGCGGTTCAGCGGGGCGCCAGCGAGAAGCTGTGCCGCTCGCGGCGCAGCACATCGACACGGCCGTCGCGCCGAACCAGCAGCGAACGTTCTTCCAGCACCCGGTCTTCCAGGCGCAGCCGGCCGGACACCAGAAAGTAGGCGGTGGTGACACTGGCCCGGTTGGCGTCCACCGCGGTATCGGGCGGCAATTGCGCCTTCACGTCTTCCATTTTTTCGAAAGCACGGCGCTGACGCGCCCGGATGAGGCGCTGCGCGCCGCCAGCGTCCAGGCCGTCGATGGCCGCCAGCAGCGCTTCGCGCGGCGCGGTGTTGATGTTGACCGGCGTGCGCGCGGGCAACAGATCCAGCGACGGCGCCAACAGTTGCAGCAGTGCGTCTTCGATGCCCAGCCATGCAAGGTCGGCAAACCGCTGGGGCGGCAGCGGCTGGTCGGCCGGGTTGTTGGGCACCGGTGCGACCGGGGTGGGCGCCCGCGCACCCGCTACGGCACCAGCACCCGGCACCGCACCAGCGCCCGCGATGGCCGCGGCCAGGCGGTCGGCCGTGTCCACCGGCGCGCCTGCCGCGTCGCACAAACGCTTGAGCGCTTCCAGCTGCACCGGCACCACCTTGCCGCTGTCGTCCAGCAGGTTGCGCAGGTTGAAGCGCGACTGCGCATCTTCGATCTGCCCCGAGATGAAAGCATCCGGGCCGCTGTCGGCGTTGTTGTCCTTGTCGGCAGCCAGGAAAGACGACAGCCGCGCTTCTTCGAGCGGTGTGGCCCAGGGCTCGTCCAGCCCGTCGTAGGGCGTGGAACGCGAACGGTTGTTGCGCTGGTCTTCGCGCAGGATCAGCCGCGCCCAGTCCAGCGCGCCGTTCAGGATCCAGCCCGCCTGCGCGCGCGCGCGCTCGGCCGCTTCAACCTGGATGGCACGCGTCTGGTGCCACACCATGGTGGACGTGAGCGTGGCCACCAACACCAGCACGATCATCGCCAGCAGCAGGGCGGCGCCCCGCTGGGCGGGCAACGGCCTGGCGGTGGTGCGCCTCATGGGCCAGCGGGCCCGAGCGCGATGTCGCGCGTGAGCTTCTTGCCGCCCAGCGAGATCACCAGCCGCACGGCGGCCGGCAACTGCTCGGTGGGCGCGGTGCGGTTGCTGGGGGCCGCTGCGCTGGCCGCCGGGCCGGGCACCGCAGCGCTGGCAGCCGGGCCCGCGGCTTCGGCGGCAGAGGCCGCCGAGGCTGCCGAAGCGACCGGCACCGAAGAGGCGGCCACGCCCGCGTTGGGCAGCCCCGGTCCGCTGCGCAGGTCGCCGGTGCTCTGAGCGTTGCTCCAGCCGTTGCCCCGGTAGAAGTAGATCTGCCAGTCGCTGACCGCGCTGGCCACCTGCAACTGTCCCGTTTCGTTGCCCAGGAACTGCTGGCTGCGCAGCCACGCGTTTTGCAGGTCGTTGCTGCGAACATAAGCCGGGCTGGCCCAGCGCTGCCAGACGCCGTTGCGCACTGCCCAGCACACCAGTGCCACGCCACCCTCGGTGCGCCGCGTCAGGCGCAGGGTCTGGCCGTCAAAGTCCAGCGGCGGCACGGCCAGGCTGTCGTGCAGCGACTGCAGGTCCTGTTCCCACTGCGTCAGCACGGTGGCCACGCGCACGGCATCGTCAACCACCTCGCGGCTGGCGTCGCGCGAACGCAGCACGCTGTCCAGCCCCTGCCATGACAAGGCCGCCAGCAGCGCCATGGCCACCAGCGCCACCAGCACCTCCACCAGCGTGAAGCCGGCCGCGCGCTGCAAGGCCTGCGGCCTGCGCACCCGGCCCCGGCCGGGGTAGCGGGGCCTGTTCACAAACGCCCCAGCACGGTGGTCAGGGTCAGCAAGGGCCGGCCTTCGGCGTCGCTGATGACCGCGTCGATGCGCCTGAAACTCGGGTTCGGCGTCGGCCTGATGACCAGTTTTCCGGGGTAGGAACGGCCCAACTGCTCGCAACTGAAGTCGCTGTCACCGACACCCGGAAAAGCGCGCTGCAGCCGCAGTTCGGTCAGCTGGTTGTCGGCGCACCACTGCGCGGCCAGCACATCACCCAGGCGCTGCGCGTTGTCGGTCAGCACGCCGGCAGCGCGCAGGCCCGCACCCAGGGCCAGCGCCGTCACGGCCAGGGCCACCAGCACTTCCAGCAAGGTGAAGCCCCCAACCGGTGACCGCCCGCGCAGCCCGGCGCCGGCACGCGCCGCCCGCAGCAACTTCACGTGCCCACGCCGCCGTTGGCGCTCACTGCGCGGCCGCCGGCGGGCTCGGCGGCAGCGGGTGGCGCGAACGGCCCAAGACCGTCACTGTGCAATTCAATCGTGCGCTCGCCCAGCTGCAGCACCACGCGCTGGCTGGGCAGGATGGCTTCAGGGCCGAGCACCAGAAAGGTCGACCCCAGCACCTGCGCTTGGGTGCGGCTGTCCAGAAAACGGCTGGCCATCACGGTGCTGACCGGCAATCCGATGAACTGGAACTGCGGTGCGTCCGAGCCGGGCGCCGCTTCGCCGTTGCCCGGCTGCGGCCGCGGTACCCAGCGCACGGCCACGCCAGCCACGCGCGCCTCGGCTCGCGCCGACTCCAGCAGCGACGACAACCGCGCGGCTTCTTCTTCCAGTTTCGACGCATCCCGGTCGGGCAAGGCCATCGACGCCAGACCCACCCCCAGCGCGACGATGGCGATGACGATCAGCAGTTCAATGATCGTGAAGCCGCGCATACGCTTCACGCGGGCGCTGCCGGCATGGTGCGGATGGCGCCGCGCCGAAGGGCGTTACTGCCAGGATCCGATGTCGGCATTGGCACCCTCACCCCCGGTCTGCCCATCGGCCCCCAGGCTGAAGATGTCGATTTCGCCGCGCACGCCCGGGCTCAGGTACTGGTAGGGCCGGCCCCAGGGGTCGTTCGGAAGCTTGTCCAGATAGGACTTCCAGTTCGGCGGCACCTGGCCCGCCGTCGGCTTCTGCACCAGGGCATTCAGCCCTTGCTCCGAGGTCGGGAAACGCTGGTTGTCCAGCTTGTAGCGTTTCAAGGCCTGCATCATGCTGTTGATGTCGGTGCGCGCAGCCGTGCCCTTGGCTTCGTCGATGCTGGAAAACAGATTGGGAACGATCAATGCCCCGAGCACGCCGATGATGACCAGCACCACCAGCAGTTCGATCAGCGTGAAACCGCGCACGGCCCGCTTCAGGGGCAGGCGCTTCAGGAACGATGTATTCATGGGTGCATTCTGGGGCCAACCGGCCGCGGGCAGTCAGCCACTAAGGCAGCAACAAAAACAGCAACAAAGGGCTTCAATCGCAGCCCAGTGAAAGGGCACTGATACGGTCCTGGGTGCGCTGAATTGCTGAATCATAATGGGCGCATGTCCGCACCATTGGGGTCGTTTCTCATCTGGGCCCTGGCCGCCGGTATTGCGGTTTTCTGGGGTTTGCGCCTGTGGGCTTCGCCGCTACCGGTGCCAGCGAATGCCACGGTGGTGCAGCCCAGCCCAGCGCCCCGGGGCGACCTGACGCGCCTGCTGGGTGCCGACCCGGTGGAACCGGTGGCCGCCACCGCACCGGCGCCCGCGGTGGATACGCGCTTCACGCTGGTGGGCGTGGTCAGCCCCCGCGGCAGCCAGAACCAGCGCGAAGCCATGGCCGTGATTTCGGTAGATGGCAAACCGGCCCGCACCTACCGCGTGGGGGCTGTGGTGGAAGGAACTCGGGTGTTGCAATCGGTGAGCCTGCGGGGTGCCGAGCTGGGCACACGCGGCGGGCCGGTGCTGGTGTCGCTGAGCCTGCCGGCGTTGGTTGAGGCGGCGCGGGGCTTTCCTGGCACGCCGGCAGCCGCCGCGCCCGGCACACCAGGTGCCTTGCCCATGGTGGGATTGCCCGGCAACGCCGAATTGCGGCCTGACGGACCACCCGGCGCCGAAGGCCAGATACCCGGGCAGGACCGCACCAAGCTGCGCTGAATGTCTGCCGGCCGCAAGTTGTGGCGGCCTTTCAGTTCAGTAGAGCACGCCCCCGGGGGGCATCATCGACGGCGGCAGTATCGGCACCGCCGGCGTGCCATCGCTCAGGTCACCGGGCCGCGTCGGGCCTGGGTCTTCACCGTCCGCCACCTCGGTCAGCAGCGCAGCGGCGCTGCGCACCAGCGGCCAAGCCAGCGTGGCGCCGGTGCCGTCGGTGCTTTCCATGCCCAGTTCCAGCAGCGCGGTGGCGCGGAACAACCCCAGCGCCTTGTCCAGACCCTGGTGGCTGTGGCTGCGGCAGAACAGGCAGTAATCGGTGACCGGCTGCGCGATGCGCGAGGCCACCATCAAGGCCGCGCAAGCCGGCAGGCCGTCGATCATCAACAGGTGCCGCTTGCTGGCGGCCATCAGGATGACACCCGCCATCACCGCCACTTCGAAGCCGCCCATGCAGGCCAGCACGTCCATCGGTTCAACGGCGTCACGGTGGCGGCCCTGCGCACCTTGCAGCACCACCATCAGGTGCGCCAGCGAATCGCTGTCCATGTAGGGGCCTGAACACACGAGGTCGCGCACCGGGCAATCGGTCAAGCGCGACAGCACCAGCGCCGCGCTTTCGTGCGAGCCCACTCCCACGCCCGACAAGATGGTGGCATTGCCGCGCAACTGGTCGCCGATTTCCATGCCGGCGCGCATGGCCGCGTGGGCCTGCTCCTGCGTCATGGCCGGGCTGACACGGGCATTGCGCGTGCCGTGAGCGATCTTGCGCATCATCAAACGTTCGTGCTGCGCCAGGGTCTCGGCAACGCCACAGTCCACCACCATCGAACCGATGCCCTGGGAGCGCGCAAACACGTTCAGCGGTAACTGTCGCGACAGCAGCATCTGCACGGTCTGCACCGTGCTGTTGGCATGCAGGTCTTGTATGCCGTCCACTGCCAGCCCGTGGTCGGCAGCAAAGATCAGCATCTGCGGGTCGTGCAGCCGCGGCTTCAACGAAGCCTGCATCAGACCCAGGCGGATGGCCAGCGGCTCAAGTTCACCCAGGCTGCCGCCTTTTTCATTGCGCAGGTTCAGCTTGTCGCTCAACGCGCGTTCAAGCGCCGGGTGCGTGGTGGGTGTGACCAGCGAACGGTTGGTGACCATGGCCTTGATGGGGAGCAGTGACGACGGCAGGAACGCTTGCCGCTGGCTTACCGGAGGAACAGCCCGTAGACCGGGTTGTGGGTTTCTTCGACAAAGGGGTACGCAAGGCCCCGCAGGAATTCGGCGAAGGACAACTCGTCACCTGCCGGCACCTGCAGACCGACCAGTATGCGCCCGTAGTCGGCACCCTGGTTCCGGTAGTGGAACAGGCTGATGTTCCAGCCCGGGTGCATGGCGTCCAGAAAGCGCATCAGCGCGCCCGGCCGTTCGGGAAATTCGAACCTGAACAAACGCTCGTCACGCGCCAGCTCGCTGCGCCCACCCACCATGTGGCGCACGTGCTCCTTGGCCAGTTCGTCATCGGTCAGGTTCACATTGGCAAAACCCTGGCGCTTGAACTGGCGAGCGACCTTGTCGGCTTCTTCGCGGCGCTGGATGGCCAAGCCGACAAACACATGGGCTTCCGCCCGATCGGATATGCGGTAGTTGAATTCCGTCACCGCGCGCGGGCCGATCAGCGCACAAAAGCGCTTGAACGAGCCACGCTCCTCAGGGATGGTGACGGCAAACAGGGCTTCGCGTTCTTCGCCGAATTCAGCCCGTTCTGCGACAAATCGCAGGCGGTCAAAATTCATGTTGGCGCCGCAGGTGATGGCCACCAGCGTGCGCCCTTTCAAACGGTGGCGCGCCACGTACTGCTTGATGGCAGCAACCCCCATGGCGCCCGACGGTTCCAGCACGCTGCGCGTGTCCTGGAACACGTCCTTGATGGCGGCGCACACCGCGTCGGTGTCGACGAGCACGTAGTCGTCCACCAGCTCGCGCGCCACGCGGAAGGTCTCTTCGCCCACCAGCTTCACAGCCGTGCCATCGGCAAACAGGCCCACGTCGGACAGCTGCACACGCCGCCCCCGCTTCACCGACTGCGCCATGGCGTCGGAGTCCACGCTCTGCACGCCGATCACCCGCACATCGGGTCGAACTGCCTTGATGTAGGCCGCCACGCCCGAGATCAAGCCACCGCCGCCCACGGCCACGAACACCGCGTCCAGCGGCCCCCGCAACTGGCGCAAGATCTCCATCGCCACCGTGCCCTGGCCGGCGATCACGTCGGGGTCGTCGAAAGGGTGCACGAAGGTCAACCCTTGGTCGCGCTGCACTTCGAGCGCATGGGTGTAGGCATCGCTGTAGCTGTCGCCGTGCAGCACCACCTCGCCGCCCAGCGCGCGCACCGCGTCCACCTTCACCTGCGGCGTGGTCACCGGCATCACCACCACGGCGCGGCAGCCCAGGCGCTGGGCCGAAAGGGCCACCCCTTGCGCATGGTTGCCGGCCGACGCGCAGATGACGCCCTGCGCGCGGGCTTCGGCCGAAAGATGCACCATCTTGTTGTAGGCGCCGCGCAACTTGAAGCTGAACACCGGCTGCTGGTCTTCGCGCTTGAGCAGCACATGGTTGCCCAGGCGTCGGGACAGGTTGCGCGCCGGCTGCAATGGCGTCTCGTGCGCCACGTCGTAAACCCGCGCTGTCAGGATGCGCTTCAGATAGCCGGCCGCCAGTTTCTGGCCCTTGGGCGAAACCGCCCGCAGGGGGGACTCAACAGGTAACGGGGCGTTGCCAGCGGGCATGGGGCGGGTGGTCGGTGGCGGGGGGCGCATGATAAGTCCCGCACCTGCAGCACCAGGGCCCATTGCAAAGGCAGGGCAGCAGCGGGCAACAAAGCGCAAAAAAAGCCCGAGGCCTTGCGACCTCGGGCTGAATCCACCGTTGATGGAGGTGGAGGAGACAATCGGCGGGAGCGGGGGCCGATAACAGCTGAACAACACTCCCTTGCGGACCAGTCTATCACCGCGTTGCTGCAGTGCAATATGCTCAGGCAGGCGAAGTTCTAGAGCCCCGACTCCAAAAAGCCACACCCGCAGCCACCCGGCGCAGCAGCGCAGCCACCTTCACATTCAAGACACCATGGAATGCACCATCAACTGGATGCCCAACACGGGCATGGGCTTTGTCGCCGAGACGGGCAGCGGTCACTTCCTGACCATGGACGGCGCGCCCGATGGTGGCGGCCGCAACTTGGCACCCCGCCCGATGGAGACGCTGCTTGCCGGCGCCGGCGGCTGCACCGCCTATGACGTTGTGCTGATCCTGAAGAAGGGCCGCCACGACGTGCGCGGCTGTCAGGTCAAGCTGCAGGCCGAGCGAGCGCCCACCGACCCGAAGGTCTTCACCCGCATCAACATGCACTTCGTGGTCAGCGGCAAAGGCCTTCAGGCCGCAGCGGTGGAACGCGCCATTGCGCTGTCACACGACCGCTACTGCTCGGCCACCATCATGCTGGGCAAGACAGCCGCCATCGGCACCAGCTTCGAGATCGTGGAGGCCTGACCCGGGCTGATTCAGATACGGTGCGCTGTGGCGGTCATCACCCGCGACGCCGCCTTCATCAGCGCACGAACTGGCCACGGCAACGGGCGGGCACCTGCAGACTCTGCCGCAAGGGCGTGCCGGGCCTCATCGACCTTCATCGCATCAACAATCGCCCGGGAAGTTCGGTCACTGGCAGGCAAGCGGTCCAGGTGTGTCGCCAGATGCGCTTCAACCTGACGTTCCGTTTCCAGCACGAAACCCAGGCTGACAGCGTCGCCCATCCGGCCCGCCAGCAAACCGATGCCAAAAGCGCCGGCGTACCACAGTGGGTTCAGCAGGCTGGGGCGAGCGTCCAGTTGCCGCAGGCGTTCTTCGGTCCACGCCAAATGGTCGGTCTCCTCACGGGCAGCCTGCCGCATCTGCTGCCGCAGGGGCTCGCTGCCTGCCGTCAGCGCCTGCGCCTGGTACAGGGCCTGGGCGCAGACTTCGCCTACATGGTTCACCCGCATCAGGGCACCGGAGAGTTGGCGCTCGTGTTCGCTCAGCGGGGGTGGCGAGCCCGGGCCCAGCGCCGAGCCGGGGCTGGCCCGGGCGGCGTGCGCCGGCGCGGCCAGGGTCCGCAGCGCGTGGTCCAGACTGCTGACAAAACGATCAGTGAAATCCATAGGGAACCAGAATAGCGGATGCGACTCCTACAAGTCCGGAGGGAAAAGCGCGTTGTTGATTGACAACATCTCGCCGGGTTTTATGGGCCCTTTCTTGGCAATCCGTCTGGCCGTCTGTTGCAATAGCGATAGCTTCCGCCGAGGAGGTTGGCCTGATCAGCCCACAAGCCCGGTTTATCAATCAGGCCGGGTACCCCTCCCGATCGGGACTTCTTGTTCAAAACCTAGGAGATAGATGCAATGAAAAAATCCCTGCTCGCCCTGGCAGCACTGACTGCGTTTGCCGGTGTGGCTTCTGCCCAATCGTCGGTCACGTTGTTTGGCGTCGTCGACCTGAACGCCCGCAGCACCAAGACCGGTTCCACCACCGTCAAGTCGCTGAGCCAAGACGGCAATGCTTCCAGCCGCCTGGGTTTCCGTGGCGTTGAAGATCTCGGCGGCGGCATGCGTGCTGGCTTCTGGCTCGAGGCCGGCGTCAACCCCGACATCGGTGGCACGAACACCACCAACGCGGTCAACGTGAACGGCTCTGCCAACGCGTCGACCCCTGTGGTCAGCCAGTTCTTCAACCGCCGCTCGACGGTCAGCTTGATGGGCGGCTTCGGTGAAGTGCGTCTGGGTCGTGACTACACCCCGTCGTTCTGGAACTACACCATTTTCGATCCGTTTGGCACCAACGGCGTCGCTTCCATGCTGAACGTTGCTGGCACTCTGGGCTCTGGCGCGCAGACGTTGGTCCGCGCGAACAACACCATCGGCTACTTCCTGCCTGCCATGGGCGGTGTCTACGGTCAGGTGCAAGTGGCTGCTGGCGAAGGCGTCCGCGGTAACAAGTACATCGGTGGCCGCGTAGGTTACGCCGCTGGTCCTGTGAATGTTGCAGTCGCGTTTGGCAAGACGAATAAAACCACCGGCTCGACGCTGACTCCCGGCGGTGTTTTCACGGCCGCTGTGCCGATGGCTGACGACTACACCGACATGAACGTCGGCGCCTCGTTCAACATGGGTTTCATGACCCTGATGGGCCAGTACAGCAAGCGTGAACTGCTGACCAGTGATCAGAAGACCGCACTGCTGGGCGTAAACGTGCCCGTCGGCGCAGGAACGTTCAAGGCTTCGTACACCAAGTCCAGCGGCAACCCGGCTGCCAATGACGGCAAGCAAATTGGCCTGGGTTACGTGCATGACCTGTCCAAGCGCAGCGCTCTGTACGCTCAAGGCGCCAAGGCCGACCGTCCTGGCAGCGCCGCCGACGTGACCGCCTACGAGTTCGGCATTCGCCACTCGTTCTGACGGAACGGCAGCGACGGCTCGATTCAAGGCCCGCCGCTGTTGTTTACGCGAAGACCGCCCTCGGGCGGTCTTTTTTTGTGTCCATCACGCTCGAACCTTTGCTGACCTTTCCACGACCCGTGAAACACCGCCAACTGACTCTCGTTGCCAGTCTTGTGTTGCTGGCTTCCTGCGCCGTGACCCCGCAGCAGCCCGACGCACAGGGTGACTGGCACAGCGTAGCGCTGCCCGGCAAGAAGCAAACGGAGTACCAAGCCGGTCACCACCAAGGACGCCATGCCGTGCGCGCACATGCCGAACATGCGGCCAGCATGTGGCGCCGCAAGCTCAGCGTGCCCGCGCACAGTCTGGGCGAGGTGAGTTTTTCATGGTGGGTGGAGCAAAAGCCGTCGAATGCCAGCGTTGCCGACGCCGCGCGCGAAGATTCTGCGGCCCGCGTGATGTTTGCATTTGAGGGCGACGTGTCTGCTTTGCCGGCGAGGACCAGAGCCTTGTTTGAACTGGCCGAGGCCTTGACCGGCGAGCGGCCGCCTTTTGCCACGCTGATGTATGTGTGGGACGCGACGGCACCTGTGGGCACGGTGATCGTCAATTCGCGCAGCGACCGCATTCGCAAGATCGTCGTTGATTCGGGCACGGCGCATCTGGGTCGCTGGCGCGACCATCGGCGCAATCTCGCTGATGACTACCGACTCGCATTTGGCGAAACAGCAGGCAACCTCACCTCCATGGCCTTGATGACTGACAGCGACAACACGCGGTCGACGGCCCGCACCTGGTTCGGTGACGTGAAGCTTCACTGAGCTCTGCATTTAGCGCGTGTCTTGCCCGGGACGCCCTGCTTCGCGGGCCCGAGGCAGGGTCTTCACGTTTGCAAACCTTGCCCGGGTTGAGCCATCATCCTTTGAATTGATTGGCGCAGCGGCCTGCGGTTTTTCGCACGCGCCTTTCGCACCACACGTTCACCGTTTCTTTCGTCGGCGCCCAGTCACCGGGTACGCGCCGCCACCAGCCGCTACAGCCGTTTTCCCCTCCCATGCTCGCGTTCATCCTCCGCCGTCTGCTGCAAGCCCTGTTGGTGATGCTCACGGTGGCCTTTCTGGCCTTCATGCTGTTCCAGTATGTCGGCGACCCGGTGACGAACCTGCTGGGCCAGGACGCAACGCAAGATCAGCGCGACAAGCTTCGGCAGGACCTGGGCCTGGACCAACCGTTTCCGGTTCAGTTCGCCCGGTTTGTGGGCAACGCGGTGCAAGGTGAGTTCGGCATGAGTTTGCGCCAGGGCCGCAAGGTGTCCGGCCTGATCGCAGAACGCTTTCCGGCGACCGTGGAACTCTCGCTGGTGGCAGCTGTCATCGCGCTGGTGGCGGGCGTTCCGCTGGGCGTGTACGCGGCGCTCAAGCGCGGCCGCTTTGGCGCGCAGCTGGCGATGATCGTTTCGCTCTTGGGTGTTTCGCTGCCCACCTTCCTCATCGGCATCCTGCTCATCCTGGTGTTTGCGGTCACGCTGCAAGTGCTGCCCAGCTTTGGGCGCGGTGACGTCATCAACCTGGGTGGCTGGACCACGGGCATGCTCAGCCTGGACGGCTGGAAGCACCTGGTGCTGCCCGCCGTCACGCTGGCGGTGTTTCAGCTGGCGCTGATCATGCGGCTGGTGCGCGCCGAGATGCTGGAAGTGCTGCGCACCGACTACGTGAAGTTCGCCCGCGCCCGCGGCCTGACCGACCAGGCGGTGTACTTCGGCCATGCGCTGAAGAACACCCTGGTCCCGGTGATCACCATCACCGGCCTGCAACTGGGCAGCCTGATCGCCTTTGCCATCATCACCGAGACCGTGTTCCAGTGGCCGGGCATGGGCTTCCTGTTCATCCAGGCGGTGCAGTTTGCGGACATTCCGGTGATGGCGGCGTACTTGTGTCTGATCGCGTTGATCTTCGTGCTGGTGAACCTGACGGTGGACCTGCTGTACTTCGCCGTGGACCCACGGCTGCGCATGGAGCGCCCTGCGGGCGGCCATTGATGCTTTCTGACCATTCAAACCCCGTGACCAGCACCCCCGAAGCACCTGCGCCCGAACCAGCAAGCCGCTGGGACCGCTGGCGCGACAGCGACCTGTGGTACAGCTTTCGCAACTCGCCCATGGCCATGATGGCTGCGGTGCTGGCCGCAGGCTGCCTGTTCTGCGCGCTGTTTGCACCGTGGGTGTCGCCCCACAACCCCTTTGATCTGGCGTCACTGAACCTGTCTGACGCACGCCTGCCCCCGGCCTGGATCGAGGGCGGAAGCCGACGCTTCCTGCTGGGCACCGACGACCAGGGCCGCGACATCCTGTCAGGGCTGTTCTACGGCGCGCGCATCTCGCTGTTCGTGGGCTTGTCTTCGGTGGTGCTGTCGATGCTGGTTGGCGTGGGCCTGGGGCTGCTGTCGGGCTTCGCAGGCGGCCGCATCGACGCCTTCATCATGCGCGTGTGCGACGTGATGCTGTCCTTTCCCAGCATCCTCATTGCGCTGTTGATCGACGGCGTGGGCCGCGCATTGTTTCCCAATGCGCATGAGAGCCTGGCCTTCGGGGTGCTGATCCTGGCCATCTCGTTGTCGGGCTGGGTGCAGTACGCACGCACCGTGCGCGGCAGCACGCTGGTGGAACGCAACAAGGAATACGTGCAGGCCGCCCGCGTCATCGGTGTGGCGCCCGGGCGCATCATGTTCAGGCATGTGCTGCCCAACGTGATGGGGCCGGTGCTGGTGCTGGCCACCATCCAGGTGGCGGCAGCCATCTTGACCGAGGCCACGCTGTCGTTCCTGGGCGTGGGGGTGCCATCGACATCGCCGTCGCTGGGTACGCTGATCCGCATCGGCAACGACCTGCTGTTCTCGGGCGAGTGGTGGATCACCATCTTCCCCGGTGTGATGCTGGTGTTGATTGCGCTCAGCGTGAACCTGCTGGGCGACTGGCTGCGCGACGCGCTGAACCCCAAACTG
>JAYSXE010000240.1:0-15050 GCA_043717565.1 Burkholderiales bacterium | reverse complement strand
TGCACGCCGCTGGGTGCAAACACGCAGCAGCGGTTCAGGGCCTGCGTGGCGCTGTGGCTGATGGGCAGCGTGCCGCCCACCAGCCAGAGGCCGTGCTGGCGCGCGGTGTCTGACAGAAAGCGTTGTATCGGACCGTGGCCAGGGGTTTCTGCCAGCGCGAGCTTGTCGGTGTCGCGCTGGCCCAGCAGGCAGAAGTACTCGGGCAGCAGCACCAGCTGCGCGCCGGCTGCCGCAGCCTGTGCCACCTGGCGCGCAGCGGCTTCTTGGTTGCGGGCCCAATTGGGGGTGGCAATCATCTGAACGGCAGCGACTTTCATCGCGGCATTTTGCGCGTGCCGCCCGGTGCTGCCACGGGTGGCAATTCCCCAATGGCGCAATGCACCTGCTTTCCGGCTAACCTCTGGGCAGAGTTGAGGGCCATCGCGGTCACTCCACCCACGACATGGAAGAGGGTCCGGCAGGAACCCGGAGGGCATGACTTGACACCACCAACCCGTGCTGCACAGGCTGGGCTCGCGCCCGTGCTGCCGTTGGGCAGCGCGCTGCCCGCGCCGGTGCCATTGGCGCTGGCCGAGTACAGCCGTTTTGTGCAGCGCGTGCGCCGCCGCTACGCTGCCGAGCTGCCGCTGTTGCCGCCCGGTCTGCCCGACGACGACGCGGTGCGCGCGCTGGTGCAGCAGCTGCAACAACCGGTTCCATTGGCGGGCCCGGCAGCCAGCGCCGGCCGCGACTTGGCCAGCGCCTTGCGGGTGGCGCGCCATCTGGTGATGGAACGCCTGGCCACGCTGGACGTGGAGCAGGGTGCGTCGCTCGCCGACATCACCGGCACGGTGTCGATGCTGGCCGAGGTGGCGCTGGAACTGGCGCTGGAGCAAGCCCAGGCCGAAGCTGATGAGCGGCATGGCCCGCCGATGTTCACCGAGGGCCCGCAGGCCGGCCAGCGCATGGACCTGTGGATCGTGGGCATGGGCAAGCTCGGCGCGCGCGAACTCAATGTGTCGTCGGACATCGACCTCATCTACGTCTACGACGACGAAGGCCAGACGGCCGGCGCGCGGCCGGTGTCGCACCACGAATACTTCAGTTACGTTGCCAAGCGGCTGTTCGCGTTGATTGGCGACACCACCGACGACGGTTTTGTCTTTCGCGTCGACCTGGCGCTGCGCCCCAACGGCAACTCGGGCCCGCCGGTGGTGAGCCTGGCCATGCTGGAAGAGTACTTCCAGGTGCAGGGCCGCGAATGGGAACGTTTTGCGTGGCTGAAGAGCCGCGTGGTGGCGCCGCGCCGGGCTGTCACCAGCGGCCAGGCGCTGGCGCTGCGCTCGCTGGTGACGCCGTTTGTCTACCGCCGCTATCTCGACTACGGCGTGTTCGAAGGCCTGCGCCAGCTGCACCAGAAGATCCGCGACGAAGCCCAGCGCCGCGCCGCCGGCCGGCCCGACCGCGCCAATGACGTGAAGTTGTCGCGTGGCGGCATTCGCGAGATCGAATTCACGGTGCAGTTGATGCTGGTGGTGCGCGGCGGGCAGTTCCCCGAGATCCGCACCCGCAGCACGCTGCGGGGCCTGCAGCGGCTGGTGCAGCGCAGCCTGATGAAGGCCGACACGGCCCAGCAGCTGGCCGATGCCTACGTGTTCCTGCGCCAGGTGGAACACCGCATCCAGTACCTGGACGACCAGCAGACGCACCTGTTGCCTTCGAATGACGCCGACCTGGGCTGGATCGCGGCCAGCCTGGGCATGGCCTGCAAGCCCGACGCCTGCGAACTGCTGCAGCGTTTGTGCGAGGTGCGCGAGCTGGTGGCGGGTGAATTCGACGCGCTGCTGCGCGAGGGCCGCAGCAACAACGCTGCGGCCACATCGGGCAGCGGTTGCCGGGCATGTGGCCCCGGCCCGCAGCCGGTGGACAGCGAAGGGCTGCTCGAATGCCTGCCCACGGTGCTGGCCGACAAGCTGCGACCCTGGGCCCAGCAGCCCAAGGTGCTGGCGCTGCGCGACGAGAGCCGCATGCGCCTGGGCCGCCTGATGCAGAAGACGGCCGACGCGCTGCGCGAAGAGGTGTGTTCAGAAGCGGGTGCGCTGCGCTTCATCGATTGGGTGGAACCGCTGCTGCGCCGCGAGAACTATCTGGCGCTGCTGCTGGAAAGGCCCGACGTGCACCGCCGGCTGCTGCGCCTGCTGGGCATGGCCCGCTGGCCCATGCAGTACCTGATGCGCCACCCCGGCGTCATTGACGAGCTGGCCGACGAGCGGCTGCTGCACCAGCGTTTTGACGCCGCCGCTTTTACCGAAGAGATGGAAGACCGCATGCGCGGCCTGAAGCGCGCCGGCGAAGACGACGAAGGGCAGTTGCTGGACACGCTGCGCCACGCCCACCACGCCGAAGTTTTTCGCACGCTGGTGCGCGACGTGGAAGCGCGCATCACGGTGGAACAGGTGGCCGACGACCTGTCCAGCCTGGCCGACACCGTGCTGGCCCTGGTGCTCAGCTGGGCCTGGGCGCGGCTGAAGCAGCGCCATCGCAGCGACCCCGGCGTGGCCGTCATCGCCTACGGCAAGCTGGGCGGCAAGGAACTGGGCTACGGCAGCGACCTGGACGTGGTGTTTCTGTACGACGACCCCGAACAGGCCGACAGCGAAGAGGCGCAGCGCGACCAAGAGGTCTATGGCGCCTTCGTGCGCAAGGTCATCAACTGGATGACGCTGCGCACCGGTGCCGGCGAACTGTTCGACATCGACACCGCGCTGCGGCCCAACGGCAATTCGGGCCTGCTGGTCACCAGCATCGGGGCGTTTGACCGCTACCAGGTGGGCCGTGGCGGCAACACCGCCTGGGCCTGGGAACACCAGGCGCTGACGCGCGCCCGTTTTGTGGCCGGCCCACCAACCATGGCGCAGCGTTTCGAGGCCACGCGCCGCGCGGTGTTGACCGCCGAGCGCGACGGCGCGGCCTTGCTGGCCGAGGTTCGCGGCATGCGCGAAAAGGTGCGGGCCGCGCACCCCGTGCCCGCGAACCTGTTTGATGTGAAGCACAGCCCGGGCGGCATGATGGACGTGGAGTTCGCCGTGCAGTACCTGGTGCTGACACAGAGCCGTGCGTACCCGCCGTTGCTGGACAACGCCGGCAACATCGCGCTGCTGCAGCGTGCGCAAAGCGCAGGCCTGTTGCCACCCGGCGTGGGTGACGCAGCGGCCACCGCCTACCGCGAACTGCGGCGCGCCCAGCACCAGGCGCGGCTGGACGAAAAGCCCACCCAGTTTTTGCCCGCTTTGCTGGCCAGCCACCAGCAGGCGGTGCAGCGGCTGTGGCAGGCGGTGTTCGGTTGACCGCTCCGCCCGCACCGGGGTCGGGGCCGCGGGCTTGGTTGTGGGTCACGGCGTCATTGATGCTTGGTTCGCTGCTGGCTTTTGCCGCGCCGGCGCTGTGGCTGGACTGGCAGCCCGGGCTGGCTGGGTCCAACCCCTGGCGTGCGTTCTCGGCCGCGTGGGTGCACTGGAGCGAACAGCACCTGGGCGCCAACCTGCTGGCGGCTGCTGTGGTGGGTGCTTACGGCTTTGCTGCGCAGGTGCCGCGGCTGCAGGCCGGGGCCTGGGTGGCGGCCTGGCCGTTGACGCACCTGGCCCTGTTGAGCAGGCCCGACCTGCTGCACTACGGGGGCTTGTCTGGCGTGCTGCATGCGGGTGTGGCCCTCGTCTGCCTGCACCTGCTGCTGCAGGGGCGCGGCCGCCGCCGCTGGATCGGCGCTGGCGTGGCGTTGGGCCTGGTGGCCAAGCTGCTGAGTGAAAAGCCCTGGGGTGCGGCCTTGCGGCACAGTGCCGACTGGGACATTGCCGTGGCACCACTGGCCCACGCCACCGGGGCCCTGGCAGGCTTGCTGTGTGGCCTGCTGGCCTTGCTGCTGGTGAAGGCGGGCGCCACTGACGGAGCCGCCCCCACCGCGGGGCGCAGCGGCGCATGAATGCGGGCCGGAACGACGCGGAAAGCGTGGCGGGGCGGGTGCTGGGGCGGAAAGACCGGCTGGACCTGCTGGCGGTGGCACTGCTGCTGGCCTGCTGCATGGTGTGGGGCCTGGCGCAGGTGGCGGCCAAGGTGACGCTGACCGAAGTGCCGCCGCTGCTGCAGGCGGGACTGCGGTCGCTGGGCGCTGCGCTGGTGCTGTTGCTGTGGTCGCGTGTGCGCGGCCTGCCGCTGGTACAGCGTGACGGCACCACACGCGCGGGCCTGCTGGCCGGCGTTCTGTTTGCTGCCGAGTTCGGCTGCATGTTTGTCGGCCTTCAGTTCACCACCGCGTCACGCATGGTGGTGTTCCTGTACACCGCCCCTTTCGTGGTGGCCCTGGGCATGCCGTTGATTGCGCGCAACGAGCGGCTGTCGCTGGGGCAGGGGGCCGGCCTGCTGCTGGCTTTTGGCGGCGTGGTGTGGGCTTTTGCTGAAGGCTTTTCCAACCCCGCAGCCGGCCCGTTGCAGTGGCTGGGCGACCTGCTGGCGCTGACTGCTGCGCTGCTGTGGGGGCTGACCACGCTGCTGGTGCGCGGCACGCGGCTGGCGCAGTGCCTGCCCGAGAAGACCCTGCTCTACCAGCTGGTGGTGTCGGCGTTGGCACTGACCGCGGCTTCGGCCGTGTCCACGGAAGTCTGGCCGCAGGGGCTGAGCCTGCAGGTGGCGTTGTTGATGCTGTTCCAGGTGGTGGTGGTCACGGCGGCCAGCTACCTGACCTGGTTCTGGCTGGTGCGGCACTACCCGGCCACCCAGGTCTCGGCCTTCACGCTGCTGACGCCGCTGTTTGGTCTGGTCGCTGGTGTGCTGCTGCTGGACGAACCGCTCACGCTGCGCCTGCTGGTGGCGCTGGCCACCGTGTGTGCCGGTATTGCTATCGTCAACCGGGCGCCCAAGCCGGCGGCCGACTGAAGGGCAGGCTGCCTGCCCCACCTCTTTCTCTTTCAACCCACCCGAACCTGGAGAACCCGATGATCACGTTGCACGGCATGAGCCTTTCCAACTACTACAACAAGGTCAAGATCGTGCTGCTGGAGAAGGGCGTGCCCTTTAGCGAAGTGCCGCAGCGCACCGGTTCTGCCGACGACGCGGTGTTGAGCGCCACGCCGCTGGGCAAGATTCCTTTCATCCAGGTGGACGGCCTGCCGCTGTGCGAAAGCCAGGTCATTGCCGACTATCTGGAAGCGCGCTTCCCGCAGCCCGCGCTGATGCCGGCCGACCCGCTGGAGGCGGCCAAAGTTCGCGAGCTGTGCGCCTTCATGGAGCTGTATGTCGAACTGGTGGGGCGCGAGTTGTATTCCCAGGCTTTTTTCGGCGGCACCGTCAGCGAAGCCACGCAGGACCGCGTGAAGAAACAGCTGGCAAAGAACCTGGCGGCGCTGAAGCGGCTGGCCCGCTTTGCGCCCTATGCCGCGGGCAGCACGTTCACGCTGGCCGATGCGTCAGCTTTCGCTTCGCTGCCCGTGGTGGCACAAGCCACCAAGGCGGTGCTGGGCGAAGACATGGTGGCCGCCGCCGGCTTTGACTGGAAAGCGCACCTGAAGCTGCTGGGCGAGCGCGCTTCGGTGCAGCGCGTGAACGCCGACCGCAAGCGCGACATGGAAGCGATGGCCAAGAAAGGCTGAAGCGCGTGCTGGCCGGCGCAGGGCCGCGGGCCGCGCTGCCGCGGCGCCGGTCAGGCGGGCGTGGCCCGCGCCGCGGCGGCTTCGGCCGCCGCCGTCACTTCCTTGCGGTAGCGGTTCAGTTCCTGCACGCTGGCAAAGCTGCGCTCCATCAACAGGCTCAGGTTGTGCAGGATGCGGTCGACCACCTTGCCTTCCCACACGGCGTCGAAGTGGATCTGCCGGTCCAGCCAGTGTTGCAGCCATTCGGGGTTGGGCATGCGGCTTTGCACGGTGTCGCGGGGGAACAGCGCCGCGTTGACGTGCAGGTTGGTCGGGTGCAGCGCCTGCGCCGTGCGCCGCGCACTGGCCATCAGCACGCCGATCTTGGTGAATGCGGCACGCGCTTCGTCACCAAACCGTGTCAGTGCACGTTTCATGTAACGCAGGTAGGCGCCACCGTGGCGTGCCTCGTCGTGTGCCAGCGTCTGGTAGATGGTGCGGATCACCGGCTCGGTGTGCCATTCAGACGCACGGCGGTACCAGTGGTTCAGGCGGATTTCGCCGCAGAAGTGCAGCATCAACGTTTCCAGCGCCGGCGCGGGGTCGAATTCGAAGCGCACGGCGTGCAGCTCGGCTTCGGTGGGCACCAGGTCGGGCCGGAAGCGCCGCAGGTATTCCATCAGCACCAGCGAATGCTTCTGCTCTTCGAAGAACCACACGCTGATGAAAGCGCTGAAGTCGCTGTCGTCGCGGTTGTCGCGCAGGAACATCTCGGTGGCGGGCAAAGCCGCCCATTCCGTGATGGCGTTCATCTTGATGGTCTGCGCCTGCTCGTCGCTCAGCAGGCTGGCGTCAAAGCTGGCCCATGGAATGTCGGTGTCCATGTTCCAGCGCACAGCCTCGAGTTGCCGGAACAACTCGGGGTACAGCATGGGCGCTGCAGAGGGGGTGGTTTGAGCTTGCATCGGACTTGCATTCTAGGAAGGCCTGCGTTGAGAAGCCGGCCTCGGCCGGTATGCCCCTTTCGAACCTTTTGACCCTTTCGACAACATGGCTTCATCCAGAAAGCCTGGTCCTGCGAATACCATCCAGTCTAAACGTGACTAAACAGTCGCAATTTGAACCGATAAGATCATGAAGCACCCATCTCTGTACGGTCACGCTCCGGTTCTGGATGCCTTTCTGGGGCAGGCCAAACCGTCGACCGGTGCCATCCGTTCAAACCGGGTTACTCCATGAACACCCGGTTCGGGCAATCGTTTTTTCTGTCGTGTGGCCGGCCGGCATCGCTGGCTGGAATCCCCGGGCGGTCTCTCTCCTTCCTCCCTCCCTGCTTCGCCCGGGGGCGCCACACGGCAACTTTCTTTCGCGGCATGTCGTCGGGGGTACCTGCATGAAGCGCGTGGCGGTGGTGGGTTCGGGCATTTCGGGCCTGGCAGCGGCCCACGGCCTGCATGGTCAAGCCCAGGTTACGCTGTTTGAGGCCGGCAGCCACTTCGGCGGCCACACGCACACGGTGGATGTCACGCTTGAGGGCGTGACGCATGGCGTTGACACGGGTTTCCTGGTCTTCAACCACCGCACCTACCCGCAGCTGGTGAAGCTGTTTGCCGACCTGCAGGTGCAGACCGCACCGTCGGAAATGTCGTTTTCAGTGCAGGTGCCGTCAGGCCCGGGGCGCCGGCGACTGGAATGGAGCGGCAACAACCTGAACAGCGTGTTCACGCAGCGCAGCAACCTGTTGCGGCCTTCGTTCCTGGGCATGCTGGCCGATCTGCTGCGTTTCAACCGGCTGGCCACGCAGATCGCGCTGCGCAACGAAGACGCTGAACTGTCAGAGCCGATTGCCGACTTCCTGGCGCGCCACCGTTTCGGCGCGGCGTTCACCGAAGGCTATTTCCTGCCCATGATCGGCTGCATCTGGTCCTGCCCGACCGACCAGATGTTGCGTTTCCCAGTGGGCACGATGATCCGTTTCTGTCACAACCACGGCCTGCTGCAGGTGGCCGACCGGCCGCAGTGGCACACCGTGGCGGGCGGGGCGCGCAACTATGTGCACAAGCTGCTGGCCCCTTTGGCCGATGCGCGCTTGAACACGCCGGTGCGCGCCGTGCGGCGCTTGGCCGGTGCGGGCGTGGCGGTGTCCACCGACAGCGGCACCGAGGTCTTTGACCACCTGGTGCTGGCCTGCCACAGCGACCAGAGCCTGGCCTTGCTGGCCGACGCCACCGCGCAGGAACGCGCCGTGCTCGGCGCCATTCAATACCAGCCCAACCGCACGGTGTTGCACACCGACACCGCCGTGCTGCCTCGCCACCCGCGGGCCTGGGCGGCGTGGAACTACGCCCGGGCCACCAACCAGGGCCGCGAAGAGGCCGCCGTGTGCCTGCATTACCTGATCAACCGCCTGCAACCGCTGCCCTGGCGGCAGCCGGTGATCGTGTCGCTGAACCCCGACCCGGCATGCCCGCCCGACCCGGCAAAGGTGATGGCCAGCTTCGACGTCAGCCACCCCGTGTTTGACGTGGCGGCCGTGCAGGCCCAGGGCCAGCTGCCGCAGCTCCAGGGGCAACAGGGCACGTGGTTCTGCGGCGCCTGGACACGTTACGGCTTCCATGAAGACGGCTTGATGTCGGCGCAGGCGGTGGTGCAGGCCGTGGGCAGCCGGCTGGCCGAACCGCAGGCTTTGAAGGTGGCATGAACACGCTGGCCCCCGCGCAACCGCTGCTGGGCACTGGCGTCGTGCGCCACCGCCGCCTGCGCCCGGCGGTGCACGCGTTTGAGTACCCCACCTACTTCTTCATGCTGCCGATGCGCAGCCTGGCGGCGGCGCCCGGTTCGGCCGCGGCGACGGCGCTGGTGCGCAACCGTTTTGGCCTGCTCAGCTTCCACGATGCCGACCACGGCGACGGCCGTGCCGACGCGCTGGGCTGGCTGGACGAACTGCTGGCGCGCGAGGGCGTGCATGACGCGCAGGGCGAAGCCTGGCTGCACACCTACCCGCGCGTGGCCGGTTATGTGTTCAAGCCCGTCAGCTTCTGGTACTGCCACCGCCGCGACAACAGCCTGGCAGCGGTGGTGGTGGAAGTGAACAACACCTTTGGCGAACGCCACTGTTACCTGCTGGACGGGCCGCAATTGGCCTTCGGCAGCGAACAGGTGGCCAGCAAGGTGTTCCATGTCTCGCCGTTCTGCAGCGTGCAGGGCCGCTACCGCTTTCGCTTCATGCGCACCGCCAGCCGCACGGTGGCTCGTGTGGACCACGACAACGACGAAGGCCCGCTGCTGGAGACCAGCGTCAGCGGCCACCTGCAGCCGCTAACCGCGCAGGCCAGCCGGCGCGCTTTCTTCGGCACGCCGTTGATGACGCTGGGCGTGATGGCCCGCATCCACTGGCAGGCCATCCTGCTGTGGCGCAAGCGCGTGCCTTTCTTCAGCAAACCGCCGCCGCCGCAGGCCTTCACCACGCGCTGACGGCCAAGCCGCAGCCCGCCCTTCTTGCAACCCCGAAACCCGATTGCAGTTCCATGAGCTACACGCACGCCCAAACCGCCTCTGCCACCGCGCGCATCACCCTGCCCGAAGCCGCACCACCCGCCGCACGCGCGGTGCTGGGCCTGATGCAACGCCTGCAGCATGGCACCCTGGACCTGCAGTTGCCCGACGGCACGCTGCTGCACCTGGGCCAGTCAAGCCCGGGTGGCCACCGCGCGGCCCTGCGCCTGCTGGACTGGAACGTGTGCAGCGCGGTGCTGAAAAGTGGTGACATCGGCTTTGCAGAGAGCTGGATCGAAGGCCACTGGAGCAGCCCCGACCTGGTGACGCTGCTGAAGCTGTTCATCGCCAACCGCGACACCATCGAAACCGCCATCTACGGCAGCTGGTGGGGCCGGTTGGCCTACCGCATCAAGCATCTGCGCAACCGCAATTCGCGCGCAGGCAGCAAGAAGAACATCCACGCCCACTACGACATCGGCAACAGCTTTTACCGCCAGTGGCTGGACGAAACGATGAACTATTCCAGCGCCTGGTTCGATGGCGACCAGACCCAGCCGATGGCGCGTGCGCAGTGGGCCAAGGTGCGGCGCGCGCTGGCCGAATGCAACGTGCAGCCGGGCCAGCGCGTGCTGGAAATCGGCTGCGGCTGGGGTGCGCTGGCCGAGCTGGGCGCGCGCGAATTTGGCGCCCACGTCACCGGCGTCACCTTGTCTTCTGAACAACTGGCGCACGCCCAGCAGCGGCTGCAAGACGCCGGGCTGGCTGGGCAGGCCGACTTGCGGCTGCAGGACTACCGCGACATCGCCGACGGGCCGTTCGACGCCATCGCGTCGATCGAGATGTTCGAGGCCGTGGGCCGCGAATACTGGGACAGCTACTTCAAGACCGTGCACGACAAGCTCAAGCCCGGCGGCCGCGCCTGCATCCAGAGCATCACCATCCGCGACGACCTGTTCGAGCGCTACGTGCGCAGCACCGACTTCATCCAGCAGTACATCTTCCCCGGCGGCCTGTTGCCCAGCCGCACCGTGTTTGCACAGCAGGCGGCGAAGGCCGGGCTGCAGGTGGTCAACGAGATGGCCTTCGGTGCCGACTACGCCGAGACGCTGCACCGCTGGCGCCTGCGCTTCCTGGAACGTGACGGCCCGTTGCGGCAGCTGGGCTTTGACACCCGCTTCATGCGCATCTGGGAGTTCTACCTGGCCTACTGCGAAGCCGCTTTCGCCACCGGCAACACCGACGTGGTGCAGTTCACGCTGCAGCGGCCGGCATGAAACCCACCACACGCCGGCGTTGGCTGGCCGCCGGGCTGGGCGCCAGCCTGCTGGCGGGCCTGGGGCTGGGCAGCGCACCGGCATGGGCCCAGACACCACCGGCCCCCGATGCCGACACCAACCCGCCGCCCGAGGTGAACACCGCACTGGCGGCGCCCGCGCTGCAAGGCCAGGGGCTGCTGCGCTTCATGGGCCTGCGGGTGTATGAAGCGCGCCTGTGGGCGCCCACGGGCCAACGGGTGCCGCCGGGCAGCTGGGCGCAGCCGCTGGCGTTGGAGATCCGCTACCAGCGTGCGCTGCAGGGCCAGCAGATTGCCGAACGGTCGCTGCAGGAGATGAAGCGCCAGGGCGACATCGACGAAGGCACCGCACAGCGCTGGCTGCAGGCCATGCTGGGGCTGTTCCCCGACGTGGTGGCCGGCAGCCGCATCACCGGTGTCTACCAGCCGCGCGAAGGCGCACAGTTCTATATCAACGGCCGCTTCAAGGGCAGCGTCAGCGACGCCGAGTTTGCGCGCCGTTTCTTCGGCATCTGGTTGTCGCCGCAGAGCTCGGACCCGAAGCTGCGCGCAGCGCTGCTGGGGCAGGGCGCGGCGCCATGAGCCAGGGCGCCAGCCCGGGCCTGCCACAACCGTTGCCACCGGCTGCGCAAGGCCGCTGGACCGGGGGTTGGCGACAAGGGCTGAGCTACGGTGCACTGGGCCTGCCGCTGGCCTTCGTGGCCCTGCCGCTGTATGTGATTCTGCCGAACCACTACGCCACCGAATTCGGCATTCCGCTGGCCACGCTGGGCGCGCTGCTGCTGGGCGCGCGCCTGCTGGACGCACTGGTCGACCCCAGCATCGGGCGCTGGGTGGACGGCTGGTTCGGCCATTCCACGGCGCGGGTGCTGGCCTTTGCCGCAGCTGCCGCTCTGCTGCTGGCCCTGGGCTTTCGCGGCCTGTTCTTTCCGCCGGCCGGGCTGCGCAGTGAGCCTGT
Source organism: Burkholderiales bacterium (assembly GCA_043717565.1). Classification (GTDB taxonomy): domain Bacteria; phylum Pseudomonadota; class Gammaproteobacteria; order Burkholderiales; family Burkholderiaceae_C; genus Rubrivivax. The sequence goes on along the minus strand of JAYSXE010000240.1, from coordinate 3,700 downwards.
TGCGTTGCTGGCCTGGTGCGCGGCGCTGCTGGCCGTCACCTACCTGAGCTACAGCGTGGTGACCGTGCTGCACCAGGCCTGGGGTGCACGGCTGGGCGGCGACGAAGCCCAGCGCGCGCGCATCGTGTCGTGGCGCGAAGGGCTGTCGCTGGTGGGCGTGCTGGTGGCCAGCGTGCTGCCGTCGGTGGCGGGGCTGTCGGCGGCCACGGTGGTGTTCACCGCGGCGCTGTTCGTTGGCCTGTGGGCGCTGTGGCGGGCGCCGCAGCCAGTGGGTGCGCCACCCGCTGCAGCGCAAGCCGCCACCGCTGCCGAAGCAACCGCCGCTGGGCCCACGGCCCGCACGCAAACCGGCGCCGGCACGCTGTGGCAGCCGCTGGTCACGCCGGCCTTCAGGCGCCTGCTGGCGGTGTACCTGGTCAACGGCGTGGCCAGTGCCGTGCCGGCCACGCTGGTGCTGTTCTTCATTCGCGACCGGCTGCAAGCGGCAGCCTGGGAACCGCTGTTCCTGGCCAGCTACTTTGCCGCGGGCGCGCTGTCCATGCCGCTGTGGCTGCGCGCCGTGGCGCGCCTGGGTCTGGTCAAGGCCTGGCTGCTGGGCATGGGCCTGGCGGTCGCCACCTTCGCCTGGGCGGCCTTGTTGGGCGCTGGCGACGTGGTGTCGTATACGGTGGTGTGCCTGGCCAGTGGCGTGGCGCTGGGCGCCGACCTGACGCTGCCCGGGGCGCTGCTGGCCGGCACCATCCAGCGCGCCGGCCATGGCCAACAGCTGGAAGGGGCTTACTTCGGCTGGTGGAACTTCGCCACCAAGCTGAACCTGGCGCTGGCCGCCGGCATGGCGCTGCCCTTGCTGGGCGAATTTGGATACGCGCCGGGTGCGCGCGACGCGCAGGCCCTGCAGGCGCTGACCATCGCCTACTGCCTGCTGCCCTGCGTGTTGAAGCTGTTGAGTGCCGCCCTGTTGTGGCGGCTGCTGTTGAACAAGGAACCTGCACCATGAAACCGAAGACGAGTTGGCTCACGGGCCTGCTGCTGCCGTTGACACTGAGCACTGCGCTGCTGGTTGGCTGTGCCACGGGCCCCAAGCCTGCCGACTACGCTGCTGAAAAGCCCGTGCTCGACCTGAAGACCTACTTCAACGGCGAGCTGGTGGCCCACGGCCTTTTCACCGACCGCGCGGGCAAGGTTGCACGGCGCTTCACGGTGCAGATGACGGGCACCTGGCAAGGCAAGCAGGGCACGCTGGACGAGCGCTTCACCTACAGCGACGGCACCACCGAACGGCGCGTGTGGCGCCTGACTGATGAAGGCGGCGGCCGCTGGACCGGCCGTGCCGACGACGTGGTGGGTGTGGCCGAAGGCCAGGCCGCGGGCAACGCGCTGAACTGGCGTTACACGCTGGCGCTGCCGGTGGACGGCAAGGTCTACGAGGTGCAGTTCGACGACTGGATGTACCTGATGGACGAACGCGTGATGCTGAACAAGGCGGTGATGAGCAAGTTCGGCATCCACCTGGGCGAAGTCACGCTGTCGTTCACGAAGAAATAGCCGGGTGCCTGAATGTCGCTGAACCCCAAGATCGAAAGCTGGCAGGGCCGCAGTGTGTGGCTGGTGGGTGCTTCCACCGGCATCGGCCGCGCCACGGCCGAGCTGCTGCACAGCCGCGGCGCCCGCGTGTGCGTGTCGGCACGCAGTGCCAAACCCCTGAACGACTTCGTGGCTGCGCACCCGGGCAGCCTGGCCTTGCCGCTGGACGCCACCGACCGCGCCGCGCTGCGGGCGGCCGCCCGGCAGGTGGCGGCACAGCACGACGGCCTGGACCTGGTGATGTACTGCGCCGGCACCTACCAGGCCATGCGCGCCGACACCTTCGACCTGGACGTGGCGCTGAACCACGTGCAGGTGAACTACAGCGGCGCGCTGCTGCTGCTGGACGCCGTGCTGCCCATCCTGCGCGAGCAGGCGGCCGCTGGCCGCGGCGGGCACCTGAGCCTGGTGTCCAGCGTGGCCGGCTACCGCGGCCTGCCCAAGTCGCTGGCTTACGGCCCCACCAAGGCCGCGCTCACGCACCTGGCCGAGGTGCTGTACCTGGACCTGTCGCCGCTGAAGCTGGGTGTGTCGGTGGTCTGCCCGGGTTTTGTGTCGACACCGCTGACTGCGCAGAACGACTTCCACATGCCCGCCCTGATCACGCCCGAGGTGGCGGCGCTGGAGATCGTCAAGGGCCTGGAGCGCGGTGACTTCGAGATGCACTTCCCCAAACGCTTCACGCTGTGGCTGAAGGGCTTGCGGCACCTGCCCTACGGCGCTTACTTCGCTGCCATGCGCAACGGCGTGGGCGCCTGACCATGCCCGGCCGCTGGCCTGCTGAAGCCGACGCGCAGGTGGCAGCCATCGTGCACTTCTTCGAGCACCTGGCGCCTGAAGACCTGCAGCGTCTGCACGCGGCGTACACACCCGATGCGCGGTTCAAGGACCCCTTCAACGCGGTGCAGGGCGTGGCGGCCATCACTGGCGTTTTCGCCCACATGTTCGCCAACCTGGACCGGCCGCGCTTTGTGGTGCTGGACGCCGTGCACCAGGGCGACCGGCTGTTCCTGAGCTGGGACTTTCTGTTCGGCCTGCGCCGCTGGAAGGCTGGCGAGCAACGCATCCACGGCGGCAGCCTGCTGAAGCTGGCGGCCGATGGCCGCATCAGCGAACACCGCGACTACTGGGACGCTGCCGAAGAACTGTATGAAAAGCTGCCCGCGGTGGGCAGCCTGATGCGCTGGCTGAAGCGGCGCGCCGTCAGCTAGCCAGGCCGGCCGCGCGGCTTCAGCGCTGGCCTTCGGTCAGCGTGAAAGCCTGGAACAGGCCCGACTTGTCGACGAAGAAGGTTTCCTTGAAGCGCAGCTTGCCTTCGGGAAAACGTGCCGGGGCGGGGAAAGGTCCGGCCCGCCGGATCATCGCCAAGATCCAGGGCGCCACTTCGTCGGCGGCCGGCTTGCGCGTGATTTCTGCAGCCACCACGTTGCCTTGTGTGTCGATCTCGATTTCGACGATGGCAATGCCATACAGCAGCGGCGGCAGCTTGCCCCGGAACACGCGCATCGGGTAGCAGGCATACAGGTGGCGAGCTGCGTCGATGCGGTATTCCTGCTCCACGTCGTGCGCCGATTCACGGGGCGGCGGGCACAGCGGTGCCGGCACCATCGCAAACTGGGCCTGGGCGGTGGCCGTGCACAAGCCCAGCAGGGCTGCGGCCCACCAGGCTTTATGGCGGGCGGCGGGCAGGGGCCGGCAGCAGGAAGCGGGCGCGGAAGGGTGAGCGTGCGGGTGCATGCGGCGGGTCACCTTGTTGTTGGAGGGCCTGCGGGGCCCGGTTCCCTGATCGGTGCGAAGCCAACGTAAGAACGAAAGCATAACCGGGCGCTGCAGCCGGCGGCATCGGTATGTGTGAGCATGCGTGGCCAGAAATCACAACGTGGCCGGGTGCAGCACCGTTCAGCGCAGCCAGCCCTTGCGCCTGAAGTAGATGAAGGGCGCAGCCACCGAAGCGGCCATCAGCGCCAGCGCAAACGGGTAGCCCGCCGCCCAGTCCAGTTCGGGCATGAACTTGAAGTTCATGCCGTAGATGCTGGCGATCAACGTGGGTGGCAGCAGCGCCACGCTGGCCACCGAGAAGATCTTGATGATCTTGTTCTGGTTGATGTTGATGAAG